>JAURWD010000120.1 GCA_030655145.1 Ferruginibacter sp.
GACCACCAAAATATCTACGTGCATTGCGGTAGTGGCTACAGGAGTGTGATCGCTTGCTCACTAATGAAAGCCCAGGGGCTGCACAACATACGAAACGTTGCAGGCGGATGGGCCAGCATCAAAGAGCAGCCAACCATCAAAACGGCCAAGGATCCAAGTGTGTTGAATTAATGCGCAAAAGGTAGGTCTGAATTATTCTTAAAAAGAAAGTTTTTCATGTTTGCCCGGAGGCTCCTTATCAACCCATTGTTTTTCATTCGCTTCGCTGAAAGTGTGTTTCCAGCGACGATGGCTCCATAAATAATTTGCCGGTTGTTCCCGGATAAGTGCTTCAATGTAATCGCGGTATTTAAGCGCAAACGTTTCGGGCGTGTACTCGTCAGCGTTGGTTACTAACTCACATGGGATCAATTCATAAAAGCCCCTTTTCAATTTCACCATTTTAATGTACACTACTGCCGGTTTGCTTTTCGCGGAGGTTTTGTGTGGTCCTGTTACAAAAGGGGCAGGTCTTCCAAATAAGTTTAGCCAGTACCCTTTTTCCGGAGCAGTGGCCTGGTCTGCAGCCAAACAGATAGCGTACTGTTTTCGAAGCCACTCAACTATTTGCCGCTGGAAGGCTGTGTTGGCAATCAATATTGAACCGTATTTTGCCCTGATATCGTAGAATATCTTGTTAACCGCCTTGTTTTCGATTTTCGCATACACTCCCAGGAAAGGAATTTTCATGTTACGGCCGAGGAAAAGATTTACATATTCCCAGTTAAACTGGTGGATCGCCAGGAACAAAACATTTCCGCCGTTTTCAGCGATCGCATTCACTTGTGAAAAATCACCCTTACATCTCCGATCAAATTCGGCATCGCTCAGCGAAATGAGTTTTATGGTTTCAATGAATGTGTCGACGAAATTTTTATAGAATTGTTTTGCAATGCGGGTTCTCTCAGAAACGGACTTTTCGGGAAAAGCCAGGGCAATATTGCCTTCCACAACTTTTCTTCTATACCCAATGATATAGTAAAGCAGCACGTAGACGAAATCACTAACCAGGTAAAGAATGAAAAACGGAAGCAGAGAAAAAAGATAGAGGAAGCCGAAAAGTAAATAATACATGCTGCAAAGATAATAGTACGAAGGCTGAGATACTTCCTACCCCGACTGACGTTCCTGCAATCCTTTATGTGGTTGTACGTACTGCTTCTTTATAACACGATGTTTTGAACCATATTAGCTTTTTCGGGGTAGTCTGTATTAAAATGAAGTCCCCGGCTTTCTTCGCGAAAGTCAGCACATTTAACGACCAGGTATGCCACGGTGATCATATTGCGGAGCTCGCATAACTGGGGAGACACAGCAGTTTTCTGGTAAAGCGCTTCCGTTTCTTCATACAACAGATCCAGTCGTTTTGATGCCCGGAGCAAACGTTCATTATTCCGCACAATACCGACATAGTCACTCATGAGCAGTTTTAGTTCTTTTACGCTTTGTGTGATAAGGATCATTTCTTTGGGTGCATTGGTACCTTCAGATTTCCAGTTTGGAATGGCTTCAACAAGTTTAAGGTTTTCTGGTAAAAGATTTTTAGGCATTCCCTGGCGCGTTGCCACGTCCTTGTAGGCGCGGTGAGCAAACACCATCGCCTCTAATAAAGAATTACTTGCCAGCCTGTTTGCGCCATGTAATCCTGTAGACGCACACTCTCCGGCGGCATAAAGATTGGTAATGGAAGTGCGTGCAAACTCGTCTGTTTTTATGCCGCCGCAACTGTAATGCGCAGCCGGTGCAACAGGTATCATGTCTTTTGTGATATCGACCCCGATGCTAAGGCACTTATCGTAAATATTTGGGAAGTGTGCGGTGAATTGTTCTTTTGTGAAATGCCGGCAATCAAGATAAACATGTTCGGTACCGTTGATCTTCATTTCGCTATCGATCGCCCTGGCTACGATATCGCGGGGTGCAAGATCAAGGCGCTCATCATACCGACTCATAAATGCTTCATCCTTGTGATTTCTGAGAATGCCGCCATCGCCCCTAACCGCCTCCGTTATTAAAAAACTTTGACCCCGTACGCCAGGCTCATATAATGCTGTCGGATGAAACTGGATAAATTCCATATTCTCGATCCGGCCCTTTGCACGGTACACCATCGCCACCCCATCACCTGTTGCAATTGCAGGGTTCGTGGTAGTGCGGTAAACCTGTCCATTTCCACCGGTTGCCAATAAAGTAGTTCCCGCAATTATTTTTTCGATTTTGTTGGTATTGAGGTTTAAAACATAGACACCGTAACATTCAATATCAGGCGTAGCCTTGGTTACTAAAAAGCCAAGGTGATGTTGTGTAATTATGTCCAGCACAAAACAATGACTAAGCAGTTCAATGTTCTTCCGGCGCCTGATAGCTTCGAGCAATGCTCTTTCCATTTCTTTACCGGTAACATCTTTATGGTGAAGAATTCTAAATTCGCTGTGTCCTCCCTCTTTCCCCAGTGAATAGTCGCCATCTTTATCTTTATCGAATCTTGCCCCCCACTCGATCAGTTCCTTGATCCTTTCTACGCCTTCCTTAACAACAATTTCCACTACCTCCCTGTTGCATAACCCATCTCCTGCGATTAAAGTATCCTCTATATGTTTATTAAAACTGTCATTATCAAAATCCATCACCCCCGCGATACCACCCTGCGCATACTTTGTATTCGTTTCATCACTTTGAGCCTTAGTTAAAATGGTGATCGCTTTATCAGGATAAGCCTCTGCAACTTTCAAGGCATATGTTAGCCCGGCGATCCCGCTGCCAATTACTAAAAAATCTGTTGTCATAAATTCATGAAATTAGCTGAACAATAAAATTAATTGTTCTGGAAGTGAAAGCGTGCATCAACCAGGAATATTGATAAAATTGGATTCAAGGTGTCATCAACACCTGGGAGAACATGAGTAGGAATCGTAGGCGGAATGTTTCCTTTAAGCAGAAATGGAATGGCAGGTTGCAGAAAAACAATGGGATATCATATTCCCTGAGGCATGCCAACTTTGCCTCCAAACGGATCAGACATCTACCCAGGCGTCGCTCTCCTTCAATAAATTGATCAGTTCATCAACCGCGATGGCACTGTCGATATTTCTTTTTACCACTTCTTTACCACGATAGAGCGTGATTTTGCCTACCCCACTTCCAACATAGCCAAAATCGGCATCGGCCATTTCTCCCGGCCCATTTACGATACAACCCATGATGGCAATCTTCACACCTTTAAGATGGTTGGTGACATTACGTATGCGAGCCGTTGTTTCCTGCAGATCAAAAAGTGTACGGCCGCAACTTGGACAACTGATGTACTCTGTTTTGGAAATGCGAGTACGCGTTGCCTGTAGTATAGAGAATGCGGTGTTATTGATAAATTGTTCAACACTGGAATTAGCAGTATAATTTCTACCGCTTACTGCCTTATTAGCAGCATTGCTATAAGCAGTTGAGGACATGCCGAGGCAAATACCGTCACCCATGCCATCGAGGAACAACGCCCCTGTTTCTGTTGCAAAATGGATCAGGTGTTCATCAGCGGTTGACCAATTGCTATCGGTTATAAAAACAACGGGATTGTTGATCGACAGATTCATAAGTTCCGCCATCATTCTACGAACAGACGCCATCGCTCGAACGTTCCCTGAACTTAAACAAAGCACAACCGTTGGGTCATTAGCGAGTTCTTGCAGGTGGGTGAAACCCGCACCGGCTGCATCCTGGCTGAAGCAATCGACCATAACAAAGTTTAGTTGCGACCCTGAAACATTCGCATCAACATAACCACTGTCTTCATAAATAGGGAAATACGTTGAGTTATCTCCTGCAAGCAGCCAGGTTGCCGGATAAACGATCACTTTTACCGTTCCGGGAAGATTAAAGTCCAGTAACTGGTTGCCCGTAAAAATATAATCAGCTGCAAGGTCGCTGATCAGCCATTTATCTGTATTCTCATCATAGGTATAGCCCAGGTTCCAAAGATGCGCTGGCGTTATCTTCTCAATTTTGCTCAAGTCTGCGATAACAATCGGCACGTTCTTTCCGCCGATATTTCCGACAACAAAAGTTTCGCGGCGTTTATACTCAAAAGGTGAATAAGGCAGTTTTGTGATCGCAGGAATTTGACCTTCCTGAGTATTGGATAAACGCAGAGGCGCATATCTTTTGACTAAGTCTAAACAAACCGGGATCTCCAATTCCGGGTCTTCGGTCAGGCTCACGCGGATCGTATCTCCAATACCATCTTCAAGCAGGGTACCAATACCTATCGCGGATTTTATCCGGCCATCTTCTCCATCACCTGCTTCGGTTACGCCCAGGTGTAAGGGATAGGCTTCGCCAAATTCCTCCATCATGTGATTAACGAGTAAACGGTAAGCCTGTACCATCACCTGTGGGTTACTGCTCTTCATGCTCAGCACTATATTATGATAGTCTTCAGCCCTTGCAATTCTTAAAAACTCCATGGCGCTTACAACCATGCCCATGGCGGTATCGCCATAGCGGCTCATGATGCGGTCGCTTAAACTGCCGTGATTGGTGCCGATACGCATGGCGGTGCCATATTCTTTGCAGATTTTTACCAGTGGTGTAAAACGCTCCCTGATCCT
>JAURWD010000214.1 GCA_030655145.1 Ferruginibacter sp.
GCAGTCAGTGCTATTGGTTGAATAGCCCACAGGCGCGGTTGCAGCACATACGCCTTCAGTAGTAGTAGAACCAAATCCGTCATGGTCCGCATCGACATAGTATTGCACAGGTTCATGAATGGTTGCATCTTTATCATTGCAGTCGGCACTGTTCGTAGCATATCCTGGTGTAGCTGTTGAGGAACAAACAAATGCTGTTTTGGTGGAACCATAACCATCGAGATCAGCGTCTACAAAATACTGCTGTGGTATTTGCACGGTTGCATCTTTATCGTTACAATCGGTATTGTTTGTAGCATAGCCAACCGGAGCTGTTGATTCGCACAGCATGGCTATTTCAGTGGAACCAAAACCATCCTGGTCTGCATCCACATAGAATTGATGGGAGATGTGAACGGCTGCATTTTCATCATCACAATCGGTGTTGTTACTGGAATACCCTGTTGGTGCTGTAGCTTCACATAGCATGGCTGTAGTTGTGGAACCATAACCATCACGGTCGGCATCGACATAGTATCGCACCGCTTCATGAATGTTTGCATTCGCATCATTGCAATCGGTATTGTTCATGGAATACCCGGTTGTGGCAGTAGAAGAGCATACCATAGCGGTTGCGGTAGAGCCAAAACCATCATGGTCCCCATCTACATAATATTGCTGGGGTTCGTGCACAGTACCATCCGTATCATCGCAGTCAGTGCTATTGGTTGAATAGCCCACAGGCGCGGTAGCAGCACATACGTCTTCGATGGTAGTAGAACCAAAGCCGTCATGGTCAGCATCGACATAGTATTGCACAGGTTCATGAATGGTTGCATCACCATCATTGCAGTCGGTATTGTTCGTAGCATATCCGGTTGTAGCTGTTAAGGAGCAAACAAGAGCTGTTGTGGTTGAACCATAACCATCGTGATCACCATCTACATAGTACTGTACCGGTTCATGAATGTCTATATTGTTATCATCACAGTCATTACCACCGGTTAAACCCGTATGCTTATAGCCTTTTTGTATAGGAGGCAGGCAGGATTTGATACCGCTGCCGGTATAATACCCATCACCATCAAAATCGAGATACCATATGGTGTTCGGATTGAGGCTTGCATCATTGTCATAACAATCGGTATTATCCGACACATAACCGGTTGGAGCGGTGGCAGAACATACGGCAATGCTTTGATTAGCATCACCAAAGCCGTCGTTGTCAAAATCCCTGTAAAAGGTAGTATTAGTTGCTTGCTCAACATTGACAGCGGCGCTCGCTGCGCTTTGGTTCGAAATGGTGCAGTTTGCTACCATACGGTACCAACTACTTTGCGCCTGGCCAGTGATAATGGCTGTAGCATTGGTTTTACCATCGATGTTCGTAAAAGGTCCGGATTCACCCGTGGTGCTTACTTGCCATTGGTAGGTAATTCCCTTCGCTTCCAAATTTCCGTCAACCGACAAGGTAAACGACGCATTGGGACAAACCGGGCCAGCGTTTGAGGTGACCGCTTTGCCGGGCGTAGGTATTCCGTTGCAGTCGGGATAAATACGGGTAGTTGTAAGTCTGCGTTGGGTTCCATCGGCACCGCAATATTCATTAGTATTCAGGTGCACGAAATACGTGCCGCCGACGGGTGCGGTAAATGTTACCGGTTGTGTGCCCGCGACCACGATAGCACCTCTTGAGGAACCGCTGCGCACCGATAAGTAATCGCTGCCAATGGTCGACGTTATTGTGTAAGTATTGCCAGCAACCACATTGTTTAGGTTCGTCCAGGCGCCGGCTTGCATTGGTGAGGTAGTTGAGGTTCCGTTGTCTGCCGTCGGCGCCGTCATGCTGGTAAATACACTAGTGGTTTGAAAGCAACCTGCAGGTGTGGAAGTCTTCGTCAACAGGGTGATACTAAAGTAATGGCCAACCCCCCCGGCGGCTTTGCTGCAATTGGCATCGGAATTAAGGTGCATGAAATATGTACCGCTGGCGGGCGCCGTAAAGTTCAACGGCTGCGGACCGTACGCTATCACCGGACCGTCAAATGTACCACTGCGCACCGTAAAATAATCTGTGGCGACGGAGGAGTTCACCTGGTATTCGTAACCAATTACCAGGGCATACACGGCAACATAAGTGTCTGCTCGCATGTTACTAGGAACTCCAGTGAGTACATTATTAAGCGATGCAGTGGCGCCCTCATCCGTGGGTGCCATCAACAAGTTCCCGTTATTTGCAGGATTCGTATTGGGGATGCATTGCGCAAAGCCTGTGTAAGCCGTTGAAAGAAGCAAAAAGAGTAAAAATAATCGTCTCATAAGTTGTTATTTGAATTGTTTATATTATGTACTGTGTAATTTGTTCTGCTGTTAAATAGCGGCGGCATGAGATAGGGTTTTTGCACAACCCTGGGCACAACACGTTAAATCAAAAAGCAGGTGGTGAAGGTGAGTGGATAAATGAGGGCAAACAATCCCTAATATTAGGGGGCGGCTTCTTCGTTGTCAAAAAAGTAATTGAAAAGCCCCATATTTGAGCTGTTGTTTCTTTTATTAAACCTGGTTCTACGGTCGAAAATGATATCCTGTAAATCAGCTCATTTCTTTTGGGTACAGGAAGCGTAGATAGAATAGACCAGTTGGGCCTGCCGGGATTGACGCAGTCAATGATAAAAATTGCAACACTGAAAAAAGTATCAGTATTTTAATTGCCCGAAAAAAAAATTTTTATCCGAAATGTAGAGCCTGCACATCAAGTTCCATCAATTTAAAAACAACTGTCTGTTACGCAAATATCTCCTTCTTCTTCTCTGTTGTGTGTTGCACTATACTGATGTCGCTGCACAGACTGCCAGCAAACCCTTCGCCTTTAATGCACTTACCATTAATGACGGTCTTTCACAAGGCATGGTCGTTCGTATGTTCCAGGACAGGTATGGCTTTATGTGGTTTGCTACCCTGGATGGCCTAAATCGATATGATGGTTACAAGTTTACCGTTTATCGACATGACCCGCAACAGAAAACATCTATAACGAAAAGTTATGTACAGTCATTTTTTGAAGATTCCCAGGGCCGGCTTTGGCTCGGCACTATTTCAGGAGGCTTAGACCTGTTTGATCGTGAAACGGAAACTTTTATCCATGTAAACCAGCAAGAGGGAAACCCAAACAACGCTTTATCCGAAGGATCTGTCAAGTCTATTGCAGAGGATCTGCATGGAAATATATGGGTGAATGTTGGTGACAAGTTGGACAAGATCATCATCAATAAACAAATCAAACCTTCTCCTAAAAATTTTTCGTTTCATCATGTGAAAGTACCTCCCGGGTCCAGCTCTTCACTTTTATCAATTACAAAAAGCGGCAAAATTTATTATGCGAGTGGTAGCGACGGAATTTTGTATAGGCTCGAAGATGAGGTCAATGAAAACTGGACTGTGTTCCTGAAATTGAAAGATACCTTGCAAATAATAAGCGATTTTGGAAACCCGTTCTTTAGGATTGTAGAATTACTGGAAGATAAAGACAAAGGAAAATTTTATGTCTTTCATGATGAAGGCGTTCATTGTTACGCTGAAAAAACAGGTTCACTGGAGAAGGTATTTAAAAATGGCATTTTCAAATACTTTGATGCACCCATGCGGGCAACCTTAGACAAATCAGGTATCGTCTGGTTTTCTGATCCAAGCAGCCTTTCATCATTTGACATACATACCGGCCAGATCGAACATGCAACACAGTTTAAAAACTCTGTGTCCCCCAACCTAAATAGTACATATAGCACATTCATTGATCGCAGCGGACTCCTTTGGATAGGTACCGCCGGCTATGGTATTTTAAAACGGAATACACGTTCGGAATTATTCCATCATACAGGCAACTCTTCCAACTACTCAATAAAAGAAATAACGGATGGTAAGATCATCGTGGGAAATGGTATGGTCGTGAGAGAACTCTTTGACAGGTCAACCGGTACGCTGAAGGTTTTTCCCAAAGAGAAAAGTAAAGAATTGAATTATTTAGAAAGCTTTTTATCATTGCCGATCGTTACAGGTAACCACGGTGACTGGTTTGCTGAGCGTGATAAATTACGCTATCATGATAAATTATCGAAACAAAATACTTACTACGATTTACCGGTTGCAAATAGTTCTGAATATACCGAGTTAATCCAGTGTAAGCTCACTGATTCAAGCGGCCATATCTGGTTGGGAACTGCGCGGGGACTAATCCGATTCAGCCTCGCGAAAAAACAATGGACGCTGTATAACAACAGGTCCGGAGACCCGGCGTCTATAAGTAGCAATGCCGTATTCAGCCTATGCCTTGATCCTGCGCAACCAACCCGGTACCTGTGGGTGGGCACGGGTGGTGGTGGCTTGAATCGGATGGACATGGAGACGGGTAAATGCGTTTCCTTTTCAACAAAAGACGGCTTACCCAATAATGTAATTTATGGCGTACTTCCCGACGATGAAGGCAACCTCTGGATGAGTACCAATAAAGGGATATCTTCCTTCAATCCAACGAAGCGCACATTCAGAAACTTCGATTACAAGGACGGGTTACAAAGCAACGAATTTAACAGGGGATCCTATTGTCGCACCAGGGATGGCTGTCTTTTTTTTGGTGGAGTGAATGGCTTCAATTTTTTCTACCCCAGGGAAATTTTAAGAAACACAACAAGGCCCCAGGTCGTAATCACCGCTTTAAAAATACGTAATCAGCCGGTGCCGGTGCAAGCAGCAGGATCACCTCTGTCAAAATCGATGTACCTCACTGAAAAACTCACGCTTCCCTTCAAGGAAAACTTCATCTCCTTTGAATTCGCTTCGCTGGATTTTACATACCCTGAAAAAAACTTATACCGCTATAAACTGGAAGGCTTCGACAAAGACTGGATCAACTCCGGCAATACCTATAGCGCTAACTACACCAATCTCGACCCCGGCACCTACACGTTTAAGGTAAAAGGGAGCAACAACGATGATTTTTGGAATGAAAAGGAAACATTTGTCAAGGTAATTATTCTTCCGCCCTGGTACATGACCTGGTGGTTTAGAACATTACTGGCGCTGGCTGTTGTATCAGCCGTGTATGGTTTTTATCAATTTCGGCTGAGGCAGGCCTTGAAGCTACAATCTATACGCGACAGGATAGCGAGTGACCTGCACGATGAGGTGGGTTCCAACCTCAGCAACATCTACATATTTAGCAATGTGGCGCAACAAAAAGCAGCGAATGATCAAACGGCACCACTCCTCCAGAAAATATCGGACTACACCCAGCAGTCAATGGAAGCAATGAATGATATTGTCTGGATGATCAATACCCGCAATGATCGTTTCGAAAATATCATCGTGCGCATGCGCACACTTGCCGCGGAACTTGCCGAAACCTCCGACTGTGCGTTACACATGGATTTAGATGAAAGCCTTAACGACGTAAAGCTTAATATGGAAGAAAGGAAGAATTTTTACCTGATTTACAAAGAAGCCATCAATAACCTGGCTAAATATGCAGGTTGTAAAAATGTGTGGGTTAATATGCGGCTACATCACAATAACGTAACGTTAATCATCCGGGATAATGGAAAAGGATTTGATCTGGCCAAAACCAGTACAGGAAACGGGCTGTTCAATATGAAGAAGCGTGCAGAACTTTTAAATGGAACTTTTACCGTCGACAGTAAGCTGGGACAAGGCACTACCCTGCAACTCAGCTTTAAAGTGTAGCGGCTTTATCCATTTAGTATTTTACGAAGTTCAAATACTTGCTTACCTAATATTAGGGGTAGCTCCTTCCAAATAGTTACAATATTTTTACACGATGCCAATAAAAATCTTAGTCTTCGATGACAATCGCGGCCGCCAGGAAGCATTACAACTGCTGATTGAAAGCTCGGATGATCTTGAGTTTGTAGGTGCACGCGAAAATTGTAATCATGTAGAAGAAGACATTTTGTTGATGGAGCCTGATGTTGTGCTAATGGACATTGACATGCCAGGCACCAATGGTATCGAAGGCTTGAAACGAATCAGAAAACAATCCCCGGAAGTTTTTATCATAATGCAAACTGTCTTCGAGGATGAGGAAAAAATTTTTTCAGCCATCCATGCCGGCGCTCACGGGTATTTTCTAAAGAAAACAAAACCTGAAAAACTTCTTGATGGGATCAGGGACGTTCTGGATGGCGGTGCGCCCATGACTTCTTCTGTAGCCCGCAAAGTGCTGCACATGTTTGCAAACCAGTCTTCAGATAAACAGGTCAATCAATTTAACCTTACAGAAAGGGAAATTGAAATTTTATCAATGCTTGGAAAAGGGATGAGCTATAAAATGATCGCTGACGCGGGTGGCATCAGCTTTCATACCGTAAATTCTCACTTGAAAAAAATCTATGAAAAGTTGCATGTGCATTCTGCAACAGAAGCAGTCGCCAAGGGGCTGTCATCTGTACATCACTCGAAACAATAAATGCTTGCTAAAGTGTCCCAATAGGCAGGCGATGAAAAGTTGCTCCTGAACCGGTCGAAATTCTACTTATTCCCGTACGTTACATAGGCATAAACAGGTCATCCACTTACTTCCATTTTCACGATTCAGTCAACATAACAGCCGGTAAGTTTTGTTTCAAGTCTTCCAACCAGTGCTATGCAAAACCTTAGTGGAAATGCCGGAAAAACGACAATATACTTTTCAAACAGAATTAATATTATTTGCAGATTCCTGATTGATAAAATGGAATTAATGTTGATCTAAATGATGGATGATGAAAAATTTGGAATAGTTTTAGAAGGATAAGTAAATTAAATAAGTGCTGTTCAAAAAATTAAAGCAAAATGGAAAATTATAAAAAAGCATATATCGCAGGTGGTTGCTTTTGGGGAATGGAAGATCTCTTTAGAAAGCTACCGGGAATAATTGATTCAGAAGTCGGATATATAGGTGGTGAAAATGAAAACCCAACTTATAGAAATCATCCTGGCCATGCTGAAGGAATTGAGTTGACCTATGATCCTACTAAAATCAGTTTTAGAGAAATCCTCGATTTCTTTTATAGGATTCATGATCCATCAACAGTCGACAGGCAGGGCAATGACAGAGGGTCCAGCTACCGTTCTGCCATTTTTATCCAGGATGAAGAAGAACGAAAAGTAGCTGAAGAAGTTATTCAAATAGTTAATGACTCTAAAAGATGGAGCGGTAAAGTAGTAACTACATTAGAACCTATCAGTACATTTTGGCCTGCAGAACCAGAGCACCAGGATTACCTGCTTCGGATTCCTAACGGGTATACCTGCCATTTTGAGCGATTCGGAACGTTTCTAAAATAGTCGAACTGAAATAATCAGGATAGTTAGACTCGTACCCGTTAGAGCAAGTACTTTAGCTAGCGCTGCGCACTCAAAAAAGGATGCCTTTTTTCTAACTTCAACTATAATTCAATATCAGCCTGAGTTTGGAAGCAAACCCTCTCCGACCGATGTTTATTTAAGCGTTGTAATATTCGTTGTCAATCACTTGCATTGGACATAAAGGTTCAAGCTCAGATTCATAGTCCCTCGCCTATGTCAAATATTGCGGCAATGGTAGACGACATTTACCATTCTGAATTTACATAGTGTAAAAAATATTTGCAAATGGCAAAAGCAAAAACAACCTGCACTGAACAAGACGTATCCGATTTTATAAACGCATACGTTGACAACGAACCAAAAAAGGCGGACAGCTATCGCCTTATAGAACTTATGCAAAAGTGGTCTGACGCTGAACCAAAAATGTGGGGACCGAGCATAATTGGTTTTGGTAATTATCATTATAAATATGCAAGCGGTCATGAGGGAGATGCACCAGTGATTGCATTTTCACCAAGAAAAGCAGCACTGACACTCTATGTATATTCTGATACCGAAAAAAGCAAATTAGCCCTAGCCGGGCTCGGAAAATTCAAAATGAGCAAGGCTTGTGTTTATGTAAAAAAACTTGCTGACATCAATATTTCGGCATTGAAAGTGATATGCGAGGAATCAATCAAATACATAAGCGAACACCACGAATGTTCCTGCAGGGCAAAATAGCTGGAGGTTGAGAAAAAACAAAAATGCCAGGCTGGTAAAATGCATTGGAAAAAGTCAGTACCGGACATTTTACCTTAGCTGTAGATCACCATCAGCATGGGCTTAAGCTGGACCGCCTGGTTTGTAATTTTGCATCAAAGCCCACCTGGATCATCAACTGGTCTATGTTCCATGAAAACCCTTAACAGGAATTTTAAACGGGCTATAGGCTTCGTAATTAAAAAACAACCGCTGGAGGATATCTATGAAATTAGCATACAGTTTGACTGAGGACGACTTCTTACAGCACCAACTTTTTATAGCATCAAAATCCGAAAGAATAAAGAAGAAGCGGTTAAGAAGCTGGATCATTGTAACCCTTGCTTTTTTCTGTTTGGCCTTCCTTTTTTTCACGAGTGGAAATAGCATACTAAAATATTATTTCATTGCCGCAGGAGTTCTATCCTTAGTCCTATATCCAGTCTATTTAAGATCTTATTATAAAAGTCATTATAAAAAATTCATTTCTGAGCATTATAAAGATCGCTTGAATGAAAATTCAATTGTAATATTTAGTGAGGAAAATATTGAGACGTTTGATACTACCGGGGAATCAAAAATAAAATTGACGCAAATCGAAGAAATTGTTGAAACCGGTAGTTATATATATTTGAAACTGAAAGTTGGTGGAAGCCTGATCATCCCTAAGTTACGTGTTCAAAACTTTGACCACGTAAGATTGGAATTACAAAAACTTTCAGATCAATTGAATGTCCCGTTTGTCACAGAATTAAATTGGAAATGGAAATAAACCGCGGGTCATACCGGAACAGCAAAAGCCCGGAACAGGCATTGTAACATCGGCTGAAAATTATTACCAGTCCGGGTTTTCGGCTGTACCTATTCGATTATCCCTATAAAAGCTTCCACTTTTTGACGGTACAGTTTGTATCTAGCTTTTGTCTTCATTAGATACTTTCACGAAAAGTTTACTTTCCTCACCTGTTAAGTCCAACAGTACATCTCCACTCACGGGTGTGAATAATATGCAAAAAAATTGTCGGGTCGGAATTGTATATTTAAGTCATCTTCCGCTTTAAAAATATATTTTCTCTTCAATAAACCTGCGTCTTCATTCCAGGTTCCATGACCTGATCTTATAGAAATATCCTTCTAAAATTTTGTCCTCCACTGCCACGAAGAATTCAATCACGGTATTTCTAACAATCATTTATAAAAGTTTTACAATGAAAAAGTTATTGCTACTTTTTTTGTGCAGTTGGTATTTTATCAATGCCGGTGCACAGGTGGGCAGTCTTGATCCTGCATTTGGAACAAACGGCATTCAAATCTACCCGGTTGGTACCGTACTAACAGCGCCAGACAACACTTACTACACCCTTGGCGATATCGGTAGTCAGGATGGTTACAACACCTCTTATTTTACCCTCATCAAACATCTAAGTTCCGGGGCAGTGGATGTCTCCTACGGAACGGCTGGCTCTTCGGAGCCGGTATATAGTAGTGGTAATTACCTGTTGCTAGGTATTCAAAAAGATGGTAAGGTTATTATGGTGACCACCGTTTATAACCAGTATGGCGCCGAGGAGCGGCGATTTGACCAGGTTCTTTTTCGATTTGATACCAATGGGTCACTCGACCCTTCCTTCAATGGCACCGGGTTCTCTTTACACAGTGAGGCTTGGTTTCAGAGTCCTGAATCACTTACTTTAAATGAGGATATTATTGTAGTAAAGGGAAGTACCGGGTACCAGTATACCTTTCATTATGCAGATATATTTGACATTTCGGGCAACCCCAGTGGCCGCCGGATAAGCAATGTTTATTTTCCGTATTCTGAGTATGACCCCCAGGCTTCGCATTTTAACTATGCCGTTGCCCTTGACCAATCAAATATTTATGTATCTAAGGATGTCCATCTTTACTTAACTAATGACCCGTTTCCTTATGATGAAAACTATATAGAAAAGCTGGATGACCCATCTTATGGGGTGAACGGGAGAATAGCTGACAATGCTACAATAATGGGCGCTCACAACGGCAGGCTTGTGATTCCCTCCGCTGTGTATAATGCAGGTACAGGTAACCATGGATTTGTGCTGCGTGGCTACAACCCGGATGGTTCACCTGATATTAACCTGAATACCAATGGCCAGCACATTGCTGATTTTGCAGGCAGTAGTTCACTCACTGTAAATTCTATTGTATTCCAGGGAGAAAGGATCATAGTAGGTGGTACCATGCTTAATGCAATTACTGGCAAAAATGAATTTGCGATTGCAGCTTATACGGCCGATGGTGTACTCGATCCTGCCTTTGATGGGGATGGAAAACAAACAACAGGTTTGCCTGACACCGACCTTCATCTGGTCCAAATGACCGTATACGGAAAGCGACTGTACGTAATTGGAGACTATGTGGCGGCAATGTATATCCTGGAAGATGAGGGCACACCACCTGTTACCCTGCAATGCCCTGGTGGAAAAAGCGTTTACACCGACCCGGGAGTATGCACCGCGATCGTGGAAGAGATAGGGCCATTTACAGCACCCTCTCCGGATGATACGAAAGTGGATTACGTGCTCTCCGGCGCAACAACCGGAAACGGTATTGGAAGCGTAAGCGGTCTCATGTTTAACAAGGGCGTTACTATGGTAACCTATTCCGTTGTTGGGAGTCCGGCACAAACCTGTAGTTTCAACGTAACCGTTGCAGACACAGAACCACCCATCATAACAAATGCATCTGTAACTCCAACTATTTTATGGCCGCCCAACCATAAGATGCGGGACGTTGTAGTAAATTATGATTTCAAAGACAATTGTGATGGTGTTACGATTAGCTTATCCGTAAAAAGTAATGAACCTCAAACAGGAAGGGGCGGAGGTATCATGCAATCCGACTGGCAAATAATCAATCCCCACCTGGTTAAACTTAGAGCCGAACGCAATGGGTTGAGCAGCGGCAGGATCTATACCATTACAATAAATGCCAAAGATGGTTCGGGTAACACAGGCAGGCAAACTGTAACAGTAACCGTTCCGCCAAACCAGGGCCACCACAAGCCATCTGTTGCAGCCGAAGGCGAAAGGGATGATTTGCAGGTGAAAGTATTTGCTAATCCCGCAAGTAATTATTTTACCCTTCAAACAAGCAGCAACAGCAGCGAAAGACTTTCGTTGCGGGTAGTAAATGAACTGGGAACGGCCATTGAAAGAAAAAATAATTTACCAGCCAATGGCCAAATACAAATAGGCAGTTCTTATCACAGTGGAATTTATTTTGCGGAAATAATGCAAGGCAATCAAAAGAGGATGGTTAAGCTGGTTAAGCTGCCTTAAAACTTAATTCAATTCTTATTCCTCTCAGCGGACTTTGTTGGAAAGTGGAAGGTTATTACCAGGAAGTAAATGATGCTGCACGTTCGCGTCAATAGTATTGAAAAGATCTTCAAGCATTGCTCTGATTTGTAGGCGGGGAGGTGAGTTTTTTGAAAAAGAAATCAAGCATCTAATAAAGCAACCAGCCTCGCATGATTAGTACCCCCTATAAAAACGTCGTGAGATAAAAATGCTAAAATATCAGCCATTAAAATAAAAATGGAACAACTTTAAGCAAGGGCTTGTTCTCCCCTCTTTATGATGATTCAACTTTACCATGTTGAACCGTTGAATCATCTACAGCTCGTTCAATAATTAACTTACTGCTTGGGGAAGGATAATTAGTCTTTGTGATGATCTTTCCCTGGTCTGTTATTGAAGCAACTACTTCAGTGGGCACCTTCGATTGCTCTACCCAGTCAATAATTAAAGAAACCCAATCCACGTTGTCACATCCCCTAACCACCTCCGCAATGCAAAACTCCCGGAAGGAGAAACAATCTTGCATAAGCAGGTGCATTCTTGTCGCTTTTCAATTTCGCTTCATAATGCTCGATGGTTGCGTATGCGGAAAGAGCCAGATCGTTCCACCCATGATAGAAAATAATTTTTCCATAGCGATTTTTAAACCCGGTGTAATCTGTACCTGCTGCATCTTTTGCCCAACTCCTGGTCGTTCCGGTTTTTAACTCGAATGATCAAACTATTGGTTTTCAGGAATGACATCAACCTGGGTATATTTCATCATTTCCGCAATTCCCTTTTTAAAATCTTGCCAGTAGCACTC
Organism: Ferruginibacter sp.; assembly: GCA_030655145.1. Taxonomy (GTDB): domain Bacteria; phylum Bacteroidota; class Bacteroidia; order Chitinophagales; family Chitinophagaceae; genus Ferruginibacter. The sequence continues at coordinate 12,229 of JAURWD010000214.1, forward strand.
ATGGGCATCGCGGAGATAAATTCAATATGTCGTGGATATTTATATGCAGCTAAATTTTCTTTTGTCCATTTTATTAATGCCTCTTCTGAAACAACATGATTTTCTTTCAGCACTACATAAGCCTTTACTTCTTCGCTTAATTCCTTGTCAGGAATTCCAATCACCGCAACCAGTGAAACGGCTTCATGTTTCATCATCATTTCTTCAATTTCACGTGGATAAACTTTGAAGCCAGCACGAATGATCATATCCTTTATTCTATCAACAATATAATAAAAACCATCCTCGTCCTGTACTGCAATATCACCAGAATGCATCCATCCATTTTGCAAGGCTTTGGCAGTTGCTTCGGCCTTATTATAATACCCGCTCATCACATTATGCCCCCTGAATAAGAGCTCTCCTTTTTCACCCACAGCAACCTCATTGTTATCCTCGTTAACCAACTTTACCTCAACACCCCAAACTGCCTTCCCGATCGAACCTGGTTTTCTTCCCACCGACCTATGATTAAAAGTGACTATTGGCGAACCTTCTGACATGCCATAGCCTTCCCAGATTTCCACCCCAAAGCGGCTTTCAAAATCTTCTAACAATTTGACAGGAAGAGAGGCTCCCCCGGATAAACAGGTCTTTAAGGTTTTAGAAATAAGCTTATAATCATAGAAGACGCTTGTGCAATTTAACAGCGCCCAATACATGGTAGGCACGCCGGCAAAAATGGTCACTGCATTTTTTTGCATTGCGTCGAAAGCCTGCTCAGCAGTAAAACGGTCAAGCAATACATTGTTGTTGGCTTTGTAAATGCCGGCATTCATCAGTACCGTCATCCCGAAAATATGAAAAAGCGGCAGGGCTATCAATGTTACGTCTTCCAAAACATTATCCAGAAGTTCGGTTGCAACAAGCATGTTAAAAAACAAATTGGAGTGCGTTAGTTCAGCCCCTTTTGGATATCCGGTGGTACCAGATGTATAGATGATGATGCAGGTATCTTCCGCTTTGGTTTGACAGATTTCAAACTGTGCTGGTTGCCCATTTAAAAGATCGGCTAAGGTCTGCGTTCCAGGAATAGAAGATGGCATGGCCGTATCGGGCATGATCATAAAGAAATGATCACACTGTTTCGCCTCTTTAAAAGCAGTGTATCCGAGTTGGCCCATCGGCAGTTCAGTGGTGCCGGTATAACAGAAATAAGCCTTCGCATCACAATCCTTTAATTGATATAAAATCTCCTCTGTTTTAAGTAGCACACTTAATGGTACAAGGACTGCCCCTAATTTTATAACACCGTAATAAATAATCGGGAAGGCGGGAATGTTAGGACAGGTGAGGGCAACCTTATCTCCTGCATTAATTCCAATAGATTTCAGACCATTTGCAACCTGATCAGCAGCTTCATTTATTTGAGTGTATGAGAAGTGCTCATCCTTAAAGCTAAAGGCAATTTTTGAAGGATATTTTTTTGCACCTTCCTGGAGAATCAGTGATAAATTAAGCATAATGGTTTTGATTTGATAAGGTGTAAATAGAAACCTACCCGTTTGCCCTGGATGCCGCTAATAAACAGCAGCAAGTTTGATGGACTTTCTAATTTGTGCATCGAAAAATGCTTGCCGCATCCTTTGCAAAGAATTTCATATTAAAAAATGCTAGCCACTGCTTATTGCTCTTCAATAATCTTCACACCCCAGGGTTCCATTTCCAACGCACTGGTTTTGCTAACAGTTTTACCTGACAGCAACTCACGGCCATTAGCGAAAACATAATTGACCTTGGCGGGTTTTGCCGAAAAGTTGAAAAGATACCGGACTGTTTTGCCTCCGTGGTTCACTCCCTTTTTTGTAATGATGGGATAGTGCAGGGTTTGCGCTTCACCCCACAGGCCGGCTTTTTTCACGGCATCCGCCAAAATTTTGTCCGTAACGGCGTTACTCGTCATGCAGCCCACGTAGGTTGCAATGCCTTTGCCGTAATTATTTTGTGTTATGGCAGCATACTCGCCCCACACCGGGTGGTCGTATGTGGCAAGCACCTTGGCTGTAGTTGGAGTAAGGAATTCCATCCATGCAGTTACTTTGTTGTCGCTGCCCACACCAAAGGGATCACCTTTAAGTGATACATTCTGAGGGAGCGTAAACTGGCTGTAAGTAATACCACAAGCTTCGCTGATTATTCCGGGTTGTGTAGTTGTTCGCACTTTCACATTCTGGTCGGTGAAGCCGCTTTTAAAAGTGTACACAATGTGCCCGCCATTCTTCACAAAACGATTTAATCGGTGCAGTAAGCTATCGGGTGCAGCGTACAACAAAGGCACCACGAGCAGCTGGTAATCTTCAATGTTACTACTCGAAGGGTCCACGAAATCAACGCCGACATTCATCCTGTATAAGGCATCATAATATGGCCGCAGAATATCATTATAAGTTTCCCTGCTACCGCCCATACCAAATCGAAATGCATTAAATGCTGACAGCGCTTCGTTACTGAAAAGAATGGCGGCCTTGTTATGTTTTTTTAGATCAACAAGTTGTGGGCTCAGTCGCTGAAAATCTTTGCCAATGCTCTTTGCTTCTTCATAAGTGGGATTGGGTTGAAAGTCGTGGCTCAGGAGACCCTTCCAATAAGTTTCGGCCGAATTGTGAATAGAATGCCAATGCCAGTATTCAAGCATGTGCGCCCCTGAGGCTAAATGACTGAATGCCTGCAACCTCAACTGGCCGGGAAACGGAACCCATTCCGGGAAGCCCTGCGCCTGGGTTTCAATCACCAAGTAGTTTTTTCCTCCTTTCATGGAACGGGCCACATCACCTCCGATTGAGATCTCAATACCGGTCAGGTTATCCTGTGTTGGATGATAAATATCTACACCAGAAACGTCCATCGATTTTGCAGCCGCAAAATGGTCCACGTCAGGTTGTATGCCATATGAATAGCCCCGCCAATCAAGATCAAAGTTTTGAGTGACGAATTGCCCGGGCTTTTTGTATTCGTTTACAATAGCCGCCTGCCAGGCGAGATAATCAGTTACCAGTTTTCGTTGGAATTTGGCAAACTCAGCATTTTGACTGCCGTTGATAGAACCGATCATTGAAGGAAAATCTTCCCAGGTATTGATCCTGCTGCTCCAGTAGTCAAGACCAAAAGCCCGGTTGATGCTGTCCAGCGTAACAAATTTTTTCTTCATGTACCCGACAAATTGCTTTTGCACCTCCGGCCCTGCCGTGCTGTAGGCTTTTGTTTCATTGTCTACCTGGTAACCAATGATACCCGGATGATCTTTTACATGTTCCATTATTTTTCGAATCACCCGTTCCGCATGCGTAAGAAAATGCTTGTTGGTGATGTCCATGTTTTGCCGAACTCCATACTGCCGCTGACCTTGTGCTGTAACCACCAACACATCCGGGTACTTGCGCGCCAACCAGGTTGGAATGGCATACGTTGGTGTGCCGACAATTACATGAATGCCGGCTTTGTGCATGGCATTCAATACCCGGTCAATCTTCGTAAAGTCATACACACCATCCTGCGGCTCGACAGTACTCCAGGTTGATTCAGCAATGCGAACCACGTTGATGCCGGCGTCCTTCATCATCTGGATGTCTTTGTCCAATCGCTCATACGGCATGTACTCATCGTAGTATGCAACACCGAATAGCAACTCCTTTGTAATAGATTGTTGTGCATATAAGAATTGCCCGAAAGAAATTAAAACAAAGAGGAAGAAAAGCTTTTTCATAATTTTTATATTAAGCCTGCGACTGACGAGCCATCGCTGGAAACAGGGGGTTCGAATACAATTGTAGAAACTATTTTTTATTACAATATTGGTGACAAGGTTTTGCTGACGTGGCCGCGCTTTCACTTCTTTTCGTTCAACTCCAGAATGCGGATACTTCTGCCTGGAAAAACCCACCAACTTTGTTTGGCAAATCGTTCGGCAACCGCTTTACCGATGCCCGATGACCCGCCCGGAATGATGAGCCTTTTTCACATGGCACAATCGTTTTTGAAAGATGAAAATCAGCTGATTTGAAAACTGCTTTTCGATATCAATATGTTGCCCTGCCGCCAGACATATCAAATACAAACCCTGTAGAGAAACTGCACTCCTTTGAAACAATCCAGGTAGTCATGGCTGCAACTTCCTCTACTGTTCCCAGGCGCTTCATTGGAATCTTCGCCGTCATGTAAGCCAATTGCTCAGGAGCCGTGCTGTCGTTGAAAGCTGTTTTTATAACAGCCGGCGCAAGACCGTTGATGGTAATGCCTGTTTCAGCATATTCCTTCCCAATGCCTTTCACAAGTCCAATGACACCAGACTTGGTAGCCGAGTAACCTACCATGCCCGGATTGCCTTCCTTGCCGGCAATGGAGGCAATCAATAAAATGCGGCCGTAATTATTTTTTTCCATGGCCTTCAAGGCATATTTCGCCACGAGGAAGGTGCCACGCAGGTTGACCGCATAAATTTGATCAAATGCATCGGTCGGGTAGTCGGTGATCTTCGTGCCCGTGGGCCCCACGATGCCGGCTGAATTAACCACGATATCGATCTTGCCGTAGGCAGCTTCTACCTGCTCAAAACTTTGACGCACCATTTCTTCCGATGAGATGTCCACTACATAACCGGAGGCCTCAAAGCCCAGGCTTTTGAATTCGTTAACTGTTTTATCGAGCAGCTGCTTGTTAAGATCTAACAAAGCAACAGTTCCGCCTTCGGCGGCAATTCTATTGGCAATGCTTTTTCCCAACCCGTCCGCAGCTCCGGAAATAACCGCCACCTGGCTTTGAAATCTTTTCATATTTTTCGTTTATTATGTTTTCAATTAAGCGTTTATACAAAGTCGTTGCTGGTTGCCTAAACCCTCAATGCTCAACTCCACCACATCTCCATCTTTTAAATATTGCGCAGGCTTCAAGTCTTTGCGCTTTTCATTTATTAATACTCCTGGCTTTTCATTATCCCGATCTCCGAAACGCAATAATTTCATATCCTTATTATTCTACTTTTTGATAATCAAATGCGATGGTCTCCATACCCTGGAAACCACAATTCTTCACAACGAAGAGGGAACCGGCCAGCGGCTGTTGCTCATGTTGGGTTTGAGTAAGCCCGATGCTGGCGGAAGTTATGTACAAGTCCTGCAGATCATCTCCTCCAAAAGTGCAAGAGGTAATGCGTGCAGCCGGCAAGGAAATATGCAACAGCTTTTTTCCCGTATGCGGATCCCAGCGGGCAACTTGCCAGCCATCCCAATGTGCGATCCAAAGCATACCTTCTGTGTCGATGGTCATTCCATCTGGAAAACCCTCTTTCTTCGGGATCGTTAAAGCCACCCGTTTATTGGAAATGTTTCCCGTTTCGATGTCATAGTCGTAAGCCACGATTTCAAAAGTCGGTGTATCGATGAAGTAAAAAGTTTTATGATCGGGACTCCAGGCCATGCCATTGGAAAGGGAGACGTCTTTTATTTTTGTTGAATGAGAAAAGTCTTTTTCTATCACGTAAACACTGCCCGCTTTTTGTTTTTCTGAAAGGGCCATTGTGCCTATCCAGAAACGGCCGGCCGGGTCGCACTTACCATCGTTGAAACGATTTCCAGGTAGATGAACTTCCGGATGATGCATCATCTTAACTGTTCCATTGGCTCTTTTCACAAACGCCAACCCCGTTTTCAAAGCAGCCAACAACTGCCCATTCGTACAAAGGGCCACCGCACCTACCATGGCTTTCACTTTTATCTTTTTGTACTTATTTGTTGCCGTCGAAAATTCATGAATGTTTCCATTCAAAATGTCCACCCAAACGATGGAACCATTTATTTTATCCCACACTGGCCCTTCTCCTAAAAGAGAACTGTGAGGGACAACTACCTCATAGGAATGATTTGCAGCATTGATTGTTGAATTCATGTTACGTTTCTTCTTAGGTCAAATTTTCCAGGCCAGGTATATTTTAATGCGAGTCTTTTGTCACCTTGCTGCCGGAACTGCCACGAAGGAAGTCCAGGCCGGCACCCAGGTGTGCGCCTTGCACTTGCTTCTGATAAAGCTAAACATATCCCCTGGTTGCGATCATATCCGCTGGCTGCGCTTTCTTTTTCCTGATGCAATTTCTTCGGCTGAAATGTTTAGCTGCAACAACCGTTTGTTAACGTCCAGGGTGATTTCATCTCCCTCCTGCACAATCCCCAGGATACCACCATCCGCTGCTTCCGGATACACATGAAGAATGACCGTTCCGAATCTTGTTCCGCTCAATGCGACAACAGATATACGCAGCATATCGCTTACACCTTATGCAAGTAGCTTTGAAGGTAATCCCATATTGCCAACTTCAGGCATGCCGGGATAGCCTTTTGGTCCAAAGTTTTTTTAGAATCAAAATACTTTTCTCATCTACGACTAAGTCAGGATTATCAATGCGGATTTTGTAATCATCGATGTTTTCAAACACCACTGCTTTTCGTTTGTGTTGCATAAGCGGTACCGTGGCCGCCGATGGCTTGATGACTGCGCCGTTCTCACAAAGATTTCCTTTAAGGACAATCACACTTGTGAATCTGTGTAGGTACTTTGGTACTTCCGATCCAGGCGGGTATGCTTCATCATCGCGTTGTCGGGTGTGGCAAGCGAGCCAGGAATAATTAGGAAGCAACGCTACGCAACTTCCGGATCGAGAAACGTCTAATCCCCGGCATAGCCTACACATTGAGTATTTGTATCTTCACTCATAGCCACGGCCGGGCCGGACGAAAAATAAATGCCACCGCCAAGCTGGAGCGGTTGGATGGCAACGTAATCTGGCGGCTTAAAAATTCAAGAGAAATTAAATAGCTTTTACAAAAGTGCCTCAATCGATGTTCGTCATGGTTAAACAAAAAATGTCACCTGCGACCTTATTAGCTTTCCTGTTTTTACAGCTTTTATTGAGTCCGGCTGTCCATGCCCAAAACACCAGGTTGCACAGCCCGCCTGTTGACAGCGTAGCAACCAGAAGTATTTTGGAGGAGTCGTTTTTGGTGATCAACGGGATAAAACAATGGGTAACCGTCAAAGGAGATCGGTCGAAGCCGGTGATCTTGTTTCTGCATGGTGGTCCCGGAAGTGTCCTGAGTCCTTATGCAGATCATATCTACAAGGGATGGGAGAAAGATTTTATCATCGTTCAGTGGGATCAGCGTGGTGCGGGAAGAACCTTCGGCGAAATTGCCCCGGATGAACTGACTCCGGAATACCTCCAGTCGCATCCCTTAACCATTGATCAGATGGCGGATGATGGTATAGCATTGTCCGAGTACCTCATCCAGCATTTGAAAAAAAGAAAGATCATCTTATTCGGAAGCTCATGGGGATCTGCTTTGGGCGTCACAATGATTACCAAACGCCCCGACCTCTTCTTTGCATACGTCGGTCATTCTCAAATCGTAAAGCCCGCAAGTGACGAACTGCTTTATAACAAGGTGTATCAAATGGCGGTAAAATCAAACGATACAGAATCTTTAAAGCTGCTGGGTAATATTGGAAAACCACCGTATGGCCGTGCCAAAACCGTAGGACAGTTATGGAAAGTGGTCAAGAAATATGAGAGAGAGAATGCTACGCCAGCCCCCGATGAATGGTTTGTCGAATTACCCGGCTACGATAACGCAAAAGATGATCGGAACCGTAGAGACGGCGACGACTATTCTTTTGTAAATTTTGTTGGCGATACCGTGTTGGGAGTAGCGGCGATGCGCTCTTCGATCAATTTTCTAAAGAACAACTTAGTCTTTAAAATACCGGTCTATTTCATACAGGGTGAAGAGGATATCCTGACACCAACGGCATCAACAAAACACTATTTCGATTTGCTGAAAGCGCCAGTGAAAGATTACCTTTTATTGCCGAAGTCGGCCCACGGGTTTAACCAGGCGGTTGTTGAGGCGCAGTACAAGATTTTCAAGCGTATCAAAGTTTTTTGATAAAAAGCTGCCATTGCCAGGGAAGTAGATTGCACGAACATCGCATTGGTAAAGGCCAGGACTTTACAAGGAAGAATCGGTTGTAAGTCTCTGCCAGTTTTTAATTGTAACACTATAGTTTGAAAAAAATAATCGATATCATATTCATTTTTGCCGGTTGCACTTTTGCTGACAGAAATACTGGTCGAGAACATCAGGTACAGAATAATTTAATACTACTTCAAAATGTAGCCTACGGACTCAACACCAGTCAAAGTCTTGATATATATTTTCCTGGTAGCGACACTAAAAATAGCAAGACCATAATTTACGTTCATGGTGGCGCCTGGTATGCAGGTGATAAAACAGAAGCAACTCATTGGGCGAAATACTTTCAAAAAATCGGCTACACTTTCATATGCATCAACTACAGGCTTACACATACGCAAGAGAACAATATTCATCCAGCCCAAATTAACGACATTGATACTGCAATCAATTTCATATTAAGTAAGTCAATTGAATGGGACATTAATAAGGATCAATTAATAATACTCTGCTCAAGTCCGGGCGGGCACCTCACGTTGTTGTACGCTTATAAATACAATACTGATATGAAAATAAAGTTGGGCATTTCTTTATGTAGCATAATTGACTTAACTGACGAAACTGTATTAAAAGCCGACCTAGGAGAGATGAATGGCGGCACGATGGTTTCCTGGTATATTGGCGATACAGTAACTAAAGAATTTGAGAAATGCAAAATTGCAAGTCCATTGTTTAATATATCAAAAACATCCGTCCCGACCTTTTTTGTACATGGCAAAAAAGATCAGATCATTCCCTATCAACAATCTGTGAAGGCTTATACGCTTTTGAAAGAATTTAAAATTGCTTCAGAGTTGAGTTTAATTGACAGCGCAGACCATGATCTATTGAGTATTGATCTGGCTAGTGAATTCAAAAAAATTGATCAGTTCATTAAGAACAACATAAGAAGAATAACATTATAAATACACTACACAAAATATTGGATGGCCGCCATACGGCGGGAAGCAGGTAACTCTACGTCAGCAACATTGCAGGTGTAATTCGGAAACGAGAGGATTTCTATTCCCCCGAACATGAGTTTCAACTGCATTTTTGTTTACCATCCGAAGGGGCTTACCCAGCAACAAATAACTGCTCGTCGCTGATGGAAAACCTGATCAGTCATTGATACCGTTGTTGGAATCATTAACACGGTATCACTTTGCGAAGTTGAACAATTGAACATTAAATTTGGCGTATATGAAAACGTTGACCATTTCTATTGCGACAGCATTTTTACTGCTTGGTTGCTCAACAACTAAAATTTCACCTGGTTCAGCTAACGATCGCCAGGCGCTTGAAAATACAAGCATTGGCATCAGAACTTCATTTGCAAAAGGGGATGTGCCGGCAATACTTTCATACCATCACCCAGAAGTAGTGAAGGCACTTGGTTACAAAACATTTTTGAATGGGCGGTCTGCTGTTGAAGCCGACTTGAAAGGAACATTGGAAAAGTTTGCACTTACGTTTGCAGAAAATAAAGTCGAAAGTCTTTTAATAAATGGGAATACTGCTACAGAAATTTCTCTTTTTACGATTGAGGGAAAACCACATGATGGAAGTAAGCCGTTTCTTTTTAAGGGCAGGGCCATGGTAGTCTATGTACGTTATAAAAACAGTCCCTCTGGTTGGGCTTCCATTCGAGAAGTCATTCAGCCGTCGACGGAGTAAGTAATGCGAGGAGGGAAATTTAAAAACAGTATCCGATTCTTGATAAACATCAGCATCGCACTTTTCCAGCAACGAACCCACTGCCTTTCGCCTACAAACATTTGGTGGCAACAATTCTTGAGAACAGACCATTAAATTTTTCGTCCATTTACCATTGAAATCAATGAGAACCCTACCCTATCGAAAACCACATTCTTAACAGTATACTTCAGAATTATTTATTTCACAATTTGGTATTCAATTAGCTCACCACCAACATCTTCAGCATCATTTTATCAAGATAATACAGCATTACATGTAAAGAAATGATGACGGGCAGCGTAATGATCTAGTTTTAAAGGAATACCGGTTGTTGTAAATAATTTACAAACCACGCCGTCGAAATTCAGGAATTATGATACGAAGTTATTTTACGGTTGCCTTAAGGAACTTACTGAAACGCAGCGAATATTCCATTCTTAATGTTCTTGGATTATCAATTGGCATTGCATGTTGCCTGCTTATTTTTCAATATGTATCATACGAAAAAAGCTATGATAACCATCCTAACGCTGACCAGGTCGTTCGTTTAAGGCTTGATAATTACCAGGACGGAAATTTAGAATGGCAATCCGCTGCGGTATATCCTGCTTTTGCACCAGCGATGAAGAAAGATTTTCCCGAAATAGAAGGCTATTGCCGACTGGCTGTTACCGAACTGCTGCTCTCTAATGATGAGCGCAATGTGAAATCCAGGGAGGATAAGGGCTATTATGCTGATCCGTCCGTTATTCCCATGTTCAATATCAGTGTGACCAACGGCAATTCTGCAACAGCACTTAACGGGTTGAACAAAATAATGCTTTCAGCAAGTATGGCTGAAAAGTTTTTTGGAAATGAAAATCCCATAGGCAAAACACTCACCTATCGTGCACCATTTTCAGTACAAACTTTTGAAGTAACAGGTATATTTATTCCACCTGTTCACTCACACCTGGTTATTAACTACCTGATATCTTACCCAACCATTGGAACTGTCCGCAGGCAGTTTGGCGATATGAGCAGGCCTGAAGAAACAAGTTGGGGATGGTACCAGTTCTACACGTACCTCTTATTAAAAAAAGGAACAGACCTTAAAAAACTGGAAAACAAATTTCCTGCATTTTGTGACAGATATATAAACACGCTTGAATGGAAAAAGAATAACAGAACTCGCAACGAAGTCTTCCTGATTTCTTTAAAAGATATTCACCTGCATTCCCATTACATGCAGGAAGCGGAAGCAAATGGTAATGATCAGGCTGTTTCATTTTTATACCTGCTTGCTATGCTGATAGTTGGTATTGCATGGTTAAATTATATCAACCTCTCAACTGGCAGGTCAATGGAGCGGGCTAAAGAGATAGGAGTTCGTAAAGCAATCGGCGCTACACGCGGATACCTGATCATGCAGTTTTTGGCGGAGAGTATTTTAATCAACCTTGTTTCGCTGGTTTTAGCATTACTTGTTGCTTTAATTGCAGCTCCATGGTTCTGCACTTTATTCAGTGATGTTATGCCCAAACATTTTCAGCTCAACACCAGCTATGTAACCATGCTAAGCATCATCTTTGTCGGTGGAGTTTTTTTATCGGGCGCTTACCCCGCAATTATTTTATCCAGGTTCAAACCCGTTACCGTTTTGAAAGGAATATTCAAAAACAGTCCGGGCGGATTGATGATTCGTAAAATTCTTATTGTTGTTCAGTTCGCTACTTCGGTCGTACTGATCGCAGGAACGATCATTGTGTATCGACAAGTCACTTACATGCGTTCACAACCGCTGGGGATAAATATAAACCAAACTCTTATTCTTGAAGGCGCCGGTTCTGTGAGTGATCTAAGTTACCAATCCAATTTTAAGCCGTTTAAGGAGGCAGTGTTGCAATTGCCTGCTGTAAAAAATATTGCTGTTTCCACAAGCGTAATGGGCAAAGAAAACAATTGGTCAAATGAGGTGGCTCGAGCCAATGCTTCAAAAACAAAAAAAGCAAACCTCGATTTTTTAGGCATTGATCATGATTTTATTCCTGCTTATGGAATGACAATGGTTGCAGGAAGAAATTTTTCCATAGACTTTCCATCAGACAGCAATGCAGCTATTCTTAATGAAACTGCCTTGAGAATCTTAGGGTTTAAAAATGCGGACGAAGCCATTAACCAAAGATTAGGAAATGACAGCGGCAGATCGGTTATAGGCGTGGTAAAAGATTATCACACAGAGGCTTTAAATAAAATAATTGAACCTCAGCTCATGTTACTGCGCTTAAATGCCCGCGACGTATACTCTGTAAAAATTGAATCCAGAAATGTTCCAAATACAATAAATGCGCTTAGAGCAAAATGGAATATGTTTTTTCCAAATGATCCTTTCAGCTATTATTTTTTGGATGAAACTTTTGACAAGCAATATAAAGCAGACACACAATATGGAAAAGCATTCGGTTTTTTTGCCGCTGTTGCTATCATCATTGCCTGTTTTGGTTTAATTGGTCTGTCGGCTTACAATGTATTGCAGCGAAAAAAAGAGGTTGGCATCCGTAAAGTATTTGGCGCTTCCGTGCAAAGGATCGCATACCTGCTTACCAAAGACTTCATGAAGCTTGTTTTAATTGCATCTGTCATTGCGGTTCCGGTAGCCTGGTGGTTGATGAACAAATGGCTGCAAGGGTTCGCGTATAGAATTAGTATTAGCAGTTGGGTATTTGTCATTGCCGGAACTACTACATTGATCACAGCGCTGATAACACTCAGCTTTCAAACTATCAAAGCAGCTATAGCGAATCCAGTGAACACCCTTCGCATGGAGTGAACTACGGCTTCAAAGGAGGTTGTCAACAGCGTAGTAAAAGTTTCTTATGCTATTTTGTCGGTTGACATACAACAATAAAAAACTGTGACCAACCAGGCCTTTACAACTAAATCAGCAGTAAACTAACACTGCTATTTTTACTTTTAATAATTAGCAATTAAGCAAGTAATCAATCCTGGGCTGGCGTGATCGATTCGTTGGGCGGCTTTTATATTTATGACGGAATTCCACCAATTATCTATTTTAAATACAATACGCTGGCTATCGATATTGATCGATAAATACACACTCATATGGAAAAAGAAAATCCCAACGCACAAACAGTATCTTTTGGACATCCATTCTTTGTGATTTTAGGTTTAATCGTTATTTTTTATGCAGCTCACTTATTTGGCGTGAAACTTCAGGAATTATTTAACTAGCCGGATCGGGAGCGCCAGGCATCACTGTTTAGGTTTAAGCCTGGTTGCTGTTGTGTTTGACAGCGTGAGTTGAATAATTTAGCGCATATAGCCGTTCTCAAACGAGACAAGCTTCCAGATATTAGAATCGCTGTCCAGCATTCGGAAAAAGACGCTCCGCCTAAAACCGCAAATGACTCAAATTCAGCAGGTTAGCTTTATGGCACAGTTTAGGACTCTTAAATAATGAAGCAGCGGTAGAGAGGAAGAATAAAAAGATTGTAACAACTAATTATAGGGTTCTCAGTGTTAATTTTTAGAGAGTCGTTAAGATGGATTGGATCACCATTTTAACGGCTTTTTTGTTTTGGACACAATCAGTTTCACACAGTGGGTGTCCCTCATTTTTGTCACAGCCGTTTATAAGTCTTGTAAAACTACCACCCAGGAAATAAAGAAAGCGCATAAGCTGTTTGTACCAGGTAGCATTTAGCTGAATATCCATTTCAACAAAGCCGGCAATTCATTGCAAGATCTGATGAGTGAATGAAACTCCGGCTGCCAAATCCCTTTCACAACTCCATAACCGACTCAGATCTCTTTGAAAATAAGCATTACATTAATATAGCTTCCTGCGCCTGAACCCAGGCACCCAATGAAATGGATCTGGCTTTAAAACCAAACAACTTGTCAATGGAGGAAGCTGCTTCAATTCCGTTGGTTGGACTTACTTCCTGGCAAGCACTTGTTGAAATCTCAAAACTCAAAAAAGGGCAAAAGGTTTTTATACAGGCAGGTTCCGGTGGTGTTGGCACTTTTGCGATTCAATTGGCAAAACACTTAGGTGCATATGTCGCCACTACTACAAGCAGCACAAATATTCAATTGGTGAAGAGTTTGGGTGCTGACCTGGTGATTGATTACAAAAAAGAAAATTTTGCTACAATTCTCAAAGATTATGATGTTGTCTTGCATAGCAATAAAGATCCAAAAGTGCTTGAAAGTTCCTTACTGGTACTCAAACAAGGTGGCACATTGGTATCGCTCACTGGTCCACCAACGCCTGAATTTGCCCGACAAATTGGTCTGGGTTGGCACATACAAATGCTTACAGGATTATTGAGTATGCGTGTCAGAAAAAAAGCAAAAAAATTGGGTGTCGATTTCAAGTTTCTGTTCATGAGAGCAGAGGGAAAGCAGCTAGGTGAAATAACAAATTTAATTGAAGCAGGAAAAATCCGCCCAATTATTGATAAAGTTTTTCCGTTCGAGGAAGTCAATGAAGCGATGTCTTATGTTGAAACAGGTCGTGCAAAAGGAAAAGTTGTGATTAAACTCGACTAGTTCGTTTGTCCGTTTGCGCTATGCTCGTTAGAGGCGTTTGCCTCGTCTGAAATAGGTTAACCGTTTTTGGGATAAATAATTATTAGGGGCAATTTATATTTTGCCCCGGACTTTGCTAAGCTTCAAAAAATCTTTGACGAATTTTTTATAAACTAACTACCTCCCCTGTCCTTCTTCCTGTTCGATCTCCCCAACTAAGTTTATAGCGATTGCCAACCATCTGTTCAACGCATTACCTACGAATATATAATCCATTCATATCGTTCAGCAGATCTCTCCGTCACCACTCGCACATTGCGGAAGAAAATTTGTTGTCGCACTCTGTGCGAACAGCCTCCACAGCCGCCCCCCTCACCCTGCTATTCCCACCCATATTTTTTAAAAAGCCAGTTCTTCCGACTGTAACCGAATTAAATTTTTAGCAGCCTGTATTTCCTTCCAGCTAATGCCCGGTTAAAAATGCTGCAGGACCTGGCTGGTTTAAATCATTCACAACCAACCTGGAAATCGCAGAAATTTTACTGCGGGCCTGATAATACATGTTCCGTTTTTTATGACTGGATGCTGGATTTACATAAGTGGCGAAACCGAAAAAAAGAGTCTTCACGCATTAGGTTAAAATTGCCTTACGAATTATTGTGGCGAGTCCATTGAATTCGAAAAAGGCAATAACAATGTTAATAAAAAATGGGTTCAACCTAACGTTGGCAATGCATTCCTGAATTAATTGGAGGAGTCATTCAATACCAGCTTAACCTCAGGGCGTTTCAGAGCGCCTGGAACAAAACCAAAGATCAATCCATGCAACAGCGCATAGCCTTGACCCAGGTGTAAGCAGTTTCAGCGCCTCTTTTATACTTAAAACTTCCCGAGGTATGTTGGTTGACTCCAGGTAAAACGAACTGCCGTTACCCGGCACCGTGAGGGTTGGAATTAATTTGAACCCGGGAAAAAGACACGCAATACAATACTTTAAATAATTCAGTACAACAAGGTGTTTTCATAAAGCTGCAAGCATTTAAACCATACTCTTTGCCAGGGATAATTGAAGCAAAAATTCTGCGCTATCGGTGGTGTCAACCATGGGTTAAAATTTCAACACCAGCAAAGAGTAAGGTCGTTTACCAGGGTATTATTAAACTAACAAAAAGAAAAAACATGAGAAAGATTGCAATGTTGATGGGAGTTTTATTTTTTATTACTGTACCCATCTTTGCGCAAAATCAAGTAAAAGGCAAGGTTTTGGACGCGGAGGGAAGTCCCATTGCCAGTGTTTCTGTGCGAATACAAGGAACCAATACGGGCACAAGCACAAAGGCTGATGGCAGTTTCGAGTTGCCGGGCCAATCGGGCACAGTCCTGGAAATATCAAATGTGGGGCACCTCTCGCAAACCGTCACGTACGCAGGCAGGGAACTTAACATCAGGCTCGAAAAGGACACGCGGGCGCTGTCCGAGGTAGTCGTTACAGCGCTTGGTATCAAAAGAGAAAAGCGCCAGCTGACATACAGTACACAAGAGGTGAAAGGAGAAACCGTTATTCAAGCTAAACAGGATAACCTCGTTAATGGGCTTGCTGGTAAGGTTTCGGGTGTACAAATATCTAATTCCAGCGGTATGGCTGGAAGTTCTTCGCGTATTACCATCCGCGGAAATGTTTCCTTATTACAGGATAACCAACCCTTGTTTGTAATTGATGGTGTTCCTATTGATAACAGCGAACCGGGTGGTATCGATGTTTTCAGCCAGGGCGCTAATAATACGGCTCTTAGCCAGGGCAGTACATCAAACAGGGCCATCGATATCGATCCCAGCATCATCGAAACGATCACCGTGTTAAAAGGAGGTGCTGCTACTGCTTTATATGGTGCATCTGCTGCCCGGGGTGCTATTCTTATTACTACTAAAACCGGTGGCAGATCTTCAAAACCGGTTGTGAGTATCAGTTCAAGCTTAAAGTTTGATGAGCCTTTCCTGGGTGAATACCAGGATAAATATTCCCAGGGATTGAACGGAAATTATATCAATGGTAGCATCCAGGGAACTGCAAGCAGCCAGTCGTACGGAGCCCGCGTAGATACATTAAAATCAAATGGCGCACCTGTGCAGCTCTACGATCCGCGGGATATTTTCTTCAAGACAGGGTTCACCACTGACAACAATATCAGCGTTAGTGGAGGCACCGATAAGTCGAAGTATTTAATGTCTTATTCTTACCTGAATAACGAGGGCATCATACCAACAACTTCCTTTACAAGGAACGCGTTCTTTGGCAAATTTACCAACCAGATCAGCAACAATTTCTCCGCTACTGTTTCCATAAATTATGTGAATACCATTAACCACAGAACCCAGGAAGGCAATGGGTTAACGAATCCGTTATGGGGAATTTATGCGGCTCCTATTACCTGGAACCCACTTCCTTCTACCTGGGAAGATGGTACGCAACGTTTGTACAGATCGCTCTCGAGAAACAACCCTTTCTATCAACTCGAGAATTCAGGTTTTGTATCTACAGTAAACAGGTTTTTACCGACTGTTAACCTGACATATTCGCCAGCAAAATGGCTAACGATTACGGAAAGAATTGGCCTCGATATGTATAGTGATAACGCCAGGTATCATGAGGATAAAACGATCAACGGCGGTGTTTTTGGAAACCAAACGGGCGGAATTTCCAACAGGTTACAAGACTATCGCCAGTTAAACCACGACTTTATTGTCAGCCTGCAGAAAGATATCACCCCGGATCTGTTTGGATCGATCTCTGTCGGTAACAACCTCCTTTCGAATTTTTCAGATACCTACGTTCAATCAGGCATCGGACTTAACATACCCAGGTTCTACAACATAAGCAATACCAGTACTTCTATCGTAAGTGATTATGTTTCCAAGTACAGGAAGGTTGGTTTTTATGCACAGGCTAACCTGGAGTATAAAAAAATGTTGAATCTTAGTTTGACCGGCCGCTATGATGGTAGCTCATTGCTGGCTAATGACAAACAGTACTATCCTTATGGTTCTGCGGGTTTTGGTTTTGTATTTAGTGAATTGATGAGTAAAAACAATGCATTCACCTTTGGTAAGGTCCGGGTTTCCTATTCTTCCGTTGGTAATGATAATATTCCGCCCTACTCTACTACCACTCCTTATGTGTTAGGCGGTACCGTTAGTATCAATCACGTAAACTTTCCTTATAACGGCATTAACGGCGCAAGGCTTACAAATGTTCAAGGGAATCCCAATATCAAAAATGAAAACCTGAATGAATTTGAGATCGGGACTGAATTAAAATTTCTGAGCAATCGTCTTTCCTTTGAAGGTTCTTATTTTAACAGGGAGTCTAAAGACCTGTTAAGCCAGATCCCTACAAATCCAAGTTCCGGATTTTTATATGCGATCAGGAATGTGGGTTCAATTCAAAATACAGGATATGAATTTTTGCTATCCGGAACCCCGATCAAAACCAAATATTTTACCTGGGAAGCAAGCCTGAACTTCACGCGGATCCGGAGCATGGTAACTTCCCTGGGAGAAGGTGTTGACCAGGTTCAGTTAGGTGGCTTCGGTAATGCGGGTGTATTTCTTTTTAAAGATCAACCTTATGGAATTCTATATGGTTTAGGATATGAAAGAAACGAGCAGCGGCAGATAAAAGTGGATGACGATGGTATCCCGATTCCGACTACAGATTTCGTTGCTATTGGCAATGTTAACCCCGACTTCAACGCGGGCCTGAACAACACGTTCAGCTACAAAGGTTTCTCCCTGAACTTTTTATTCGATTGGAAAAAAGGCGGCGATGTCTTAAACCTGGATGCTAATTACATGTGGTTTTATGGCACTTCAAAAGTAACCGAGCAAGGAAGGGAAACTCCTTTTGTTGTACCGAATTCGGTTTATGCAACTGATGGCAAGGCGAATACTACACCAGTAACCGCCCAGGCATACTGGCCTGCGATCTCCGGTATTACTGAATCAAATATTGAAGATGGCACTTACCTGAAATTGCGTACTGCAAGTTTTGCGTACACTTTAACCCCCGGCGCCCGGAAATTACCTTTCAGATCTTTGACATTGAGCGTTGGTGGTAACAACCTCTGGATACATGCACCGCATTTCACTTCTGGTGATCCGGAAGCAAATGTTGCCGGTGGTGTAAACGGTCAAGGTGTTACAAATTTTCAAACGCCTACCGTCAGATCCATCATTGTAGGCCTAAAAGCAACATTTTAATTTAACCACAACTTCTCTTTAAATTTTTTCAACGATGAAAAATAAAATAATATTCGGCCTCATGCTTACGGCGGTGATGTTTGCAGCAGCCGGTTGTAAAAAGTACCTGGATGTAAATAAAGATCCTAACAACCCGACCGACGTCCCGGAAAACCTGTTGCTACCTCCCCTCATCACAGACATTGGTGTAACCGTTGCCGGAGGTTCTTTTTCCGTGCAAAACACGTCAGGGATCGCATTGATAAATGCATACTGGATGCAGCAATTGTCTTTGAATCAACCGCTACCACAATTCGAGAGCTACAAGTTTACTACGGGTGATGCGGAGTATACCTGGGGTGAAGTGTATATCAATATTTTGCAAAA
>JAURWD010000129.1 GCA_030655145.1 Ferruginibacter sp.
CAAGAGGTAATCCCCAACCTTCAATAGACCCATCTATAACGGCATGGGTGAAACGCTTTTTCAGTTCTGGATGCGTGGCGATTACATCAAGCATCAATTGTTTCAGGTTTACTTTTTTGTTTGAGATGTGTTTACTGAGCATGCCAACCCCGACATTCGCCTGCCCATTCGGTAAGGGAAATATCCAGAGATAGCCAGGCTGAAATTCTTTGAGAAAATGAAGTTCAATAAAGTTCTTCTCATGCATCCCGCTCACATTTTTGTAATAGCCCCTGATGCCGGCGCTGAAATGAGCGGCATCCATGGTATGACCGGCAAGCTTTTTCGCGACGATGCTGCCCCTGCCTTCGGCACCCAACACCAACTTAGCCAGTATTTTTTTCTGCTGCCCGTTCTGCATTACTGTTACGAGCATTCCATCTTTGGTTTCTTCGATGTCTTTCAACGAAGTGTCCGTCGCCAGGTTTGCATATTGCTGGTCCAGCAGGTTGACAAGTTGCTCATCAAAATCAATGCGCTTGCTTACAAAGCCAGTGGGCTTGGCCTGCTTACCTTCCCCTGCAAAAGGAATATCGAGCGCCGTATTGTCGGATCCAATAAACTGGATGCCATTGCAGGCAAGTGACTTGTTTTTATCAGCCAGGAAATGATCCGTCCAGTTTGGGTTGAGCCGGTTTAAAATGTCAACCGACTTAGCGCTCAGCGCATCGCCGCAAATTTTGTCTCGCGGAAAAACTGCCTTATCAATGATTATGTGTGGGATTTTTTCCTTTGCCAGGAAAATTGAAGTGCTTGCACCAGCGGGACCTGCGCCTACGATGAGAACATTTGTTGTAAAATCTGCTGAATTATTCAATTGAGTTTGGTATGACGATTCCCGGCAAAGTAAAAGGTTTTAATCCTTACCCCATTCTAAAAACAAGGGATCAAAGAACACGGTCATTTTTTTCCTAATTCCAGCCTTAAAAATCCACGTATATCTACCTAAAATATTTTACCAACGAAGGTTGGTGAAAAATGTCCACAGCAACCCGGCCGGCAGAATTTGAGTTTTGACCTTGCTACTTGCAGCACGAAACCCTTTACCAGCTTAGACTGAAAGCATACCTGTTCAGTTTGGCCCCATCGGGGCTTAATTTTTGTCTTTTCTTTTCAAAACAATCTTTATGGCAAAGCGCTCATCTTTTTTTAGTGGCCTCGCAGGCTCGATCGCCCTTACTGTATTTCACGAGATCCTTCGGAAAACAGTTTCCAATGCTCCGCGGATGGACAAACTCGGTAAGCAGGGATTAACGAAAGTTTTATCTGCCGTTGGGTCTGATAAGCCATCCTCCGATAACCTGCAGAAGATCACCCTTGGTGGCGACTTGATGGGCAATGCAGGTTATTACGCCATGGTGGGTATAAAGCCAGGCTACAGTTTAGTGACTGGTGCCGTCCTTGGCCTTGCGGCCGGAATTGGTGCGGTTGCATTACCGGAAAAAATGGGGCTCAATGAGTCTTACAGCAACGCCACCACGAAAACGAAAGTGTTGACCGTTCTGTTATATGTTACTGGTGGACTGGTGGCCGGCGCTGTTCATCGGATGTTTGAAAACAGGGAAACAACGACGCCGAAAAACCTAAAACGTAAGAGCCGGGAAATTGTACATCGGCTGGTGTAAATATTTAGAGCCACCACAAAGCGTGGAAAGCCGGCTATAAAAAATCCGAACTTACTTAAGAAAGAATTGGTGATAACTACTTCGTGTATGAAATGGATTTTATGCTCAATTTAGACACGGTTGAAACCAACCGGTGATTATGCATCATCGGCGTTTACTCTTTACCTTCAGTTCCGAATTAAACTATTATGATGACGACAAAAGAAGTTGCCAATAAATTAGTAGCGATGTGTCGCGAAGGTAAAGTTGAGGAAGCCAAACTTGAATTCTTTACAGAGGAGACTGTTAGCACAGAACCGAAAGAAGGATTGTTGCCGAAAGAAACCAAAGGTTTAAAAGCCATCCAGGATAAAGCGAACCTCTTCATTTCACACGTAGAAGAATTTTACGGAAGCACGATTACAGAGCCTGTAGTGGCCGGCGATTTTTTCTCCATTGGCTGGGATACAGATCTTCAAATGAAAGGAGAAAAGCGGCAGTCGATGAATGAACTATGTGTTTACGAAGTGAAGGAAGGCAAGATCGTTTCGGAACGTTTTTTTTATTAGAGCAGGGACTTTATAGATGTAGATTTTAGTCAAACAAAAACATGAAAAAAGGCTGCCCGAAAATGGCAGCCTTTTTTTGCAACTCGAATGAAACCGTTGATGCTACTTCATCGCCGCAGCCACAGGCGCATGATTATTTAACCACACATTTCTAATTCTCAATTGCTCGGCCGTTGGATTTGGCATGAAACGGAGCAAATGTTTGCGCACCCTTTCTATTTTAAATAAGGGAGCCTGTAATACTTTTTCCAGCATCCTTCCATCCGGCTGTTTGCGATTAACCTTAACAGCGAGTACGTCACCCTCTTTGGCTTTGTCAAACAATTGGTCAATGCGGTTATCAAGGTTTGCGTTTGTGACCAGAGAATCGTTAAAACTTACCAGTATGTCTCCTTCTTCGTAACCCATTTTTTTACCAAAATCATTCACGTCCGCAATACCGACTGTTACCTTGCCCTCGGGGTTAGGGTTAAGTTTCAGTCCGCCCAGTGAAAAATCCTGGTAGGTTTCTGAAGCGATGTATGAAACCCCTGCTAAGGCGAAGTACTTTTCATAGGGGATGGGTTGACCCCCTTCAACATGATCTTTAAAGAATGGAGTAAGTTCTGGGTAGCTCAATTTTTCAATCATGCTGAACAAGGAGTCATCTTCAAAATATTTGTCCTTACCATAATTGATGGAGAGGTCATGCTTCAGTTGACGCAATCCATATTGACCGTTTGATAATTCCAGCAACCTGAGGTCGATGCAGGCTGAGATCAACGCTCCTTTCATGTAAACATTTCCATATTGCTCAGCGTGTTTCCCTGCACTTTCTTTGCTGAGTTCGGTAAATGATAAAGAATCGTTCATGGCTGACCGTGAGTAGCTTATTTTTTGCGCCATGCTGGCGAGAAATTCTTCCGGTGTGATGATGCCGGTCCAGGCCTGCATATGCTGCGAATAATATTCTGTGCTGCCTTCGTATAACCAGAGATGTTTGCTTAGTACGGTTTCATTAAAATTGAATTGTTTTACCTCTTTAGAGCTAATGGTTAGTGGCGTAACAATGTGAAAAAATTCGTGGGCGGCGATACTTACCCAGTAACCAATGGATTCTTTTTCCGGTGCTTCCTGAAGACTATAAAATGAAGAGTAAGAATGTTCCCAGGCACCGCTTACTTCCAGCTTGGGTTGTTCACCATTGAAATAAAAAATGAATGCATATTTATCTACCGGGAGTTTTCCGCCCAGGTAATCTTTTGCACCTAACAGCAGGTTTTGGAGGTTTTGAGCAATGAAATGTGCAGTAGCCATTTTCTTTGGCGAGTACACTGCGATCAGTACATCCGTTTTGCCAACGCGAACGATGGCGGTATCTGGTAAAGAATACATGATCGGGGAATCATAGAGGTGATCAGCATTGCTGCAGCTAAAAACATCCTGCGTTGCATTTGAAGATGCGGGAATGAGCCCGGTTGCCGCAAAAAATCCTGCCGGTTTTGTAAAAGTCAACTGGAATGTTTTTTCTCTCATGCCTTCAAAGTATCCAAACACACCCGGTGTGTTCAATACAAAGTTTTTACCGGCTTCGAAACTGGTACCACACATGGGGTAAACCATGTTTTTGATGGTGGCGTCCCAGGTATCTTCCACAACGTAGTTAAGTCGGTTCAACCTGGTTGCATTGCGGATCGTCCAGCCATTGTCACCGGCTTTCTGAACAGGAAGTTTTTTACCTGCTTTATCAAAAGCTTCCAGCGATTGTACATACTTCCCAAAGTTGCTGTTCATATAGGTACCCGGTACGATCTTCGGTAAGTAGAATTTGATCTCATTTTTCTCAATTGCGGGAGTGACAAGGTTGACCGTTAGCTTATCGTCGGCCGCCTTAGTTAGATCCACAGTGTACTGGTAGCTATTTTGGGCGGCGGCAAAAAAATTGAGCGCCAGTCCAAAAAATAAGAGAGCAAGCGATTTGCGTTTACGCGGGATGTTCATAACTGGTAATTGTTTTAGCAGCAAAGAAAGAGTATTTCAAAATTGAATGATTACCGTTGGTGGAGGAAATAGTGCAATCGTTGTTTTAAAAGTCACAGTGTACAAGCAAGCTGGCTCGGAAGTAAATCTTGCCGTAATGCAAATACCATTACATGACATCACCTGAAATTTCTCGCTTCCGGGAAAACTTTTTCCTGGCCGGCTTCCCTCATTTGTGATCGTTTATTTAACCCGGGAGGGATGGATTTTTCATCAGGATACGCCAGGGTAAGCAAAGGTAAATTTTCGTTATTAGCAGGAGTTAGATTACGCAACAAAGGCGAAAAATTATAACATCGTTTCACGATGACATGAATTACTTCACCTTCTATTTGAAGTTTCCCTTCCACCATAATGAGGCGGGATTGTAGAATTTCTTTTCGGAATTTTTCAAACAGCGATTCAAAGATCACGAGGTTGGCAAAACCCGTCTCGTCTTCAATGGTCATAAAACAAACACCACCCGCAGTGCCCGGACGCTGCCTGACCAACACGAGACCTGCAACTTTTACAAAGGAGCCATCTTTTGATGCTGCTAATTCTTTTGCTTTCAGGATATGTAGCTGGTCCAGCTTCTCCCTTACAAAACTTACCGGGTGCGCTTTAAGGGATAAGGATGTAGCAGCAAAGTCGTGCACCACGTGCTCGGAAGTTGTCATAACGGGTAGGGATACCTGCTCTCCCTTTGCATCCGCTGCCGGCTGGCCTGAAAACATTGCTACCGGCCTGTCTTTCGTACTTACTTCCCAAAGTGCCTGGCGTCGATCGAGGCCAAGGGAGCGAAAGGCATCCGCATCCGCTAATCGTTCCAGTGCAGCTTCGGATACACCTGCATCACGCAGAGCGTTTATACTTTGGTACCTTTCATTCCTGTTTTCTAATAAGACTTTCATGTCGTCCTCGCGTAGGCCTTTTACCTGCCTAAACCCAAGCCGTAAAGCTTTTTGTCCCTTATGATCCCCTTGTGAGGGAGGAATACATTCTTCAAGCAGGTTGTCCCACTTCGAATGATTGATGTCGATCGGGTTTACAACTATTCCATGTTTGCGGGCATCAGAAATGATTTGCGCCGGTTGATAAAATCCCATGGGCATGCTGTTCAATAACCCGCATGCAAATACGTCTGGATAGTAACATTTGAGCCAACAAGACACGTAGACCAATAATGCGAAACTAGCGGCATGACTTTCAGGAAACCCATAACTTCCAAACCCTTCCAGTTGCCTGAACACCCGCTGCGCATATTCCGCTGTATAACCTTTGGCCACCATTCCATTGACGAGCTTTGTTTCAAATTTTGTGACCAGTCCCTTCGCTTTAAAGGTGGCCATGCTGCGCCGCAATTCATCTGCTTCCGTTGGCGTAAATCCTGCAGCCACGATCGCGATCTTCATTGCCTGCTCCTGGAAAAGTGGAACGCCCAGCGTTTTCTGCAATATTTCCTCAAGGTCTTTTGAGGGATATTCAACAGCTTCTTCTCCATTCCTGCGGCGCAGGTATGGATGAACCATATCTCCCTGGATGGGGCCCGGGCGTACAATGGCAACTTCAATTACCAAATCATAAAACTTGCGGGGTTTCAACCGGGGCAACATCGTTTGTTGAGCCCTGCTTTCTATCTGGAAAACACCGATGGTATCCGCATGGCAGATCATATCATATACCTTGGGATCATCCTGGGGAATATTTGCGAGGGTGAGGTCAAGTCCATAATGCAGTTTGCAGAGGTCGAAACATTTGCGGATACAGGTAAGCATACCCAGCGCAAGAACATCGATCTTCATAAAACCCAAAGCGTCGATGTCATCCTTATTCCATTCAATGCAGGTGCGATCGGCCATGCGGGCATTCATGATCGGAACGAGGTCGCTGAGCTTACCACGCGTGATCACGAACCCGCCCGTATGTTGCCCAAGCTGCCGCGGGAAACCCATAAATTCCCTGGTTAACTGCAATACTTTTCGAAGGTGTTTGTCATTGGGATTTAGTCCTTGCTCTTCCAGTCGTTTTCCTTCAAACCATTCATCGGTAAATTCCCAGATAGAGCCTGATAACCTGATGATGGTATCAACCGTTAACCCCATTGCCTTACCCACATCACGGATGGCTCCTCTCTGGTGTTGCTGTGTCACTGTGGCGATAATAGCAGCTCGGTCGCGGCCATATTTATTATAGATGTACTGGATCACTTCTTCACGGCGCTCATGTTCAAAGTCAACATCAATATCCGGCGGTTCATTCCTGGCTGAGGAAATAAACCGTTCAAACAACAGGTCAAATTTTGTGGGATCAACCGAGGTAATTCCGAGGCAATAACACACAGTTGAATTGGCAGCGGAACCGCGGCCCTGGCATAGTATTTTTTGTTCACGGGCAAAACGAACAATGTCATACACCGTCAGAAAATAAGCGGCATAATTCATTTCAGCAATGAACTTTAATTCATAGTTAATGGCCTCCACCGTTTTCTGCGGAAGCGGATCACCAAACTTTTCTTTGGCTCCGATCCAGGCAAGGTGCCTTAACTCTTCCTGTGGAGTTCGGCCATCGGTAGTAATTTCTTCGGGGTATTCATACACCAGTTCATCCATAGAAAACTGGCAGGCAGCAGCAATTTCCTGGGTACGATGAATGGCATCAGGATACTGGCGAAAAAGACGTGACATTTCCTCTGGTTCTTTCAGGTAACGTTCCGCGTTGGGATGCAACTTAAAGCCGGCGGAATGGATCGTGCATTTCTCGCGGATGCAGGTAACGATGTCCTGTAGCGGTCTGCGAGCTGGCTCATGATAATGCACATCATTGGTAGCAACAAGTGGTATCCCAACCTGTCGTCCAACTTCGGCGAGGCGGTACAAATACTTCCCATCATTTCCCTGGTATCGACGCGTTGCAGCGAGGTAAAGGTTCGACTGGAAAGCATTTTTATAAGCAACCAGTTCCTGTTCAAGTTCTGGTTCAAATTGAAACTGATCGTTGAGGTTCATCGGGGGCAGTGCGATAAATATCACATCAGCTGAATGTGAAAACACATCTTTTTTATACAACAGGCAGTCGCCTTTTTCAGCCCGGCGATTTCCAATCGTGAGCAGGTTTGTTATTTGCGTGTACCCGTTTTTGTTAGTTGGGTAGGCAAGTAAGGAAATTCCGTCCTGTAGATCCAACCGGCAGGCCGGGATAATTCGGATACCACATTTTTTACCTGCTGCATGAGCCCTCACAATGCCGGCAAAACTATTACGGTCGGTAATTGCAATTTCTTTATAACCCAGCGCAGCTGCATGTACAGCGAGTTCATCCGGGTGTGAGGCACCCCGTAAAAAACTAAAGTTGGTCGTTATTTGAAGTTCTGTAAAACTCATGCTCGTTTAATGTACTTCGGCTTTCTTGCTGCAAGTCAAACTGAATCCTTCATTTTATTTTTCGCTGCAACATCTTAGGCTTCTTTATTTAATCAACACTTTCATATCTCAACAGTTTCAAGGGTTTCAAACCACGCGACTATAATCGCTTGCCTTCATCCTGCGTCAGCTGCAAATACTTGCTAAGCAAAAAAACCATGGATAAACCATTGATAAGTTTTGGCCGCGTCATAATGGCCCAGCCTGAATAACCAATAGCGTTTACCTTCCTCATCTTCAACCGCATAATAATCGCGGTGCTGTCCTTCCTGGAGCCACCATTCCTGTTCAATTCTTTCTGGGCCATCGGCCTTTTTTATTTTGTGTAATTGACCTTTATAACGGAAAAGCATGGGTGGATAATCCGGTATGGGGGCAGTAACTTCAATGGGTTGTGGTGAGGCCAATAATTGCATCGGCCGCGGCTGTTCCCGTTTCCAGGGAATGCTGGCTGTTTCGTCTAATGTGGTCGCGTTTTTTATTGACCGCTCCGGCCAATAATGCTCATCAGGTAAGTAGCGGTGAATGTTTTCCGCACCGATTTTGAGGGATAGGTGATCGATCAGGCGGGAAAGGGCAAGCGACTCCAGCCCACAACTTCCCTCCCATAATTTTTCCTGCAATGGTTTTATGTCTTCGACAATGGGTGCTTCCAACACAAACAATTCTATGCCAAGCGCCGGTTCAATTGTAGGCAACTTGTATTCAAATAATTTGAAGAGGTGCGGGATATTATTCGAGGGCCGGTTTGTGCCAATGCTGACCGATTCAATTTTTCCATCTACGCGGTAACATTTTAAACAAGCCTGGCGCAAGCCTTTTTCAACCTTTTTTAAAGGCAGGCAAAGTTGGTCAAGCAATTGCTTTACCGCGATCTCAATTCCAATCGCAGTGACGATGGGTTCCAGGCAAGGAAGCCGTTCCTGGTAGGGCTCAATCGGTTGTACCGGTTGCAGGTTTTCTTCTTCCTGGCCCAGTGCCTGGGCCAGTCGTTGAACAAAGGCTTTTCCAAATCGCCGGCGTAAAGCCGTAGCCGGCATGCCAATAAAATCTTTTACCTGGCGCAAACCAAGTTTCACTACCAGTTCAATGATGGAACGATCAAGGCGAAGCGAAGCAGCCGGCATGGTTAATAGGGCGTCAAATTGAGCACCCGGTGCAACGATCAACGGAGGTCGGCCATAACGCGCAATTGCCCAGGCTGTACCAATGGTGTCTGCCATGGAAATGCGCACCGAGTATCCAAATGCGTTTAGGCGTGACTGTAAGTGTTCAACATATTCGGTTTCTCCACCCCAAAGATGAGCGCATCCCGAGCAATCAAGAAAGATAACGTCTGGAATATCAACGGCGGTAATGGGTGCGTAACGAAT
Source organism: Ferruginibacter sp. (assembly GCA_030655145.1). Classification (GTDB taxonomy): domain Bacteria; phylum Bacteroidota; class Bacteroidia; order Chitinophagales; family Chitinophagaceae; genus Ferruginibacter. Next base: position 9,006 of record JAURWD010000129.1, read on the forward strand.
GCACCATTCCGCAATAGCGTGAAGCAATTCGCTTTCCCTACCCGGCACCTCATCAACGACGTGAAGACCCGGTAATATCGCTCTCGCATCTGCTACCACCATCCCGGTGGTTATTCCTTCACTCGTAGCTTTAGGATTAGCCGCGGTAATGACCAATCTACCATGATCTTTTGCAGCAAGCACGAAAGGAACATGCCTAAGTTCAGGCTGCTGTCGCGAAAGTGCATCCGTTGTTAGATGACGAAACCATATGGCCACAAAACGCTGCGACATATCACCCGGCTTTGCGTTTTAAAATGGCTGGTATCGCAGTGATCACCGGGGTAAACCTGAATTGATTTTGTATCCAGGATACTTCCCAGGATCCCGGTTTGCCATTTCGTATTTTCAGCAGGTCTACTTTCCAGCGAGGAAAACCGATGCCAGGTAAATCTTGGTCGACTTCACTAATCAATGAGTTGATCTTCCAGCGGGCCACACAAGCCGTTGTAGCGAGGCTTTTTGGTTGCTGGCGCAACAGAAAACCAGTAACCCTGCTTTGTTCAACA
>JAURWD010000147.1 GCA_030655145.1 Ferruginibacter sp.
GTCTCCGATGCCGATGGTTACTCCCTTGCCATTAAGGTTCTTACCGCCTGAAGCATTCAAGGCGCTGAATCCATGAGAGGCCACATTTTTATAATTCAACGGCGCATCTATCAATGTTTTGACGGACATACTGCTTACAAACGGAAGCGCTGCAATTTCTTTAAGCTGGGCCACATCAGCCCTGATAAAAATAGCTCCGGTCACGTCAAACTTCGAGGGAATGATGCTTACCCCCAATGCCACCATAGCTTCAATGGCTTGTTGCCGGTTCATATTTTTATAGATCTCTACCGCGATGTCTTCCACAGGTTGCTTTGAACCCGCTGAATAGAGCTCGGCTAGATTAGCATCAAGTTTATAAACGCCAGGCAGGGATGTTATAGAGAGGATATTTAAGGCAGCGGCAGAGTTGACGTCAAATGATGCAGGCAAACTGGCGAAAAAAGCTTTCCCTGGAAGCGCTTTATCTAATACGATCCCCAGCTTACTCAATCGTTGCTGAGCTTCCAGCGATGGAAGTGTCGAAAACTGGACCACCGCATAGAGCCGGTTACGAAACGTCATACCCGCTGCCTGCTCTTTTTTAAAAGACCGGTTCTGGATGTTTGGAGAGGGAACAAAATTCCCGTTGGCAAAACGAATGGGCTCTTGTTGGGCGACTGCCTGGAAGCAACTGATCGAACACAATAAAACAAGGAAAGTAACCAGGCGATTTTTCATTAATAAAATTTTGGACCTTCCGAGAGACGTTTTAAGTATGAATTGCCTTGAAAGCCGAAAGACACAGGTGATAACGATTTAGTTGCGTGGGTATTGCCGTGCTTGTAACCATTTTGATTATCAACGACTACCCTGCTTTTTATCCTGCTTACCGGGTCGATTTTAATCTGTTTTTGCTTACCCGGCCCTTATCTTTGCACCCGATGAATTTGGAAGTGTTGCTGAAAGAGTATGCAAATGACAACCGCTGTTTTCAAATAGCGGACAAGATCACTTTGTCCAAACCACAGCAAATTCAACTTTCCGGCCTACAAGGTAGCGCAGTCAGCTTCGTACTTTCGGCAGTTTTTAACCACGCATCTACTGCCCAACTTAATCATTTAGTCGTGTTAAGAGATGCCGAAGAGGCCGCTTATTTTCATAACACCTTCGAAAATATCACAAACGCACTGGATATTTTCTACTTCCCGGCTTCGTTCAAAAACAAAAAAAATTACCGCCTGCTCAACAGCAGTCATGTCATGCTTCGCACGGAAGCGCTGACGAAGTTTGCGCATGGCGCGAATAAAAAGGTGCTGATTTCCTACCCGGAAGCTTTGTTTGAAAAAGTGGTTTTGCCTAAAACCCTTTCAGATAATATCATTTCTATTCGCCAAAGTGAAGCCCTCGACGTAAACGGCATTCTCGCTCGCTTTGTTGACTACGGGTTTGAACGCACTGACTTCGTTTACGAGCCGGGCCAGTTTGCGGTTCGTGGTGGAATTCTTGATATCTATTCTTTTGGCAATGAAAAACCTTACCGGATCGAGTTGTTTGGTAACGAGGTTGACAGCATCCGGATTTTTGATCCAGAGTCACAGTTGAGTGAACGAAAGCTATTACAGGTAAATATCATCCCCAATGTTGAAACGCAATTTGAAACCGGCGATAAGGTTTCATTGCTAGAATTTCTGCCTGAAAATACAGTTTTGTGGTCAGAGGACTGGCAGTTTATAAAAGAAAAAATTGTACAGCAGGAAGAAGACCTGGAGCTGTTCCTGGCGGTAACCGCTGGCGTTTCAACCAGCAAATCTTCTGTTGATGACGACAATGACCTGACGGAAAAAAAAGAAGTTACGCTTGAAGATTTCATACAAGCCCAGGCTTTAGAGCTGCAGGTTCAAGAGCGGCATGTGATTGAGTTTGGAAGAAAGAATTTCTTCCAGGCAGCCGTAGGTGGGGATCAGCATACAAGTCTCAAATTTGCCACCCGGGAACAACCCGCTTTCAACCGGCAATTTGACCTGCTCATCAAAAACCTCAAAGAATACGAGGCAAAGAAATACAACATTTACATTTTCGCCGATAATCCGAAGCAGCTCGAACGGTTGCACATCATCTTCACTGACCTAAAAGCAGAGATACAGGTTACGCCGGTTCCTACTTCGATCCATGAAGGATTTATTGACGATGACAACCGCTCTGTTTGTTACACCGATCACCAGATATTTCAACGTTACCACAAGTATAAGGTCAAACAGGCTTTCAGCAAGAATAAGGCGCTTACGCTGAAAACCTTGCGGGAACTACAGCCCGGCGATTATGTTACGCACATCGATCACGGCGTCGGCGTGTATAGTGGCTTACAGAAAATAGAAGCTAACGGAAAAATGCAGGAAGCAGTACGTATCCAATACAAGGACGGCGACTTGCTCTATGTCAATATTTCTTCTCTCCATAAGATCGGGAAATACAGCGGCAAGGAAGGTACCGTGCCCAAAATGAATAAGCTCGGTAGTGATGTTTGGAACAGGCTCAAGGATAAAACCAAGAAACAGGTAAAAGACATTGCAACAGACCTGATCAAATTATACGCCCAGCGCAAAAGCCAGACAGGTTTTGCCCATAGCCCGGACAATTACATGCAAACTGAGCTGGAGGCCTCCTTTATTTACGAGGATACGCCAGACCAGGGTAAGGCTACGGAAGACGTAAAACGCGATATGGAGAAACCGGCGCCAATGGATCGCCTCGTTTGTGGTGATGTTGGTTTTGGTAAGACGGAAGTCGCCATTCGTGCCGCTTTCAAAACTTGTTGCGATGGCAAGCAGGCCGCGGTGTTGGTGCCAACAACCATCCTGGCATACCAGCATTATAAAACTTTTGGTGAAAGGTTGAAAGACTTCCCGGTGACCGTTGATTTTATCAATCGCTTCAAATCCGCGAAAGAGAAAAAAGAAACACTGCAAAAAGTTGCTGAGGGAAAAATTGATATCATCATCGGTACGCATGCCATCTTAAGTAAGGATGTTAAGTTTAAAGATCTTGGTATCATGATCATTGACGAGGAACAGAAATTTGGTGTTGCAGCAAAAGAAAAGTTGAAAACGCTGAGAACCACCGTTGACTCGCTTACACTAACGGCAACGCCTATTCCACGAACGTTACAGTTTAGCCTCATGGGTGCCCGCGACCTTAGTATCATCAATACGCCACCACCAAACCGGCAACCAATTCAAACGGAAGTGATGGTCTTTAATGAAGACGCCATTCGCGATATCATTTATTATGAAACTGAGCGTGGAGGCCAGGTTTTCTTCATTCACAACCGGGTAAACGGCCTGGCTGAAATGAAATCCCTGATCCAGGGTCTTTGTCCTGATGTGAGCATTGCATTTGCGCATGGCCAAATGGATGGAGACCAGTTAGAAGATACCATCCTCGACTTTATGGATCGCAAATATGACGTGTTGGTCTGTACCAATATCGTGGAAAGTGGCGTAGATATTCCAAATGTCAATACGATCATTGTAAACAATGCGCACCAGTTTGGTTTAAGCGATCTCCACCAGCTCCGTGGCCGCGTAGGTCGCAGCAATAAAAAAGCTTTTTGTTATTTGCTGGCTCCACCGCTGAGCACTTTACCGCCGGATAGCCGCAAACGGTTAAACACCCTTGAACAATATAGTGACCTGGGAAGTGGTTTTCAGATTGCGATGCGTGACCTTGATATCCGCGGGGCGGGAAATATGCTCGGCGGGGAACAAAGTGGATTTATCGCGGAGATCGGGTTTGAAATGTACCAGAAAATTTTAGATGAAGCCATTCGCGAATTAAAACGCAGCGAGTTCAAAGAGCTATTCGCGGACGAGATTCAACAGCAGGATGATTTTGTAAAAGACTGTAGCATTGATACCGACCTGGAGATCCTGATACCGGATAGTTATGTTGAAAGTATCACTGAAAGATTGAGTTTATACAGCCGCCTTGATAATTGCGAGAACGAGGACGACCTCGAAAGTTTTCACAAGGAAATGCTCGACCGGTTTGGCCCGATCCCAGAGCCCGTTGAAGATCTTTTCACTACAGTTCGCTGCCGCAAACTTGCGGTTGAACTCGGATTCGAAAAGATGATGCTTAAAAATGAAACGCTGAAAGGGTTCTTCGTCAGTAATCCCGATTCCCCGTATTTTCAAAGTGAAACGTTCAGTGGCATCTTACAATTCCTGCAGAAAGGAACGAATAAAGCCAAACTCAAACAGGTTGGCAAAAATGGTATCCTCGTAGTTGAAGATGTAAAGACCATGAAAACCTTGTATAATTTCTTGAAACGAATGTGGGAGTCGTTAAGATAATTTGATTGGGCCACCTCGTTTCAATGTAAGCGTCAAAGCGCATTCCCAATAATATCCCCCGCTATACTTTCATGTATTATCGAATCAATACAACCGATCCTTTTCGGAAGATCAATTGATTGTTATACCCAATTCCAGCCGCGTACCAAATAAATGCCCCATTGTTCTGGCGTTTGCCGTTGTATATTCCATTCCATCCCTTTGACGGTATTGCTGTCGTAAAGACCATTTCTCCATACCTGCTGTAAACTGTAAAATACTTGAACTCCTTTATTCCCACAGGAATCGCTTTCAATATATCATTGAGTCCATCTGTATTTGGCGAGAAGGCCTTGGGTACATAAATTTCGGGCGTTAAAAATACCCGAATGTTGATGGTATCGTAACTTATACATCCCAGGGAGTTGGTCACTTTTAAAATGTATTGCTGGTCTTCGGAAAGTGTAGTTACGGGGTTGGACAAACGAGGATTACTTAGACCGGTAGGAGGACTCCACTGGTACACATTGCCGCCTGAACCGTTTAATTGATAAGGTTCATTTATAATGATGGCGGTATCATTCCCGGCAAACGCGGTTGGTTTATGAATGCTGATAGTTTTGAGCACCACACCTGAGCGACATCCCACGGCAGAGGTTGCGGTTAATTGAACCGGGAAGTTTCCATGAGTTGCATAAAACTTCTGTGATCGCTGCGTATTTATTATCGTTCCATCATGAAAAAGCCATTGCCAATTACTCACGGCAGGGCCGGATTGAAAAATGCCGTTGAAAGTCGCCATGGTATTTTCACATACTGGTGCAGTAACAAAATCAACCTGGGGTGAAGGGTTAACAACAATTGTCCTGGCGGAGGTATCACTCGCACACCCATCTGCTCCCATTACAACCAGCTTTACCTGGAAATTTCCAGCTGCTAAAGAAATTGTTGGGTTTTGCATAGGAGAAGTGATGCCATTATCGACACTCCAATACCAGGCTTTTATTTGTCCGCCCGGCGAAGAAGAAGAATCACGTAATTGAAAAGCAGTGTTTGCGCAAACGGGTAAACTGTGGCCAAAGCGTGCTACAGGCCCTGGCTTCACGTGGATCGTTTGCTGAACGGTGTCGGAAAGGCAACCTTTGGCAGACCGGGCTACCAACCGCACGATATAATCACCTTGAAGGGAATACTTATTTGTTGGATGCTGATCTGTACTCACGACCTCATAACCCAGGTCCCACCACCATCCATTCACCGGGTCTCCCGGCTTACCTATAGAGGCATCCGAAAACTTAATGGGATTCGACATGCAAACCGGGCCAACCTTAAAGGAAGCTATCGGGCCGGAGGAGATATCAACGTTTTTTGTAACCGGTAAACTCACGCAGCCATTACTACTTGTCACGGAAAGTGTAACTGCATATTGTCCACTAGCCGGGTAGGTGAAACCAGGATCAGCCATATTCGGAAACGTCGTGTCAGGAGAAGCAGATGACCATGCCCACGCGGTGATAGTTCCATCCTTTACGGTGGCCGTACTATTAAAAGTCGAGACAGCACCGACGCAGGGAGTTGAGGGCAATGTGAAATTTGACACTGGCTTTTCATATACCTGTACCATCCTGGTGACGGTATCAGACCGGCAACCTTCTTGTGAAGTTGCCACCATGAATACTTTTTTGAACCCCGGGTTAGCATAAATGTGTGCTGGAGAATTCTGGGCGGAGGCGGCTCCGTCACCTAGGCCCCAAAACCACTTATTAATGGTGCCAAATTCAGCAGTGGATGTATTGGTAAATTTCACAGCGCTGTCCCGCATGCAAGCTGGATTGAAAGTAAAATCCGCAATCGGTTTGCTGCCGATGATCAATTGTTGCGAGAAACTTTCGGTGCACCCATCGGCGCCGAGCACTGTTTGCGTTACGGTATATTCTCCCGGTAGGGAATAGACGTGGTATGGATTTAAATTAACCGAATCGATGGCCGAACCGTCACCAAAATTCCAATACATTTTCACTATGGGGGAAAACGAGATCGTTTTATCGATGAATTGGATGGTGTCGTTGGAACATCGGCTCTGCCCGTTCGTAAAACTGAACAAAGGTCTTAAAGCTGTGCAAACTTGTTGCAGGTTGGTATTGTCCCCGGTGCTCCCCGTGAATCCCCATACTACGCTGGGATCATTTCCGAAGGTTTCCGCCACAAAATCTTTTACAACTGAAACCCGTTGCACACCGTCAACATAAGCCGTCAGCCTTTTTGTCGGGGCGTCCCATTGGATTCTTAAAATATGCCATTTACAATCTTCAATGTTATCGGTCCCCTGAACTGCCCGAACTGGCCCGG
>JAURWD010000157.1 GCA_030655145.1 Ferruginibacter sp.
AACCCAGTATGCGACGCACGGCCTCCTTCTCTTTCAACACGTCGAGGTTATCCAAAAAAATGCTCCCGGTATCAGCTTCCTGCAGCGTGGAGATTGTTCGCATCAAGGAAGATTTGCCGGCGCCGTTTGGTCCCAGTAAACCAAACATTCCTTGTTGAATTACCAGGTCAATTCCTTTGAGCGCCTGCACGCCGTTGGGGTAGGTCTTTGAAAGATTCGTGATCGTTAACTGCATAGCAAAAAGTTTTGGTGCACAATGGATGGCCCCGTTAATATATACAATATTTTCAATACTAAAAATGATTACCAGGTCGGTTTCGTGTATGCAGCGCCGTTACAATCCGGATAGATGACCGTGGGTACGCGAGCTGGTTACCGCCGTTCAGCGGTAGTCCTGCTTTACGCTGCTACTCCGGCCCAGGCCACGCTCCATCCTCACCGGGGTATCCGCTTCAATCAGGCGTAGCGGCCGGACAGTTGAATGTTAGTGCGATGAGGTTCAATAAACAATCATGAACGCGAACATTCGTTTGTTCTGTTACCAATCGGGCGGGTAAACAAGCTTTCGCGAACGTGTATGCAAAACAGAAGTTTTGTTATCTTGTGTCAAAACCTTGCGATGAAAAAACTGTTGCTCCCTATTATTTTCCTGTTCGCTTTGCTACCAGCTTTGCAGGCACAAAATTCAAATGCTCCCAAGATGTTGAGACACGTTGTGTTGTTTAAATTTAAAGAGAGCAGTTCGGCTGCTGATGTAAAAAAAGTGGAAGATGCTTTCAGGGAACTACCGTCAAAAGTGAAAGAGGTAAAAGGCTTTGAATGGGGAAAGAACAACAGCCCGGAAAATTTGAACCAGGAATTTACGCACTGCTTCTTTGTAAGTTTTGAATCAGAAAAAGACCGGGAGGTTTACCTGCCGCACCCTGCACATAAAGCGTTTGTAGAAGTACTGAAACCTCACCTCGATAAAGTACTTGTGATCGACTACTGGGCTGAAAAATAGCCCACGTAATCCCTGCCAGCTAAATGCATTAGCTTAACTGGTAAAGGCTCAAAGATTTTCCGGGCTTCCCCCAATTCTTTTTGCAGGGTTTTAAGTGCATTTACTGGTACACCTTGGTGTTGTTGTTCAAAGATTGATCCTGGGCTTCGAACGGCCCTTTAAAAGTTTGCGGATCAATTTTAAAATGCCTGCTGTAAATGTTGGTCCGCTGAAATTCATTTTTCAACCGGTTGGCGGATTCTTCAAATTTTTTACCATCACGGGTATCGTAGTCATTTAAAATAAGACCAGTCGCTTCTTTCATCATGCTTTGCGGGTCATCAAGGTAATAATACAGCACCGCCAGGTTATAATAGCTGGCATACCGCATTTTGCGATCATGTTTGCTTTCTGTATCGTATGTTTTTTTGATCCCATCGAAATAGGCGATCACGGGTTGAAGTTCAGTCCTCAAATTTCCCAGTGGTTGATCTGCGGCCATCGCAAATAACACGTCATTCAGTTGCCTGAAAGCCTTGCGGTGCGCATCATATTCCGGGTGCTTTTTACTATCCACGATCCACATCACGTCATTGGCAGTCACTTCTTCGTAACCAAAATTATTGGTGATGCGTTCATTCAGGAAGTGCATAGCGCGGGTTACGCAATGGCGATATAAGTCCCCGGTTGTAGCAAGTGAGTTTAACAGGAAATACCCTTCGGCTAACTTCTTAAACGCGAATTCCGGGCTGGTGAAGGTTTGCTTGTACGCTCTATCAGCCAGCACCTCGTCGATGATATGCATACCCTTGTAATCGGTGATAACGGCGCGGGCAGCAAAACTATACACAACCTCCTGCTGGTAAAGTGTTCGCGTACCTGTAATTTGACCACTCTTATTCTTTATGTTTTCTACACGTTCTTTCACTGAAACGCTTTCAGGCAACAGGTCTTCCAGTTTGATCTTGATCTGTAAATGTCCCTGTTCCGGCAACTTCCTCCATCCTTTTAGATCTACGGTCTTTTCAGGCGATAAGCCGGTCAAAAAATTCTGCATCATGCGGGTACTTTCCACTTCCACACTGTAAGTATGATAACTGCTATCGATCTGCATTGCAGGAAGCGAGCGAAACTGCACGCGAACCTTGTAGCGGTCGAGGTCAACTTTCTTTTGAGCAGCTAATAAAACTGGAGAACTTATTAATACGGCGAGCAGGTAGTTTTTCATTCGTTAGGACTTAGTCACCCATATAAACGTCGGGCAGATCAAAATATTACCTCGTGAGTGCTGACGGAGCGACCAGATGCAACTGAAATAACTGACCGATTCCCAAAATTGCTTCAGGCGTTCCGTTTATAAACTGGCGTCGCCATTTATGTAATTGCGCAAAAGGGGTTCCTTATACCGGCTACATTTGTAATCACTTCAACAGGTATTCTTACCAAACTCAACTTTTTCGAAACCCGGGAAGCGGACCTTCCTGGATCTATTGTCATTTACATCCACCTAACAAATTATTACCATGAAAAAGTTGCTACCTGTAATTTTTGCCCTATTAGGCGTTGCCTTTACATCCTGCCGCCATAACCACGATAACCTCGAGATTAGTTACCATGACGCGGATCACGAATATAAAATGGAGGCCAATTTTGGCAGACAAAAGATGCGGGAGGTTGAGTATTACCTCAATCGAAAACTGGGTACAAAAAATAAAGTATCCTTTGCAGGTACACACACTGATGCCATGTTTACCCTGGACGATCAAACGCAGTTTTACCTGCGGAAAAGTCCGGGTTATGTGGAAATAAAATTAGACAAGGATGAAAACTCCAAGGCGGCTTACAAACGTATAAAGTCAATGTGCGAGGGAATGAAATTGGTACTTACAAAGTAAAACGATGTTTTGCTTTCAACGGTACTGTTGCTTTTTTTCGGATCAACGGTTCAAAGCCACCACATCTTACCCAGCAAAGCAGGTCGCATGATTGCAACTTCCTTTGTAACCATGGGATGAACTGATCGAAAGCTGCTTCAAAAAAAACGTCACTGCATAAACGCTTTCATTTATGCAGTGACGTCCAAAATAAAGTTTACTTATAAGATACCTGCAATTGCGAATTTTCAACCGGCTGGCCGGGTACGGTTCGCTTTACAGCGGCAGATTGTGGAAAGTTCAAACTGTTGTAAGTATAGGTATAATCCAGTGTTTCTTCCACATCGTCGTTCTCATCTACATGCACTTCCTTCGTGATGTTATTGTTGGATGGCGCCTGCCACATCAATAACAAAAAGTCCTTCACATCTTTCAGCGGATTTTCTTTCGCATCATACTCATACGCTACGAAAGAATGCTCCTTCAGCCCCCCGCCATTGACCAGGTCAGGAAAGGAGACAATTGTTTTTGTATTGTTACCAGCAGCATTGTAGGTGAAATCAAATTTCATCAGGTCAACCATCGCCGGACCGAATTTGGCTTTAACCAATGCGGAGAGCAAGCGGTCGCCCTGGTAGGTGTAATGGGCAGAACCCGTTACCTGGTTGGCATTGTCCTTTACTTCTACTGATGTTAGCCTTCCCCCAGTGAAAACCGGTGTCCATTTTTCACCATCCGAAGTAGTGATCAATGACATTTGCTTTTGAGCGTTGTAGGCGACCTGGTAGGTAGTGATTGCGCCACCCGAGGCAGCATCTTCCTTTACCTCTACTTGTTTAACGGTACCATCGCTGTTGTATTGGAAACTCATGTACTCATCTTGCTGAGAAATTTTTTCGAGCTTTTTGGCAGAGTTGCCAGGGCCGGGCAGACTGTCATCTTTTTTACAAGATGATAAAAAAATCAGGGTGGCGAGAACGAGGGCCGTTATCATTCGTCCGTGCTTAAATACTTGCTTCATTGTTGTTGTTTTAAATATTATTTTATGAAGCAAAAATATCCCCGCACCACACATGAGGCAATGACACAAATATGTGATTTTTTAGAAATGAGAGAACAGCGCAGATAACAAGATGATGCAATGTCCTGCAAAAAAATTGAGCCAGCCGAACGGGAAGGAGCAGCGGAAAATCGACATAGAAAAAAGAAATTCAAACTATGCCACTGCCGTCGGGTACTTGACAAGCGGACCGGTTTTCTTTCTTACCCATTCGTTATCCGAATCACTGAAATCAAAACTAACCGGCGACTGAAGCCAATTGCTGTTTACAGTTATAGACTCGGGCAACCAGGCTGCAGTGAGCCCGGCTGTGATCGGCTCGATGGTAAGACTTTCAATTTCACCAACATCAATGCCCTCGAGTAAAACCTGCGTGATCGTTCCGCGTTCAAATGCCCCCCAGTCATTCCCATTTACCGGGAGACTTTTCAATGAGCGGCTATTGCTACCCGCTAGTGTAAAAATTATTCGGGCGTCGGTACCGGCGCCTAATTTACCGCTGGTCTTGATATCTAATTGGTAATGGGGAATGGGTGTCTTTTTAAAGGGGTTATCGCCATTGGTAGCAAGCCGGTAAATTTCATTGTATGGTTCACCGGTCACGAGTTTACGCAGGCGTTCAACTGCGGGTGGGTCCACCATAATTCCATCGAGGTATGTATCCAGGTAGCGCCGCATGGAGGCCTGTTTTGCTAACACCCAGGTATAAATAAATCCAAAGGTGCCCGGCTCATTTTTGTCGCGGCACGAAAGGGCCGAAATAATATTTCCATGTACGCCGGGTTTAGCCAAAAAAGTTGTGATGCCATCAGCGTAGGAAATGTTCGTTTGTCCGCCATTGCGAAATATTTCTTCCAGTTCCGCAGGCGGAACATTTGATTCATCCACCCCAACTGCGATGTTGTCATACTTACCACTGTACCGGTTTACAAACTCATGTGCATCTCCATGCGTAATGAGCATGGTGATCGCATCGAAGGGAGCGCCGGAAAAATTTTCCCGCACGATATCAACAAAATCATTTATATCGAAATCCGTTTCTTTCATGTCCCAGATCATCAAACTTAGATCGTACTCACGGTCAAGCAACAACGCTTTTAGATCACGCAGGTATTCCTGCACCGTCGGTATGCCTTCGTACGATGGTAGGGCATGGTGGCAAACATAGAAGGTACCGTTTACGTGCAGGATGTCGGGCTCTATCGCATTCACGCCCTTATCCAGGTATTCCCGCGCCTCTTCGATCGTATTCGGATTATGAGCAATGATGTAAAAAGGTCTTTTCTGCCGCTCGATCATTTTATTTAAGTTTTACTGGTTTAACGAGTTGGATGCTAGCTGCCAAAATCAGACCAAGTCCAAACAACTTTCTACAGTGATCAAAGACAGTTGTTACCGCAAGGGCACCTTCGCTTTTCGCTGACCCAGGTATTTTCGGGCGGCGGTTAATCATCACTGACCGTACGAAAAAATTCATGCTCTGGCTCAAAGAATTTATATTCGTTCATACGATTGTATCCACCTTCAACGCTAATTTATTTAAAACAATTTTTATGCAGCATTCCCGCAGAACATTTATCCGGACAACTATGCTTACTGTTGCCGGCAGCGCATTGTTAAACAAAGAATTATTTGCTTCCCGTAGAAAGGCGGGAGAACTTATGGGCGTCCAGCTTTATTCTATCCGCGATGATATGAAAACTAACCCGGTTGGTACCTTGACAGCTTTAGCAAAAATGGGTTATCAATATGTGGAACACGCGAATTACGTGGACCGGAAATTCTATGGTCATTCGGCTACTGAGTTTAAAAAATTATTGGACGGCCTTGGATTAAAGATGCCCAGTGGCCATACCGTGATGAACAATGCGCACTGGGATGCAGCAGCGAATGATTTCACGGATAAATGGAAATACACTGTTGAAGATGCTGCTGTCGCCGGCCAGCAGCTAGTGATCAGCCCCTGGATGGATACTGCCAACCGTAAAACATACGACGACCTGAAGAAATTTATGGAGGTCTTTAATAAAAGCGGGGAACTCTGCAAAAAGTCAGGGATGAAATTTGGGTATCAT
>JAURWD010000158.1 GCA_030655145.1 Ferruginibacter sp.
GGGAACAGATCTCCCTTATCCCAATAAGTTGACCTGATGAACTTGTAAAAATCAATGCGGCATTGCGGACTCATATGTTTTATATCAATGAGAATCCGGGGACCATTCGATTTTTTGAGCAGCAGTTTGCAAACTTCTTTGCCAAGCTCGGTCATTCCTTCGTTTAAGCCTTCCGCCTGCGACACGATGGTGCCGATCAATTTCATAAGGCTCTTCGCATGCCCACCCAGGCCATTCCAGAAATGATGATTGAGGGAAATGAACAACGGAACAAATTCCCATTTCTTCATTTCCTCGATGTTGTTTACATATTCAATGAGCGTAGTGAAATTAGGCGGGTCTTTTTTATGGCTTTGTCCCTGGTCGCGGCGAAGAAAGGCCAGGTTCGGGACCTGTCCTGCCAGGGTATGAGCGCCTTCAACGCTGAGCACAACGCAAATGGTAGGTTTGTCACCGAGTAACGCCTCCTCTATTTCATCGTAGTTCCGAACAAATTTTATCGTGTAGCTTTTGTCTTCGTTTTGTTGTCCGTGGAATTTTTTGAAATAGTTGTATTCAGGCACCAGGCCTTCTTTAAAATAATCCTGCATCAGTTTTTTAGTGAAGTCGATGTCATCAATGCAGAAACCGGTTAAAGCATTGACCACCTTGGTTTTTAAGGTATCTTCCCAGGGAGTGGATTTTTCAGAAACCAGGTCTTTCAAACTGTCATTAAGGAAACTGTCTGCTTTGAGGTTGCAAACGAGAAAGGCTTTTTCCAATGGCGTAAGCGATGCAATGATCAGCTTTACTTTTCCGGTGTGTAAGTTGTCAAAATTACTTTGTGTGCCGAGCTTCACGCTTGAAATGTTTTCGATCTGCTTATTCAGGCGACTGAGCAACCAGGCTTTGATGTCGTTGCCATAAGTTTCGAACGGTGTGCGGAGCGGGTTGCCCCTTCCGCTCATATATGGTTTCCCACTTGGATGGCAATGGATGTCAACATTGAAATCATACTTCATAAGGAGCTGTGTTTTGAAAGAAAAGTACAGCACATCTCTTTAAAAAGCAATACCATAAAAGGGGCATGGCATGCCGGCTACTTTAAGTCCTTCAAATCGGTAAAAGGCGAAAATAAATTTTGTAAGACTATGCAGCAGCTGAGATGAATTTTACCAGGTAGCGCTTTGCGATCGGTAACAAGGTTTCCTCCACCGGGAAATGGAACGAGGTTTCCATAGCGTAGACGGCAGGGTTCGGGAGATCGGTTTTCTTCCTGATCAATTCAGATTTTATTTGTTCATAGGTTGTTGAAATGCTTCGGTGCCAACAGTCGATGAAGTCGGTCTTGATGCCCCGGTATTTTTCATCATGTTTTTCAAATATGGTAAGCCGGTATTGATACACAAGTGTGTCCTTGCGATGACCATTGTTTAAAAAAAAGTAACCTTCACTGATATCCAGCGGCACAAGTCCAACGGGCATTAGTACAATTTTTTCTTCAACAAAATCGTAGATCTCGGCTCCATTCGTAATGGTGGTTTGCATTTTTCCCGCTGCGTAATGCACAATGTCTTCCAGTTCTTTCATCAGTTCATCATCATCGATCACTTGTTTGTACAACAGGGATAATTTTTCTAACTGCACGCCGGTCAGGCGTTTTGGAAACTGGTCCTGCATCAGTTTTTTATTGTCGCGAAAAGCCAGGACGTTATTATAATGAAAGATGATATCCGCCAGTTGCGGGTACAATTTATTTTGTTTGAAGCCGGTGTTGATTTCCTGCAGGTAGGCGAGAAGGGTATACTTTTTCAATTCAAAATCTATGTATCCTTCTGCAAACCAGGTTTCAGATAGCGTTTTCATACATTACTATTGAGGTGTGTTATGAAATTAACGAAAAACAACTGAATTAATTGAACGTTTAACAAGCGATACAATTAACATGAAAGGCCATCAAAAATTTAATGGTAATAAATAAAAGAAAGTAAAATGTTTCGCGGAGGTGATGAACAAATTTCATCCTTAAAAAAAGAAATGAGCTATTAGCTAAGGCATCCCTGGTAAACGCCGGGTGTTATGCCTTCAAGTTTTTTGAAGATCCTTACAAAATAGTTCACATCAGAAAAGCCACAAAGGGCACTCACATGCGAGATACTTTTTTGCTTGTGCCCTAATAACTGTTTTGCAAGTTTGATCCGTTCCCTATTGATGTATTCAACGGGGGTAACGCCAAACTGTTCGCGAAACCATTTGAAAAATTGGTTCCGACTTAAGTAGGCTTTACGGCATAATTCATTTACAAGAATTTTATCCGTCAGGTGTTCATGAATAAAATGGATGACGTATTGTAATCGGGTTTTATTCCCGTTATGCGTGATGCTGGTTTCTACCTGTTCCAGGTGCTGA
Organism: Ferruginibacter sp.; assembly: GCA_030655145.1. GTDB lineage: Bacteria > Bacteroidota > Bacteroidia > Chitinophagales > Chitinophagaceae > Ferruginibacter. The sequence continues at coordinate 2,389 of JAURWD010000158.1, forward strand.
CTTTGAACCAGCCTTATAAGTAATTCTTTTAGGTTGAGATCAGCATAAATATTCTTTGTATTATCCTGGCCGCTACAAACACGGATGAGTTTATTGATTAGGTCGCTTACCTCGTTATTGTTATCAAAATGATACTGGTTGAACAGAAGTTTCCATTCATGGTTTTCGTCGCGATCATTATAAAAACTGTTCAGGTAATTGAGCGTCTTATCAATGTAACGGCTATCGACGGCTAACGCAATGCATTGTGTTGGCATGTCATCAGAAGCTTCAGGAAAATCAATGACCATTGTTTCATTGGCTGGCACGATAACAGTTTCGCCGGGGAGATATTCGAACGCCGGTTTATCAAAAAGATGCATCACCTTTTTGCCCCGGATCATGCTGGTAATAACAAAATCGCTAAACGTAAGCGGAACGCGGAAAGCTTGCTGGTAACTTTCGAAAACATTTAGCTCGCAGTTGTTGAGATTAAATATGCGCCGATTTTCAACCAATGTTTTTAAATATTTCGGTTGAGTGAGATCGATGTGCACCAGTTTGTTTTTCTGAACCATCTGCGAAATCGTTTGTTGTAAATTAAACCCAGTTACGGATTTTTCAAAATGAATGGTACGATTGTGCTAAACAAAAACACGATAGTATGATTCCTTCCTTGAAAATATATTCAATTTACACCCAGTCAGTCGCACACAAACAGTAGCCCCCGTCCCAAAGAATACCATCAATTGAGAATCTTGATCTTGCTTAGTTCAGACGAAACAGTTTCAATTGTAAAGTTTACCTCATTATTTTTCTTTTAACGATAAAACGCTTCTACTATGAGTACAACAACAGCCGAAGCTCCTGCTTCAAATGTGGCTGCCCGCCCGAAATTCAAAACCCGGTATGATCATTACATTGGTGGACAATGGGTACCACCCAGCAGTGGAGAATACTTTGACAATTCTTCACCAATCGATGGAAAAGTTTTTACCCAGGCCGCACGCGGAAATGCACGAGATATTAACATGGCAATCGATGCAGCGAACAAGGCCTTTGAAACCTGGGGTAAATCTTCCGCCGCCTCACGGAGCAATATCCTGATCAAGATTGCGCAGGTCATCGAAGACAACCTGGAGTATCTCGCCATTGTAGAAACCATTGATAACGGGAAAGCCATTCGCGAAACCAGGGCCGCTGACCTTCCACTTGTGGTAGATCATTTCAGGTATTTCGCCGGGGTGATCCGTAGTGAAGAAGGTAGCATGAGTGAACATGATGAGCACACAGTGTGCATTAACATTCATGAACCCATTGGGGTGGTTGGCCAGATCATTCCCTGGAATTTCCCGCTCTTAATGGCAACCTGGAAAATAGCGCCCGCGCTCGCAGCCGGTTGTTGTGTAGTGGTAAAGCCAGCTGAGCAAACGCCTACCAGCATAATGTGCCTGATGGAACTCATCGGCGATTTTTTACCCGCCGGCGTATTAAATATTGTAACTGGCTTTGGCCCTGAGGCGGGAAAGCCATTAGCGACCTCCGGGAAGATCAACAAAGTTGCCTTTACCGGCGAAACCACCACTGGGCGGTTGATCATGCAATACGCCTCCGAAAACCTGATTCCTGTTACGATGGAACTCGGCGGTAAAAGCCCAAATATATTTTTCGAAAGTGTGGCTGCGGAAGATGATGAATTTTTTGATAAGGCAGTAGAAGGTGCCGTGATGTTCGCCCTGAACCAGGGAGAAGTTTGCACCTGCCCGAGCCGTATCCTGGTGCATGAAAATATTTATGAGAAATTCATGGACAAGGTTGTTCAGCGGACCCGCGCCATCAAACTTGGCAACCCGCTGGCTGCCGATACTATGATGGGTGCACAGGCATCAGAAGATCAATACAACAAGATTTTAAGTTATCTCGACATCGGTAAGCAAGAGGGTGCAGAGGTGCTTTGCGGAGGCGAAGCCTTCCATCAGAACAGCGGCCTGGAACATGGGTTCTACATCAAGCCAACAATCTTTAAAGGACATAACAAAATGCGCATTTTCCAGGAAGAGATTTTTGGACCCGTGGTTTCCGTTACAACTTTTAAAACCACTGAAGAAGCCATCGCCATTGCCAATGATACACTGTATGGTTTAGGCGCTGGAGTATGGACACGGGATGCACATGAACTTTACCAGGTGCCGAGGGCAATCCAGGCGGGTAGGGTTTGGGTAAATTGTTATCATGCATATCCCGCGCATGCGCCATTCGGGGGCTATAAAAAATCTGGTTTTGGCCGGGAGAATCATAAGATGATGCTCAACCATTATCGTCAAACAAAAAATATGTTGATCAGCTATAGCAAAACCAAGCTTGGCTTCTTTTAAAATAAATCGGAAAAACCTACCTCAACTCCCGGCAGCTGAAGCGCTGCCGCTTTTTCCCTCCTTTGAAAAAACCGAAAAGCCCTTTACCGCAAATTATTAAGTATGGTTCCAAGGATTACCGCAACTGCCGACGGGCTGGCCCTGATAGAAAAATTAAAGGGATTGCATGGACCGCTGATGTTCCACCAAAGTGGTGGTTGCTGCGACGGCAGCCAGCCAATGTGTTTTAATGACGGAGAATTTAAAGTAGGTGGTAGTGATGTGAAGATGGGGACTATCGCCGGGTGTAATTTTTATATGGGTGCCGACCAGTTCGAATATTGGAAACATACGCAACTGATCCTTGATGTGACGCCGGGTCGTGGAAGCAGTTTTTCGCTGGAAATTCCACTGGGCGTTCGGTTCTTCATCCGCTCCAGGTTATTTAGCGAGGCGGAACTTTCAGAACTGGAAACAATTATGAATTAGGGGTGTCAAGTTGACTAACAATCGCAAGTCCGGCCAAAAGCCGGACTTTTTTTGACTCCAACAAGTGCTTTTAATAATCGCTTCGTGGACATCAAGGTTCAGACAATTTCCCTCTGCCGTCAAATTTTGCTACCCGTCAAAAAAAAGTTGGCTTCAGAAACAATTTTTCGACTGATTTTACATTTACTCTTCCGTTGTGCTGAAGGTTGAGATCATTCACAATTTGCCAAGACAGGATCTGCACCATTTTATCCGGCATATATCCATCAATGAGAAAAATCTTAGCAGTCTTACTGCTTTCTATTGCCAGCATTGCGGCCACTGCGCAAATGAGGGATTTTTATAAAACAACAGTGAATGCAACCATACTGTTGTATAAAAAAGCCAATGGACATTTGAAGTCTCACGGTACTGCCTTCATTCTTTACAACTACAACCCCGGCTCCGACGAGAGTATTCTTGTAACCTGTGAGCACGTAACACATCACGATACCTTGATCGCGGCTATTCCCGCTACAGATTCTTTAAAAAATGCGTTGATCAGCAAAAACCAACATTCGCTCACCTATACCTCCAACGGTGGTCGCCAAACGGTCGGCTTCGATGGGGTAAACCTGCTGTTCAACATCCTGGTGAAACCAGGAGAAAATTATTATAAACATCCAAGACTGGACCTTGCTACTATTTTCTGCAACCTGCCAACAGTGCTCGTTAATAAAACCAATACCGCGGTACAATTAACGGATATGAAGACCTTGCCAAAATCGGTTATCAGTGAGCGCAATGAAATGTACGCCGGGCAGGAGATAACGTTCATTGGTTTTCCTTCGGGCATCGGAACACAAAATGGTTTTTTTGGATCAAACATGTACCGGGATGCGAAAGCAAACCCGCTCTTCCGTAAAGGCATTGTATCCTGGACCTCAGAAAATGCAGAGTTGTTTTTGGTAGACGGATTTTCGTACGGGGGAAATAGTGGTAGTCCGATTTTTTCTGTACCCAATTCAGAATCTCCCGGAAAATTTCTCGGCATGGTGATCGGCCACCTGAATGATGAATTCGAATTAACGAGTTTCAGCATGGACACTTTAAAAAAGCAACCTGTGCAAAACATCACCAGCATTCCCATCAATAATGGCCTGGCCCAATGCATTCCTTCTTATATTATTTATGATTTTGCCATGGAGGCAGCGAAGAGCCGGGAAATGCGCACCGCCGGCAAAAAGATCGCCTATCAGTAAATTTTCTCCAAAGTTTTTGTCTTTCTTCCGGCAGGAGCCGATTATCTTATTTGATTTTAATTGAGTTGAATTAACTGGCAATCGCAATTTAGATCTAGGACTTAGATCGCAGCAAGCAGTGGCAAAGCAGTGAGGGACGCCCATGTTCGGTTCAGCTAGCCCTGCATTAAATTTTTATGGAACAGTTTTAGCCGTATTTTGGCTAAAACCCAGCCATGATGCCCACACTCCGACATCAACTTCTTCAATTTCTTGTTCTCCCGATCTGCTGCCTGGCAATATTCTTTGTGTCCTGCTCAGGAAACAACGAGGCCAGCGGTGAAAAGGCTGAAGCAGACTCGCTCGTGGTTGATGCACCGGCGGTAAATGAAGATTCGGTGATCAATGAACTCAGCAGAGACTTACTAGCGCTATTGAAAGAAAAAGATTACACCGGCCTTGCCCCGTTCGTGCATCCTGAAGCCGGCGTTCGTTTCTCGCCGTATGGTTTTATTGATACCCTGCATGACCGAGTGTTTACCAGGGAGCAATTGGTTCAACTAGCAGGTTCTAAGGATTCTGCCCGCATTCATTGGGGCTCTTATGATGGCAGTGGCGATAGCATCTACCTCACGCTCCCGGCATACATCAACAAATTTGTGTATGACGCTGATTTTCTCCGGCCTGGGAAAGTGGCCCTGGATTCAGTTATCGGTTTGGGCAATTCTTTGAATAACCTTTCAGCTGTGTATCCCAACGCTCGTTTCACCGAAAGTCATTTCTCCGGGTTCGATAAAAAATACAGTGGCATGGATTGGCGTAGCCTCCGCCTCGTGTTCCAGAAAAAAGGAAACCACTTCTACCTCGTCGGAATCGTGCATGACCAGTGGACATCCTAACATAACTTAAAGAGTTAACGCTCCCGGGTCCATGACCGGTGTTCTATGTTCCTGCGTTCAGGAACGGTATCTTTACCGCATATTATTGAACTATGTCTTTTACTTCGCTCAACTTAAATGCGTCTTTGCTAACGGCACTCGCAGACATGGGTTATGATCATCCCACCACCATCCAGGCAAAAACTTTCGCGGTCGCGATGTCCGGGGCAGATCTCTGTGGCATTGCCCAAACCGGGACGGGCAAAACCATTGCCTACCTGCTGCCCTGCCTGCGTCAGTGGAAATTTACCAAGGATGTTCATCCCCAGATACTGGTCATAGTTCCCACCCGTGAGCTTGTAGCTCAGGTGGTGGAGACCGTGCACAAGCTGACAACACACATGAGTGTGGTCGCTGTTGGTGTGTATGGTGGTGTTAACATCAATACACAAAAACTATCGGTGGAACAAAAAGTGGATGTGTTGGTTGCAACGCCAGGCCGGTTGTTTGACCTGGCTATGAGCGGATCGCTTAAACTCAAGAATATCAAAAAGCTGGTCATCGACGAAGTGGATGAAATGCTAAACCTTGGCTTCAGAACCCAGTTAAAAAATATCCTGGAGCTGCTGCCGGAGAAAAGGCAAAACCTATTGTTCTCCGCAACCCTCACCGACGAAGTGGAGGAACTGCTCGATGTATATTTTAGAAACCCCGTAAAAATTGAAGCCGCACCAACCGGAACACCACTAACGAATATTAGCCAGTTCGCTTACCAGGTTCCTAACTTTTACACAAAAGTGAACCTGTTGCGCCTCTTGCTTGCTGAAGATGAAACGATGGTGAAAGTATTGGTCTTTTCCGCCAGCAGGGCAATGGCAGACCAGCTTTACGAATCCATCGGACCAGATTACGAAGGCGCCGCCGGCGTGATCCATTCCAATAAAGAGCAGAATCACCGCTTTAATACGGTGAAGCAATTTAAGGAAGGCGTGTACCGCTTTATAATTGCAACGGACATTGTAGCTCGTGGAATTGACATTGCGGAAGTATCGCACGTGATCAACTTTGATACGCCAGACGAAGCGGAAAACTATATGCATCGCATTGGGCGCACCGGCCGGGCAGACAGACAGGGCATTGCATATACTTTCGTTGCTCCGGCGGAAGAAAAGGCAAAAGCCGCGATCGAGGCTTTGATGCAAATGTCCATCCCGGCACGGGAACTTCCGGCGCACCTGGAAATTTCAACTGAATTCACTGAAGACGAGATGCCGAAAGTGTTCATGAAGGAGATACAGGTAAAAATTCCGAAGAAGGAAGAAAAGGGACCGGCATTTCATGAAAAGTCCGCGAAGAATAGTAAGGTGAACCACATCGTGAGGCGCAAAGACCGGATGATGAAGAAGTATGGCAAACCCATATCCCGCGGACAAAAAAGAAAATAACGGACGTTCGATGAATTAGCGGAAAAAATAGATCAAACAAGAAGCTGTTAAAAATACTCACGCTCATCAGAAAGTTTGAAGATCATGGACTATCTCAATGAACTGGTTTTCCAGATTGAATTACATGATGTAGAAGGCATTCGTGACTCCTTCGGGCACGGCGTAAATCCCAACGACCATTTTAAAGGTGAGCCGCTCATCTACGAACTCACCAGTGAGTATACGCGAACGCCACGGTTCAAAGACTGCGTAAAATTGTTTGTTGATTTTGGATTAGAAATGAAAAACCAGGCCTTGCTGAGGGTATTGCTGGATGATGCCCCGGCACTTGAAACCTTACTAAAGCAACGACCAGAAGAAGTTCATCAAAGCATTTCCCTGCGCTGTGCGTATACACCCTTATACAACGCCAGTTTGCTGCATGTTTGTGCGGAGTTTAATCATGTAGCCTGTGCCCAGGTTTTACTAAATTATGGCGCCGAAGTCAATGTGCCGGCGGGGAAAGATGAATTTGGCTTTGGGGGTCAAACGCCCATCTTTCACACCGTAAACCAGAACCTGGATAACTCAAAAGAGATGATGCAGTTTCTGTTAGAAAATAATGCTGATCTGCATGTAACCGTTCCCGGTATTACCTGGGGTAAGGGATATGAGTGGGAAACACTGGTGCCGGCGGTAAACCCGGTAAGTTATGCGATGATGGGCATGTTGCCGCAGATGCACCGCGATGAACGATTGGTTTCAAACACCGTACTATGTTTATTGAAAAAGGCTTACAACATAACCTATGGCGCAGTTAACGTGCCCTGCGCTTATCTCTCCAAATAAGCAGCTACCCGTAGCTGGTAGCGTTCAAATGATCAAGCCTCCGTTTTACTATTTAAAGTGTTTGTAATAAACATATCCGAAAGTTTCTTTCAGGTAAGTTTCCCAGGTGAACAAACCGCCGAGGCTGGGAATAAAAGAGGAAAAGTCCAACTTATTTCTGCCGGCAAAATAGTTACACGGAAATGGTTCAGTGACGACGCCTGCCTTTTCAAACAGCAACATGGCTCTTGGAAGGTGATGCGCAGAACTGATGAGCAGGTAGGGCGGTGAAAGCTTATTTGCTTTCAGAATTTCATTTGCATTTGCTGCATTGTCTGCGGTGTTGTTGGATCGGTCTTCTACCATGATCACTGAATCCGGTACACCCATTGCAATTAATTCCTGCTTCACAAACGCTCCTTCGCGAAACGTTTTGCTTCCTGGTTTGCCATTACCGCCACTCACAAGAATATGGCTGATGTAACCCTGCTTATATAATTTAAGTGCCTGGATAAAACGATCGGCGGTTGCATTAAAAAACCCTTTCGCTTTACCGTCCGGGCTCGCGAAGCCACCAGCAACAATGCCGCAGCTATAGGTTTTTCCCGGTGTCATTACCATCGGTGCGGGCTGCCAGCGATTCGCATAAAAATCTATTAAGGCCTGGTTGCCGAAGACCAGGAAAATGAGCAATGCAGATAGTAAATACCACCGCCGGATGTTCGGGCGCCTGGTAAAAAAAATAGCGATTGCGATAAGAACAAGTATCCAATTAAATGGAGAAAGAAAGTAGGATATCAGCGTGGAAAATAATGCATGCATACAGGACGGTTGAAAAACTTTATACAAATAACCCGGCGAAAATAGGTGGCCGTTCGTAACTCTCACAAATTATCTTAAAACTGAAACTAGCCCAGATGAGGATCGTATCATGAGTTTCGGGCTCACTGAAACTTCTCCCGAACTTTGGATCGAAGTTATCTCGTTAGGCTTTAGTTTGGCGGCTGCAATACTTGTTCTATTTTAGCCAAAAATTTACTGTATGAAAAAGTTGCTATTGGTGCTGATCGTTGCCGGACTTGCCGGATGTGCAAAAACCAATGAAGACATAGCGAAAGACCTGATCCACGAAAGATTGAAAACAACCCTGCCAGATTTTGATAAATACGAGTCTGTCAATCACGGCAAACTGGGCAAGGCATTTTTGCCATTCGAAGAAACAGACACGTATGTAGCCACGGAAAAAAGCATCAAAGCGCAAACTGACTCCATCACAATGATAGAAGCGAGACTGGTTGGAACTCCCGCCGTGAGCCCGGACTCAGCGACCTGGTACAAGCAAACATTGGCGCAACTACAAAGCAGTCGCCAGGCTTTAAGAGAAGGTATTGGTAGTGGTAAGATGGCGTATGTACCGCAACAACTCTTCAAGCTTACGCACACCTATAAAATCAAAGAAGCCTCGGGGATAGAAAAGTCTTCAGAAGATGGTTATTATTTTGACACCGCCGTAACGCGGATCATTAAAGTTGCTCACATCAAATAGTATCCATTATTACGAACTGGGTTTTACGTAAGCTAAGGTCCTTTCTCATTTACATTTTTCATTATGGAGGAAACTCCACCGTTGATTGTTACGTTAAGGTTGGATCAACCTTCACAGGAGTACTTTAATGAGCTCCGTCGCAAATATTTCCCCGCGCATGTGAATTATCTCGAGGCTCACCTCTCGCTTTTTCATCATCTTCCTTCGAGCCTGGATTTCGTAGACGAAGCATTGGAGGAGTTTGCAAACAGGCCGCCGTTTGACCTAGGCATTTCGGGCGTAAAAAATATGGGCAATGGAGCAGCATTCGTGATCGAGTCGCCGGAGTTGATGATGATCCATGCTGCATTACAACAAGCTTTCAAGGGATATTTAATTTCGCAGGACAGGCATCGTTTGTGGCCGCATATCACGGTTCAGAATAAGGTCACTGCCTTCAAAGCAAAACAAACCACAGAATTGTTGTCCGCCGATTTCATCCCTTTTCCCTGCAAAGCGATGGGGTTCGATACCTGGTTCTACCTGAAAGGTCCCTGGCAACATAGGAAGACTTTTTTATTTCAGAAAGATCATTGCTGATCACACGCGTCAGATTAATATCGCAGGGCTACTCACCAGATTCCAGCGCCTAAAGTCTATCCAAATTCAACAAAGCATCGCCTAAAACTTGCTTCAGATATTCCAGTAGAAGTTTGGGTACATATCTACCCAAGAACTTTTGAAATCGTTGGTCTGTCAATCATTTTTGTTAAACGCATGCTTTAAAAATGCAGTTCTTTTTAAAACAAGGTGTATGGATTGACTGTCCGATCCTCCCGAGGGCGGTGGAGTGAAATTTGTTGCTGTCAAGAAAAACTTAGTTTATGGACAGTATTAATAAAAATCAACCCGAAGACAATTACGAAGATCTTACAGGTGAAAAAGGCATTGCCAAAATGAAAACCCTGGCCGATAAAGCCGGCACCTGTTTTTTTTGTACGCAGATTGGAGCCAATGAGCGTTTTTCCACCAGGCCGATGTCGTTTCAAAAACTGGATGATGATGGTACGTTTTGGTTTTTAAGTGCGAATGATAGCAACAAAAACCGGGAGATCGAGGCGGACAGCAGTATTCAACTTCTTTTCCAGGGATCGAGCTATTCTGATTTCTTAAATGTTTATGGTGAGGCAAGTATCAACCAGGACAAAGCAGTGATCAAGGAGCTCTGGAATCCAATTTTAAAAACCTGGTTTACAGAAGGAATCGACGATCCACGAATCAGCGTAATCAAAGTTGTGCCTTCTGAAGCTTATTACTGGGATACAAAACATCCGCAGGTGGTTGGCCTTATCAAAAGAATGGTCGGCGCTGCAATTGGAAAGACCCTCGATGATTCAATTGAAGGGACCATTACTGTGTAGAAAATTTGTATCTTATCAATTCCCTGTTGCGAACCCAAAGAAACAAACCGCTTGAGCCTTTGGTAGAACGCAATGGGGGTGGTATGGTAATTGAATTCATTACAAAAAAATCATCATGAAATTTGGAAACTGGAATATCACGGAGCAACAAATTGAATGGACTGGCAATGGATTGCAAACCTTTGCAGCAGACCGTAGCACCTTACTGGAAACCATGCCTTCAGAAGCTACGGGAGAAAAGTTGTATAAATGGATCGTGCAGGCAACGGAGGAGGAGTGGATGAGCCATGATGATTTATACGACCTGAATTTTGCTTTTGTTTACGCCGCTTCACAATCGGGCGGGGACTTTAGCTACGAAGTGTTAGACCGAACCGTTGAATATCAGTACGATGTGTTGGAAGAGGAAGAAGATGATGAGGAAGACGATGATTGAGCGAAAACGTTTAGTCTGAATTAATGAAAGGGCGCTTTTGGGCGCCCTCTTTTATTATGCGAAAAGCAATACTGTAACTTATTTTTTTAGACCGCCGGTAAAAAGATGCGAAACTTCGCGCCTTCGCCTGGTGCGGATTCGCCAATGATAAAGCCGTTATGGTTATCAACGATCCGGCGACAAAGCGCCAATCCAATACCGGTTCCTTCAAAGGTGGACTTGCCGTGCAGGCGTTGAAAAATGGCAAAGATCTGTTCCGAAAATTTCTGGTCAAAGCCAATCCCATTATCTTCTACAATGATTTCCCAATATTCCGTGCTTCTGTCGGCACTCACCTGGTTGGCAATGCTGTTTCCTAATACGCGTTGTGCATTTATGTTGATCACGGGTTGAACCCCCGGCCTCGTAAATTTAAGCGCATTGCTCAACAGGTTATGAAAGAGCTGTGTCATTTGCATGTTCATTGCCATTACAACTGGTAGCTCGCCTATTTCTATTAAAGCATGTTTGTTTTGGATCTCAAGCTCGAAATCGCTTAGTAGTTCATACAGCAGTTCGCTCAAATTAGTGGGCTCAAAACTGGTGCTGTTCCGGGTGGTGCTGGAAAAATCAAGCAGGTCATTTATGAGGTGCGACATGCGCTTGGCAGAAACACTAATCTTATCAAGATAAACGGCGCCCGTCGAAGGTAGGCCGTCCAGGTCATTGAGCCTGTTGGAGAACGTTATGATCTTACGGAGCGGCTCCTGCAAATCGTGACTGGCGATGTAAGCGAACTGCTTCAATTCTTCGTTGGACCGCTCCAGGTCATAGTTCACTTCTAAAAGTTCCTGCGTACGTTCCTGGACCATTTTCTCCAGGTCTTGGGAGATAGTTTTTTGGGCATGGATATCGGTACTGGTACCGATCCATAACTTGATATTGCCTTCAATATCACGTTGCGGAACCGCCCGGCTTAACTGCCAGCGGTAATCTCCGTCCTTACCCCTGAAACGGTGATGGTAAATAAAGTCTTTCCCTGATTCCATGGATGCTATCCAATGATCCCTGCTGGCACCCTGTTCTTCCGCATTTAATATATTAAGCCATCCGTCATCCTCAAGCTGTGCATGATTCAAGCCGGTATAGTCAATAGCCGCCTGGTTAAAATAATTGAACTTGCCACCAGGGGTGCTGGTCCAAACCAACTGGGGCATGGCATCCGCCATTGAACGAAACCTGGACTCACTTTCCACCAACTCCTGTTGCACTTTCTTCAATTCAGAAATATCCATACCCGAAGCGATCCAGGAAATTATATTTCCCTCATGGTCTTTCACCGGTTCGGCACGTACTACCACCCACCGGTATTCGCCGTTCCGATGTTTCCAGCGTACTTCATTCTCAAAAACTTTCCTGGTGGTCATTGATCGTTGCCACTTTTCCTGGTTCGCTAACCGGTCATTAGGATGAATAGTTTCGAAGTGAGATTCGCCAATAGCCTCCTCAAAGCCCAAGCCTGTGAACTCAAGGAATTTATCGGAAACAAAGGAAATAGTTCCTTCCGGCGTAGCCGTGAAAATGAAAGCAGGTACTACGTTCGTCAACCTTTTCCAACGCAGTTCACCTTCCTCGATCCGGTTGCGGGCGTTTACTTCAGTAGTCACATCCATCGCGACAATCATTACGGCTTTTACTCCGCCCACCTCATCTTTCAGTGGTTCGTAAACAAAACTCAGGTATAGGTCTTCGGGAACCTCGTGCCGGGTCATCGTCACTTTGTGCTCCGTCGCTTTATAACCAATCCCCGTGTCGAAGACTTTTTGTAAAATGGGCGAATAGATCGGTGCAACCTCGGGGATAGATTCCCACAAATTTTTATGCTCTACTTCTGTTTTTGACTTGCCGATTAATTGCAGGAAGTTTTCATTCACTGTTTCTACCAGCTGGTTTTCACCTTGTACGATGCAAATACCAACCGGGGCCAGGATGATCAGGTTACGGAACCGACTCTCGCTTTCCTCAACCTGCAATTTGGCAACGTTGAGGTCTGTTACATCCGCCGCCGTATTCATCACGCCGTAAACAGTTCCATCCGCGTGACGGAGCGGTGTAAAACTGTAATTAAAATAAAAGGATTGGAGCCTTCCGTCTACCACAAGGTCTACCCGCTGATTTTTTGCATGAAAGGGAATACCCGTCATGAACACGTGGTCGAGTTGCGGGTAAATATCCTGGTTGTCAAGTTCGGGAAGTACTTCGGAATATAGCTTGCCAACTACGTCGCCCTTATCCCAGGTATCAATGATAGACTGGTTTGCAAGGGCAATGCGCATTTCACGCCCGTGATACACTCCAATGGGGAACGGAGCGCTCTCCACCAGGCTACGCAATTGCTGGGCCCCTTCTTCCAACTTGCGGCGTGAAGTCACCTGCTCTGTTACATCTACGGCGACGTGAATAATTCCCGCAACACCATCCATTTCCATCATCGGGGTATAGGAGATATTATAATAGTTAGTAGATCCATTTTCCGTTAAAATGACGGGGACCTCGTTTCCATGAAATGGTTTTCCGGTTTCGTACACCTCGGATAGAATGTCTACAATATTTTGCGATCCTAAGGCCGGTAACACTTCCAACAGCGGCTTGCCAATAACGCTTTCGCTTTGCCCCATCAATTCCATCATCGGGGCATTGACGCCGTCAAATACATGGTTCTTCCCATTGGTAAATGCGATCGCTATCGGTGCGTATTGCACCATTTTCCTAAACTTGTTCTCACTTACTTCGATGCGTTGCCGGGCCTGCACTTTTTCTGTGATGTCTACTCCGGTCGCTAATACGCCATATATTTCCCCCGTGGCTTCACGGATGGGATTATACCATAGATCGAAATAATAGGTTTCCAGCTTACCATTGATCAACACCGAGGTTTCCGCTGCTTTTGCTACATATTGCTGTCCTGTATCGAACACCTCTTTCAGTAGCCGGGGAAACGGCTGGTTCGCAAGCTCCGGCAAGGCCTGGAGTAAATTAATCCCGATGACCGATTTATCCCGACCCCACAAATTCAATAATGCGTCATTGGCAATTTCAATCTTCAAGTCAGGCCCGCTATAAAGGCACATCGGTACAGGGGCTTCTTCAATGAGGGTACGAAAACGTTCCTCGCTGGCTTCCGTTTCATGACGGTAGCGCACCTGCTCGGAAACATCATTTGCAAAAACAAGGATGCCCTCGGTTTTTTCCTCTTTGTTGAGAATGGGCTGGTAAATAAAGTTCAAAAAGCTGAGCTCTTCGCCGTGCTTCGTTTCGATGGTAACCGGCGTTTCGGTGCCAATGTGTGGCTGCCCGCTGGCGTAAACATTATCGAGCAATTCGAAGAAACCCTGATCTACGAGCTCCGGAAGTGCTTCACGGATTGGTAAGCCGGTTACATTTCGGTTGCCGATCAATTGCTCATACCGGGGGTTGGTCATTTCCATCACATGCTCAGGACCCTTTAATATGCAGAACATGGCAGGAGCTTGCATGAAAAACTCATATAATACCTGGTGTTCACTTGTAATTCGGCTTAATACGGTATCGTGTTGCTGCGGGGACGTTGGGCGCTCCTTATCAAATTTTCCGTTTGATTCCAAATCATCCAGCAGGTTGTGAAAGATATTTTCTTCCTCCTGGAATTGAAGCCATAAACTTTTTGCAGCATCGGGTTGTTGACTGGAAAAAAGTGCAGCGATCTCGGTGGCAAGTGCAAAAACTTTACCCTGCTTCAATGAAAGCTCTGCAAGCGCTTTGTCGGAGTTAGCATTTTGTATGTGGTCGAAAAGTAAGGAATGGGGAAGCTCAAGATCAGGAGAGTTTTGGACTGCAGGCTCCTTTGATTGAACTCCGTTGATAAATAGCTCAGTTAGTTTTGTGCACAGCGCCCGGTGTGCAGTTCTAACCGCCCGGAAGTCCAAGTCATTAAAATTCATTCTTCTTAAAAGTATCTTCTTGTAAAAGTTGGAAATTAAATAATTCGGTCGATTTAGCTTAATTTTATTCTTTACATAATTACAAGCCAACTATGCGCCAGGTTCGAAAAGTCTTAATAATTGACGATGATGAGGATGACAGGGAACTGTTTTGTGAGGCAGTGGGACAGGTCAGTAAAGACATCGACTGTTTTCACGCCACTGATGGTGAAGAAGCACTTGCATTTTTGAGCTCTTCTGATGGAAATTTGCCCGATTATATTTTCCTCGATCTAAACATGCCCCGGTTAAATGGGAAAGAATGTTTGGTTGAGATCAAGAAGCGGCACAGCATCAAAGACATTCCCGTGGTCATTTACTCTACCTCCAACAGCCGGCGCGACAAAGAGGAAACTAAACTGCTCGGGGCGGCGAACTTTCTGCACAAACCCAACGAGTTTAATATTCTCATCAGGGAACTGGCGCTGATTCTTTCCTAAGCACAAAAATGGAAGAACTAATTCAGCTCTTCCATAATCAATACGAAATACTAGCCTGGCCTACCGAAGTTCGATAAGCTTTTTCTCGTCCTTGGCGATCTTACTCCTCAATTCTTCAATGTCTTCGTTCAGATCTTGCAATGACTCTTTTGCCTTGCGGGCATCTTTGGCGGCACTCTCAGCATTTTTCGCAGCCTTACGAGCTTTTTTTGCCCGCCGTTTATCATTCGCATCCTCTGAAAGGTTGCCGGCCGCATCCTGGTTTGATTCAGCAGCTTCCTGGGCCCGCTGATTCGCTTTGTTCAAATCTTCGGTTTTTTCAGCCACTTTATTTTCCAGCTTGGCGAGTTCCAGTTTATGGTCGTTGATAGATTGCTGAATCTTGGTAGATTCTTTTGCATTCTTTAGCACAGCCATGGAGTCCTGGGTCACGACTTGAGCCGATACCGTTGAGAATGAGATAACACATGCGGTCAGCATGATTTTGATTTGCATCTTCATAAAGCTTGTTTTAGTTGGTTGATTACAATTGTATTATGGGGTGATGCCCCAAACACTATTGGGGCGTACATATTATGGTGTGAAAACCGTGCCACTAAAATGGGGTAGTTGCCCTGTAGAAGGCTTGATTTTCGAAATAAGACGCAGCGAAAAGGTTAGTTTTTGTCGGCTTCGATGGCAGGTGGTTGCCTGAACATAAGTTGGAGCAACTCGTATAATTCGGGGTGCCTGGCCTGGAGTAAATCAGGGCGCTCAAAAAAATACTCAGCTGCTACCGCAAGAAATTCAGCCTCATTGGTTGCACCGTATGGATTAATGTCACTCCTGTTTTCCATGATCTTGCGAATGCCGTCGGACATATGTTTTAGCCAGGGAACCAGGTGTTTCTGCGGAAGCAGGCTTTCAGGCATGCCGTCAGCTTCGCCATCGGTTTTGTCGAGCAGGTGGACAAACTCATGAATGCCTGTATTCCGTTTGTCTGTTTCATTGGTAAAGCCTTCCCGGAGTGACTGCTGGCTCAGCACCATCATATGTTGCATGGCTCCATTTCCCACCATGCCAAGGACAGTTTTTTCGGCCGTTTCATGACTGTCAAAATCCTTGTTAAACGAATCGCGGTACAGCAGCACCTCATTGATATTTTGATATTCCCAACCCGGGAAGCCAAAGATCGGGATGATCGCTGAGGCCGCCACAAATACACGATCTTCATCCGCTACCTGGCAACCTACCCCGGTGATCTTCACTTTTGAGAGGAAGTTGAGCATACGTTCGCGGAAAACTTTCCGCTCTGGTTCCGCCAATTTCTTATAAAAGTTCACCTCGGTTTCCAAAATTCCGGTGTACACGTCGTTAAAACTTGTGGGAATAACCGGCGCAGGTTTTTTCCAACTGTAGGCGATCCAGCCAAGAAAGACAACCAGAAGAACAAGGGCAGCTATTTCCATAGAAGCAAGTTAAGCCAATCAGGCAAGGACGTGGAAGAAGGGAACTTAAAACAACTCGTACATGTGGTTTGGTAGATTGGTAGCCAGGCGGTGTTTTTTTATTTGAAGATGGTATCTTCACGAAAATTCCGGGGCAAAGGAATAGTTCAATGTGATGTGATTGCCGGTTCCGGGTAAATCTAAAAGTATGCAACAAAAAAAAATAACTTTCGTCGTTTCAATTGTCGCTTTCATATTAAGTGCCAGCGTGGCTTTTGCCCAAACTCCTCCAAATTTTGACCTGATCAAACTGGAACATTCAAACGATTACAAATCAGCTACTCCTTTTGCGCTGCAAACGGCAAACTACATCTTATCGACCCCGCTCAAAAATGACAATGCAGATCGGACGAAGTCGCTGCAGTTTATTTACAAATGGATGACGGGTACGCCGGATTTTGCCTTTCGCCTTGATGAAGCAGCGAACACCATCTTTAAAGGGAGTAGCGACCTGATGGGAATTTATATGGCCGCGATGGTTAAATATTCCCTGGAAAACAGGACAGAAGCGAAAGACCCGAAGTTGGTAAAACTAAACGGTCTTACGAGCACCCTCGCTTATTGCGAGAAGAAGGAGAATAGTGTGCGGATGAGCAAGACTTTAAAAAAGTTAATGGAAGCCCGCGACAAAGGAGAATTGGACAAATTGTAAATGCATTCATTTTTCCTAACAATCATTTTAGTTGTTGAAATAGGCCCTCATGAAAAATGCGCTCCTCGGTACCATGTTACTCCTGGCCCTTCCGGG
>JAURWD010000168.1 GCA_030655145.1 Ferruginibacter sp.
AACCATTTTGCGGACCATCACACCAGTGATCGCTAACCCGCATCATTTTAAAAAAACATATAACCCCGCACGTGCTTCTCATCACGATGGTTTTGGGATGCGGGTTAGTTATTTCGTGACGGGCCGCTTCCGGCTTAAAAAAGCCCGGCCGGTTACGCATTACAGTGAACAGTTTTTAGACACGATCTTTAAACGCCATCATTTCGCCGCAATGATCGGTATCCTGCTTGCTTTTATTTTCCTGATCACCGGGGGATTTTTTCTCGACGTCAAGTTTTTCCAGGCGCCGGCCGCCGCTAGTATTTTTATTTTCTTCGCCATTATGGTGGCTGTTATAGGTGCCCTTACTTATTTTTTAGAAAGCTGGAGTGTGTTGTTTGTGATCGGACTCGTGGTGATACTCAACATTCTTTACCAGAACGAGATCATTGATCCGCGCAACAAGGCGTACGGCATCGACTACAACAATAAAGCGAAGCAGCCAGAATACAACCGTGCCGCACTCCAGGCCCTGGCGAGTCCAGCAAAAATGCAGGCCGACCGGGAGAATATGTTGGGCATCTTGAATAATTGGAAGAGCAAGCAGGATAGTGCGAAGCCGGTGATGATTTTTATTAATGTGAGTGGGGGAGGATTGCGAAGCGCAACTTTTGTAATGAACACGCTGCAAAAAATTGATAGTATAACAGGAGGCAAGCTTATGAAGCAAACCTTCCTCATCAATGGGGCCAGCGGGGGCATGCTTTCCGCCACTTACTACCGCGAACTTTATAATCGTTTTCAGCAATCGGGAAAAGGCAACTGGCAATCGGCCGCCTATACGAACAACATCACGCAGGATCTTTTAAATCCTATTTTCTCTTCCATGATCAGCCGGGATATTTTCGCCCCGGCACAAAAATTTATCATTGGACGGCATAGCTACATCAAGGATAGAGGCTATGCCTTTGAGCAAAAATTAAATGAAAACTCGGGTGGAATTCTTGACAAACAAGTAAAAGATTATGCAGCCGATGAGAAGTCAGCGAAGATTCCGATGATCATTTATAACTCAGTGATCACAACGGATGGACGCAAGATGATGATCGGCACCCAGCCGCTTAGCTTCCTGATGAAACCACTCGCTTTCGCCCAGGATACTATGTTCAGTCCCGACGCAGTGGATTATGCTGCTTTGTTTGCCAACCAACAGCCGATGAATCTTCGAGTATTGACGGCACTGCGCATGAACGCGACTTTTCCTTACATTCTACCTACAGTGTGGCTGCCTAGTAAACCGGTAATTGATGTGATGGATGCGGGTGTCCGCGATAATTTTGGCCAGGAGACAACACTGCGTTTTATTGACAACTTCAAGGATTGGTTGGGTGAAAACACGAGCGGGGTTATCGTGTTACAAATCAGGGATCGCATCAACGACAACTGGCAGCACCCATTAGAGACCGGCTCAATCACTGATATATTGATCAAGCCTGCAACAATGCTCCAGCACAACTGGTTCAAACTGCAGGATTATTTCCAGGCAGACCAATACAGCTACCTTAAAGATTCCTCCGTCAAAAAAATGAACAGGGTCACGTTTGTGTATGTTCCTAAAAAAGAAGAACAGGGAGCCGCGTTAAACTTTCACTTAACTGCCTCGGAAAAAAAGGATGTTATCGCGTCATTTAACACGGAGCACAATCAAAAAATGCTGTGTGATTTATTGGTGTTGATGAAGAAGTCTGACTAAAAGATCTTATCCTGCGTATCAGCAAATTCCTGGAGCATTAGTTTATCAAATACCATCTCTTTATTTTCGATGGCTTCGCGGAGGATGTCATTGATGGTAATCACTCCTTTAAATTCCTGCTCATTAAAGGCTAGCAGGTAACGCGTTTTGTGCGCATTAAACAGTTCCATGCATTTCTCAGCAGTATCCTGCATCGCAACGATCGGGAGACTGGTACTCATCACTTCCTTAATGGTACAGGTTGCACTATGCAGTCCTTTAAGCACCACATTACGGCTGTAATCGCGTTCTGAAAAAATCCCAAAAAACTGTGCTTCTTTCTTTACAATCAGGTAGCTGAGGTTTACTGAATTCATAAGGAGTAATCCCTCTATAACTTTAGCATCCGGATCGATTATATTAAATGCAGCCTGTTTATTTTGTAAGATGTTTGCAACGCTTCGCATGGGTCTTGAGCAATTTTATGATGAATATTTGTTTGTATTGTAAGTTACGTTTTTTAGTTAGAAACCGTTTGCGGCTGGATCAATTTAAAGGCGTTCGGAATAATTTCTATGGTGAACCTTTTCGCAGTATGCGACGGGTCGCCGTCAATATGCAAAGGCGCCGCATCCAGGTTGTGAATGATGAGTTTTTCGGTTTGAAAGTATAACACGTCTTTCTCGTGAAAGGTTTTTTCTTCCACCTCTTTTATTTTCCCCTTGCGCACCTGCTTTATAACGGCCCAGATCATACGCAGTTTGCTCATTTTCTTCACGATTATAATATCAAGCATGCCATCATTGAGGCTTGCCTGCGGAGCAATGGTGAACTGGTTGCCAAACTGGTTGCTGTTGGCAATGCTAATGAAAAAGGCTTCGGCGGTAAATGATTTCCCTTTGTTCACCAACTCGAAACTGTAGGTGCGTGCATTAATAAAATTCACCAGCGTTTGGCGGATATAACTGGCAAGACCGCGTTTCGGCTGCTTAGCGAAATCATGAGCAACCTGGGCATCAAAGCCCAAACCACAAAGCATACAACTGAACTGAGCATTGATGAAAAATGAATCGATATACTTTGCCTTGCCGGTAAATACGATCTCAAGGGCCTTGTCAATATCCTTTGGGATCTTAGCTGCCAGGGCCAGGCCGTTACCCGATCCCATGGGGATAATCCCGATCCGCACATCTTCATTCAAGACCGTGCTCGCAACCTGGCTTACCGTGCCATCGCCGCCACAGATCACGATGTCTGTGACGCCTTCAGTATCTATTTTCTCTTTCAGGAAATAGTAGTTGCCATCAGCATTTGTTTTTAAGATCTCGAATGGAATTTGTTGCGCCGCGGTTTGATCTTCAATTTTTTTCACCAATTGTTCTTTGGCCTGGGTGCCAGAGATGGGATTGATGAAATAAAGAATTTTACGATTCATTTTGTAAAAGAAGTCTCGCTGGTTGAGGTTACAGATGGCAGTGATTCCAGTTCAGCAAAGATAACGTGGATATGTAGCGAATATGCAACTTCACCGCATTCGATGGCGAGCGCAACAATTGATAATATAATTGATTTTAGTTACCAGCGAATTAGCGCACTGGCCCAAGTATAGCCGCTTCCAAAAGCAGCTAAACAAACAAGGTCTCCTTCTTTGATTTTTCCCTCCTCCCATGCCTCGCAAAGTGCAATGGGTACGGAAGCCGCGGTTGTATTACCAAACTTTTGGATGTTATTGTGGACCTGGTGATCGCCCAGCCCCAATTTCTGCTGCACAAACTGGCTGATACGAAGGTTTGCCTGGTGCGGTATCAGCATACTGAGATCGGTTGTTGACAGGTTGTTTTTTGCAAGCGCCTCCATAACCACTTCCGGAAATTTTACGATCGCTTTTTTAAAAACAGAAGGCCCATCCATATATGGAAAGTTCTGTGCTTTATCGATCATCTCGTGGCTCATAAACATGTCCGCGATCGGTGCGTCGGGGAAATCAGCCAGCTTGTCTTTCACCCAGTGATTTGCATGTGTACCTGGATTATACATCGCCAGTAATTCGGCGCTCTCACCATCACTGTGTAAATGGGTACTCAGTATTCCTTGCCCTTCTTTTTGCGCGGGTTGCAGCACAACCGCGCCGGCGCCGTCACCGAAAATTACAGATATGTTTCTACCGCGGGTACTGAAGTCTAGTCCAAAAGAATGTTTTTCACTCCCTACAACCAGGATGTTTTTATACATACCGGTCTTGATAAATTGGTCTGCTACCGAGATCGCATATACGAAGCCACTGCATTGGTTCCGGATGTCGAGTGCCCCGATCTCTTTCATCTTCATGGCCCGTTGCAAAAGAACGCCGCATCCCGGGAAATAATAATCCGGGCTTAAGGTGGCGAAAATGATAAAATCAATATCGGCTGCAGTCGTGCCGGCTCTTTCAATGGCAATCTTTGCAGCTTCTACCCCCATGGTGGTGGTTGTTTCTTCCGTACGATGGGCATATCTCCGTTGTTGGATACCGGTTCGCTCCTGGATCCACTCATCACTCGTTTCCATGTATTCCTTCAAATCATCATTTGTAAAAACCTGCTCTGGTACGTACATTCCTATTCCTGCGATCCTCGTGCTTAGCATGCATTCGTTATTTAAGTGAAAGGGCAAATTACAAAAAGGATTTGAGCTGGTTGACATTCCCCGCAGTGTTTAGCATTTCATTGGATTGTATCCGCAAAAAAGTCAAGAATTTTGACGGCTGGAATTGGATTGAAGCTTGTACCTAAGGTGTGATGGGCTAATTTTTAGGTTTAAAAAAGAGGTTGCCCGCAAACCCACCGATTTCCATGAGCCATGCAATGCCAAGATGTACCCAGAGCCCTCCCCAAATGCTGCCCGTATTAAAAGCGATGATGCCGAGCAGGGTTCCACCAAAAAAACTGCTGATAGCTTCACCCATGGGTTTGCCAAAATGAATGGCGCAGTAAAAACAGGCAGCCGGGATGATGCAGTGCTGGCCGCAGATATGTGCAAGCGATAAGATCAGGAATCCACGAAAAAAAAGTTCGATGCTGAGGAAGTCGAACCCGTAACTGAGCTCGAACAGGAGGTATTTCCAAAGAGGCAAACCGCCACTGGTTTGGAGGTTGGTGAGAATTTTGGCTTTGGGATAAGTACGTAAAAAATCGGCCTGCGTGCTGGCCAGTGCTATGACGGGTATCATGATCAGGATCATGATGAGGTACGGTTTTAACGAATCGAGGGGGCGGGTTCCATAAACAGGTTGCGTCCCCCGGTCTTTCCAGAACCAGATAATGATAACAGGTATCAGCAACACAAACACGCGTACCACCCAGTTGAAACAGTAGAGGTAAAGTTTCACATCAGGCCCCGAAAAAAGATTGCGAACCAGTGGTTGATGAAAGGTAAAATTCGCCCGAAAGGCAAATAACGCTGGTGCAAGAAACAGGATCGCCCAAAACCAGGGATTTTTATAATAAGAACAATCTTTATAAAATAATAGTTGGAGAAAGAAAGCTCCTGCGAACGGAATTAAGTACAGGAAGTAGTAGCCAACCATGTTTGACAATTTGCTCTTCCCACCGGCGACATATTTTTTTTCGAGCCCGTGCCAATAGTTGAAGTAGATCAACACACCTAACATAAATAGCACTAGCAGGAGATAGGCCAGGTTTACTTCCCGCTCATAAAAGTCCTTTATGTATTTGATTACCTGGTTCAATTGCTTGGTGCCAAATTTAAACACCTCCGGTTAAAAGCGGAGGTGTTTTTATAAATCGTTGATGCTTGCCTGGGATTTTTTACGCTTCTTTGACCGGTGCGTTCAAAGTTTTCCAGAGCAGGTCTTTTAATTCTGCTAGTCCCTGCCCAACGACGGAAGAAATAAAAATGTGTGGGATTTTAGGTGGTAGCTCCTGCGCTATACTTGCCCTGAGTTCATCATCCAGCATATCATTTTTGCTGATGGCAATCACGAAATCTTTTTGCAACATTTCCGCATTGTATTCCTTCAACTCATTGACGAGGATCTCGAATTCTTTTTTGTGATCCGGGCAATCTGCCGGTATTAAAAACAACAAGATGGAATTTCGTTCAATATGCCGCAAGAAACGGTGCCCCAGGCCCTTGCCTTCAGCTGCGCCCTCGATGATACCCGGCAGATCAGCAATACAAAAACTTTTGCCATCCCGGTAGTCCACCATGCCCAATTGCGGTACGAGGGTAGTAAATGCATAGTCCGCGATTTTTGGTTTGGCCGCGGTCATAACTGACAAGAGTGTGGATTTGCCTGCGTTAGGAAATCCCACCAACCCGACATCTGCAAGCACTTTTAATTCAAGTAATTTCCAGCCTTCGGTACCCTCTTCGCCCTGTTGAGCATATTCGGGAGCCTGGTTGGTTGCGGTTTTGAAATTACTGTTCCCGAGTCCACCCCGTCCGCCTTTTACCCAAATCACCTCCTGCCCATCCTCCAGTATCTCAACTTCTTTAGCGCCGGTTACTTCGTCGCGGGCGATGGTGCCGAGCGGAACTTCTATGATAATGTCTTTGCCAAACCTGCCTGTGCTGTTGTTCTTCGAGCCACTTTCACCATCTTCCGCCAGCACGTTTTTATAATAACGCAAATGCAACAATGTCCATAATTGCGAGTTTCCCCTTAAAATAATATGGGCTCCTCTGCCACCATCACCACCATCCGGTCCGGCCATTGCATTGTATTTAGTACGCATGAAATGACGACTGCCCGGGCCTCCGTGACCACTCCGGCAAAAAATCCTGATATAATCTATAAAATTTGACTTTTCCATTATGGCGGCAAAGGTACTTTATTCTGTGTGAGCAGCCTGATCCGCCCCGCCGCCTGATTTTGCCGCTTCTTGCCCCGGCTTCCAAGGCTTGTAACTTCCTGTTTGAGGTTGTTTTTTTTGCTGGCCTGCTTCTCTTAATGGTTCACATGCGCTCCAGCTTGCCGACATCTCACCCGGTAGCTGCTGGTATATTGCCGTGCCGGCAGATTTCCACTGCAACATTTCATCTGTAACAGCTTTTAATATTTTCGCAGGGTTGCCGATGACCAGGCTCCGGGCAGGAATTATTTCGCCCGCTTTAATAAAACTGAGTGCGCCGACGATACACTCATCACCCAAGTGAACTTCATCCATAATGACCGCATTCATTCCCACCAGGCAATCATTCCCGATGGTGGCGCCATGGATGATCGCTCCATGACCAATGTGCGCCCCGGCTTTTATAGTGACTATAACGCCGGGAAACATATGAACCGTGCAATTTTCCTGCACATTACAGCCATCTTCGATGATGATCTGGCCCCAGTCACCGCGGATCGCTGCACCGGGACCGATGTAACAATTTTGCCCAATTATGACGTTGCCAGTGACGCAGGCCTGGGGATGGATGAAGGAAGATTCGTGGATGACAGGGATATAACCGTTGAACTCATAGATCATAAACAATAAATGATAGAGATAATGTCGATGCCGGGATTTACCACCACTACTCCGGCAAAACTAAATCAGAGTTTTAGCCGAGCGGTGGCAGGTGCCCTTGAACAAAGCGACCAGGTGATCATGTTGATTAAAAATTTTAATTTGATACAAACCGGTGCTTTTCCCGTTATGCAATTCCAGCGCCTCGGCCGTTAGGACATCACCCACATGAACAGGTTTTAAGAAGTTGATAGAAGTGTCGAGTGCGACGGATAAAACATTCCTGTTATTGCAGGCAAAAGCAAAACAACTATCAGCGAAAGAAAAGGTGACACCCCCATGCACGATCCCAAAACCATTGATCATTTCAGGGCGAACTGTCATTGTTATCTTACTATAGCCGGGATTAACTGCTAGCACCTGTACCCCGAGCCACTGGCTAAACAAATCATTTTTTACGAGGTGATCTACAACTTCTTCAGCAAGCATATTTTTTGACAATTTGGTAAGTTGACTGATTTGTTTTTTGTTATTCGCCTCGAAATTGTGGGGCCCGTTTTTCTATAAATGCCTGAACACCTTCTTTATAATCGTAGGTATTCGCAGCTTTAAGTTGCAAAGAATCTTCCTTGCTTAGCTGCTGGTCCAGGCTATTGCCGAACGATGCATTTAGTGCCTCCTTCGTGTATGCGAGACCTTTAGGCGGCAAACCTGCCAGGGCGGAGGCGATCTTAAAAGCCTCTGCCTCAAAATTGTCCACCGGCAAAACCCGGTAGATCATACCTATTCGTTCTGCCTCAGCGGCCGAGACTTTGTCGCCCAACATCATCAATGCAGTCGCTTTTTGAAAGCCGACGAGGCGAGGTAACATAAACGTTCCGCCGCTGTCGGGGATAAGACCAATCTTGCTGAATGCCTGGATGAATGAAGCTGTTTCCACAGCTACTACAATGTCGCAACTGATAGCCAGGTTTGCTCCTGCTCCGGCAGCCACACCATTCACCGCACAAACCACCGGTTTGGCCAAATTTCGGATCCGGCTAATGATCGGGTTATAATGTTCGGAAAGAATTTTCTCAAACCCAGGTGCATCTTCACCAGTGAGTTCAGCCAGGTCCTGGCCCGCACAAAACGCTTTGCCTTCGCCGGTGAGAAAAATTACCCGGACAGTTGGATCAGCAGCGCAGGTGTCGAGAACTTCCTGTAATAAGAGCGCCATTTCCCGGTTAAAGGCATTGAATTTGTCTGGCCGGTTTAACCGGACAATGGCGATGTTTTCTTTTAGTTCAAAGAGGATTGATGGCATTGTATTGACGTTAGGCGAAAGCAGGTATGGTGAATATTGTTAGTGGCATTTGAAATAATCGAAAGGTTCTTTGCAGTCGTTGCACTGGTATAAGGATTTGCAGGCTGTTGATCCAAATTCTGAAATCAACCGCGTGTTGGCAGAGTCGCACAAAGGACAGGGAACACCAAGCGGGGCAGTAAACAATTTTTCTATTCGGGCAGCTTGCTCAAGAGGGGGAGCCACGCCATATGCCTTCAATTTTGTTTTCCCGCTTTCGCTCATCCAGGCGGTCGTCCAGGCTGGGGAAAGAATGGTATTGATCCGGACATGCTTAAACCCATTTTCAAATAATGCCATCCGGATGCTCATGCTGATCACATCCATAGCCGGGCAGCCCATATACGTTGGTGTGAGTAAGATGCTGATCTCAAGATCTTCAGAATTTTGTCCTGGGTGAACTTCGACCTTCCTAACAATACCCAGGTCGATGACATTCAATACAGGTATTTCCGGATCAGGAACCTGCTCCAGCAAGCCCCAAACGGTTTGTTCTAAGAGGGTAGTATCATTTTGAACTTCGATCATTTTTACAAGTTTCGTTTACCACTCTGCACCGGGATACGTCCGTTGCAGGTACTGCATTTCAGACAGGATATATCCCATGTGTTCTGTATGAATGCCGGTTTTTCCACCGCTTTGCATGAATGAATTTGCCGGTAAGTCCAGTGTGGCCTCAGTTAAAATTTCTTTGACCCTGGTTTCCCATGCGTTTTTGATTTCAGGCAGATTTACAGAAAGACCATGGGCTAGAAGCGCCTGCTCATATGGAGCCGGATGAAATAGTTCACCTGTATACGCCCATAGTTCTTCCAGGGCTACTGACAAACGCTTCCGACTTTCACCGGTACCATCACCTAAACGAATGACCCACTCACTGCTCCATCGAAGGTGATAGCTCACCTCTTTCAAAGACTTGACCGCAAGGGCCGCAAACCGGGAATCTTCAGATTGCTGTAGTTCCGTATAAAAATAATATTGATAACAACTGAAAAAAAACTGCCGGAGAATCGTTTTTGCCCAATCTCCGTTTGGCTGCTCCGTAAGTAGGCAGTTTTTAAATTCCCTTTCGGTCCGGAGATAGGCCAGGGTATCTTCTGAAACTGTTTTATGTTGAATGAAAGATGTA
>JAURWD010000192.1 GCA_030655145.1 Ferruginibacter sp.
GAGGTACTGACCGTTAAAGCTCCGGGAAGCCATGTAGACTACATTTTGAAACGATCGGGAATTTATCTTGTGCCGACCGGAGGACAAGGCTTCAAGGCCGGAGCGACCTACCAATGGGGAAACTCGTCCGAAGAACCGGACTTAACCGGGAGGGCAACCATTGAAGCCACGATCGGGAAACTGGTAACTGCTGCCTACGAGGTGACGAAGCATGAAAGCGGCATCCGTCCCACTACGAAAAATCGCGAGGTCATCATCGCTCAACACCAGCTCCATAAAAATATGTTTATGTTCAATGGCCTCGGTACTAAAGGCGTGTTGAATGCACCCTGGTTTGCGGGGAAATTATTACAGCAATATTTTAAACCCTCGTTTCCTGGCGAAAACAATGCAGCGAGCTAGCCCAACTGTTTCTTCACTTTAGCGGGAAGTTTTTCTTTCACCAGCTCGTAAGATTGAGCAATGTATTTCTTCCAGTCAGACTTTTTCATTTTCGTTATATCGTCGATCCACACCCATTTGTACTTGGCAACATAGGGCGCTGGCTTGAATCCCGGCCTCGTGCTCATCTCTTCAAATTCCTCTTCGGTTACTTTAAACGAACAGGTCACAGGCGCCTGTTCCAGGCCAACAACGCAAAACATTTTGCCTCCGATCGAAAACACCAGGTCGTGTCCCCATTTTACATCACTGGTAACGGAAGGCAGGGCTTTGCAGATTTCCTGCAGGTCTTCAATATTCATACGAAAAGTTTTTTAATGCAATGATTGTCCATCAACATTTCAAAAAAAAGGTTTGTAATGTAAGTTTCCTTGATTGGTTGTATTGGGTTTTATGCAAGGCATTACAAAAATTTTAATACCCGGGTTCCTGCAAACTTTACTAAAAAATTTGGTTTCTTTGTAGCCGAATGGCGCTCTCAATTACATCTTTGAATTCCGGCAGCAATGGAAATTGTTACTACATCGGTAACGAGTCGGAGGCCATTCTTGTTGATGCCGGTATCACCTGTCGCGAAACGGAAAAACGGATGCACCTCCTCGGGCTTGATCTGCGGCAAGTGAAAGCCATTTTCGTTTCCCACGAACACATTGATCACGTAAAAGGGTTACAGTCCCTCTCTGAAAAATACATGCTGCCGGTGTATGTTACGGACACAACGTTCGTGCGGGGTGGGCTGAGGCTCCGACCTGAATTGACCCGCAATTTTTCTTCAACCGCTCCAGTACACGTCGGCGGACTCAGCATCTCTGCTTTTCCAAAATATCATGATGCTGCAGACCCACACAGTTTTATCATTAGTTGCAATGGGATTACTGTAGGTGTATTTACGGATATCGGCGCCCCCTGTGAACGACTCACGCGTCATTTCAGCCAGTGCCATGCGGCCTTTCTCGAAGCGAATTATGATGAATCATTACTTGAAAATGGTCGCTATCCCTACTTCCTGAAGAACCGGATCCGCGGTGGAAATGGGCATCTTTCCAACAAACAGGCCCTGGACGTTTTTACGAAACACCGTCCAACTTTCATGAGTCATTTGCTGCTTTCGCATTTATCAAAAGATAATAATTGCCCCATCCTTGCCCGCGATCTGTTCCAGGGCCATGCCAATGGCACAGAAATCATCATCGCTTCGCGATTTGAACAAACGCCCGTCTACACCATCACTGCTGGCTTTCACTCGGCGCCGCTCGCGTCATCAATTACCCGCGTGTTACGTCCAACCCAACTCAGTTTGTTTCAGTAATTCAATCCTGGCCTTGGAGCTGCACTATAACTTATTTCCTTCCTTCGGGAAAATAATAACCGGTTTAAAGGATTTTGCTTCCTCGAAATCCATCAACGCGTAAGAGATAACGATAACGATATCACCTTCCGCGCCTTTACGTGCTGCCGGTCCGTTGAGGCAACAAATGCCGGAGCCACGTGCACCTTTGATAAGGTAGGTTTCTATCCGCTCACCATTGTTCACATTCACCACCTGGATCTTTTCGTTTTCGATCATGTTGGCCGCCTCCATCAGGTCTTCATCCAGGGTAAGGCTTCCAACATAATTCAGGTTCGCTTCGGTGATCACTGCACGGTGCACTTTTGACTTTAATAATTGTATTTGCATGAAAAGAATTTGATAAGTAAAATTTGGATGGCAAAATTATTGCAGAAATCCGGATGTTGTGACTAGGATTTAACCAGTAAAGGTTTTGAAGATTCGCGGATCACAAACTCCGATTGTAAAACCTTGGTTTCAAAATCTGTTACCGGCCGCTTGCTCTCAATAAGGTCTATCAGTAGTTCAATCGCAACCTGTCCCATTTGAAAAGCCGGGAGGCGAACGGTAGTGAGGGTAGGGGAGAAAAGTTCGGGGATGTTTGAGTTTGTAAAACCAACCACCGCGATATCATTTGGGATGCTTAATCCCAGGTTTTTGATGGTGATTAAACAACAGGTGGTGATCCTATCAGTAGCCGCTACAATGGCATCGGGTTTTTGTTTCAGTTTCAACAGGCAGGTCATCGCATTGTCAATTTCCTTTTCGATCATACCGCCATGACTGCAATGTTTTACGAGCTTTTCGTCAAATGGGAGGCCATTATCCAACAGCGCTTTTTTGTAGCCATCGACTCGTTCTTTGGTGATGGACAGAAAGGGCGCTGAAGCAAGAAAGGCAATTTTGGTGTAACCATTCCTGAGCAGGTGAATGGTGGTGTCGTATGCAGACTGGTAGTTATCAGCGATCACTTTATGGGTAACGATCTCGTTGGTAATACGATCGAAGAATACAATAGGTAAGCCCTTTTCGTGCAGGTTAATGAAATGAGTAAGATCAGTTGTTTCACAGGAAAGAGAAACCAGCAGCCCGTCTACGGACCGCGAAGCAAGGTGTCGCACATTTACCACTTCGCGATCGTAAGATTCGTGACTTTGCGAAATAATAACGTGGTAGCCACGGTTGTAAGCGATCGATTCAATGCCATTGATCGCCTGTGAAAAAAAGTTATTAGCAATTTCGCATACTACCACACCAATAGATCGGCTCTTTCTTTCTTTTAAACTTAAAGCGATCGGGTTTGGCCGATAGTTCACTTTCTCTGCGTATTCCAGCACCTGCTTTTTTGTTTCGGAACTGATCTCGTAGCTCCCGCGTAACGCCCGGGAAACTGTTGAAGTAGAAAGCCCTAGTGCTTTGCCAATATCTTTTATGGTGATGCTTTCAAATTTCATAATTGTCAAAGTTCGGATTTTCAGCAGGTTGTGCGGGCAATATTTTTCTAACTTCCGCCCGCGGCGAATTTATCGGGAACGTTTGCGTAAAAAATCTTGCGGCCCGAGGTTGCGAAGACCGAAATTGTAGTTAGCATTGAGAAAAGATTGCATGCATAGTTAGTTGAGAAAGCAATATGAAGTGCTCGTCCTCTCCAACCGACGGGGCTCTTAAAAAATGTCTGGGCAATTTTTTTTTGATATTGTACTTTCACAGGCACGATAAGGCTTTACTCATCAATTGTTATGCCTTATTTTGATCTATTGAAGTTGGCAAATTGCTTATATGAAAAGCGTGACTGAAGAAATAGGGCCAGGGGTTTTACAAAACATTGCCGCAGGTAACTCCGACAGTTTCCGCATTTTATTTGACCGATACAAGCACGTGATCTACGGACATGCGTTGCATTTCACCCAATCTGTTCCCGTTGCTGAAGAGATTACCCAGGATGTTTTTATGCAATGCTGGATCAAAAAAGCGCAGCTTCCCGCAATCGATAATTTCGAAGCGTGGATGTTCACCATCACCCGGAATCTTTGTTTCAATCACCTGAAAAAACTTGCCCGTGAATACGCGTTCAAGAAAAGCGTTTTCCAGGCTGGGGAAGAAACGGCAGAGCCCATCGAATCTTACATGGCGGTAAAAGAGCAGGAAGAATTATTACACCAGGCAGTTGAACAGCTTTCGCCACAACAAAAATTAATTTTTAAATTAAACCGGGAACGCGGCATGAAGAACGCAGAGATCGCTACCCAGTTGAACCTTTCTCCCAATACCGTAAAAACCCATATGGTAAGCGCTTTGCGCAGTATCCGCTTCTTCTTCCAGGAGCACAGCAAAACTGCGATCCAGGTTTTATTGCTGGTAAAGATATTTCAATAATTTTTTTCTTCTGCCTAATCCTATTTTCCATTTGGGTTGTCATTGATATAGAGCGAAGCAACAACCTGTTGTTTTTGGCCGCTCTCAATTGTTGCTATTATGGAAAATAAAAGACTCCACTTTTTGTTGGACCGCCTTTTTTCTGAATCCGCTACCGCGGAAGAAAAGACGGAACTGATGTCCCTCCTCGATAAGCCCGATCATGATGAAGTTGTAAAGCAATACCTTGATGCTGCCTGGGGAAATGTTCCGCTGCCTCAACAATTGAACGAGGCTCAATCCGCCAGTATGTTGTCTGCCATCCTTTCCCGCCAGGAAACACCGGTAGTACCGCTAACGACTACACGCAATTACAGAACCTGGTATCGTGTTGCAGCAGCAATTTTGATACTTGCAATAAGTGCCGCCGGTTATTTCTTATTGAATAGGCCTGGTATACAGGCTGGCAGGGCACCGCTTGCCCAAAAAAGCAGTGAGCCCAAACAGGATATTGCTCCGGGCACCAGTGGTGCTATCTTAACATTGGCCAACGGCTCTACCATCGTGCTCGACACTGCGGCGGATGGAAATCTTGCGCAGCAGGGCAACACCAGGATTCAAAAAAATGGTGGCACTATCCAGTACGTTTCTAATGGCGGCGAGCTTGCTGCAAATGCCATCAATACCATCAGGACCCCAAGAGGTAAAAAGTTCCAGCTAAGGCTTGACGACGGTACGATTGTGTGGCTAAATGCTGCTTCCTCCATTCGCTTTCCCGCAAGTTTTGATCGGTTGAGTCGTTCCGTTGAGATCACTGGTGAAGTTTATTTTGAAGTAGCAAAAGATGCCAGTCGTCCGTTTACGGTAAAAGTGAATGATATGCAGGTGCAGGTGCTCGGTACTCATTTCAATATCAATGCCTACGATGATGAGCCTGCTGTGAAAACAACCTTGCTCGAAGGTTCCGTAAAAGTCAATAACCCGGTTTCGGGAAAAATGCTTGTTCCCGGCCAACAGGCGCAACTCGCTGCCGGCGGCAGTTTGCAGGTAAAGAACGGAGTAAACACAAGCGAAGTCATAGCCTGGAAAAATGACCTGTTTTCTTTTAATAACACAGACGTCAATAGCCTGATGCGGCAACTGTCGCGCTGGTATGACGCAGAAATCGTGATGCCGAAAAACATTGAGCCGGTGACGTTTAACGGGCAGATCTCCCGCTCCGCAAACATCTCGGACGTGTTGAAAATTTTAGAACTAACAGAAGAAATATCCTTCACCATCCAGGGAAAGAAAGTGATCGTGAAAATGTAAGCCATTCAATCAGGACAGACAATCATAGGTTGGAATTGACAATAAAAAACCGGAAGTGTTGCGACCACTCCCGGGAATATTGAGTCAATCAAATCAATCAACACCGTGTAGCATTTAACCAATTTTTTAAACCCAAACATTACAAATGTATGAAATTAGAATTTCCTACAAATGCCTGGCCGCACTCCAACCGGCGGGTCTTTGCCAAACTTTTGCGCATTATGAAACTAACGACTTTTTTTATGCTGGTGGCCTGTCTGTATGCAAAGGCAGATGGATACTCGCAGAAAATTTCCTTGTCCCTGGAGAATGCCTCCATCGAGAAAATCTTTAAATCTATCACGGCGCAGACAGGGTATAATTTCCTGTACACGAATAAGGTGATCTCGAATGCAAAACCGGTGGATGTGAAAGTTAACAACGCCACCATCGAAGAGGTATTGGACGTTTGCCTGAGCGGTCAATTGCTCACTTATACCATCTATGAGAAAACGGTGGTGATCAAGCTAAAAAAATTATCGGCCAAAATGGACAAGCCGGTGGAGGCCAAACCAGCGCCTCCACCAATTGAGGTGAAAGGTCGCGTGACGAACGATAAGGGTGAACCCTTGGATGGTGTTAGTGTAAAAGTTCGAGGCACTTCCGTCGGTACCTCCACTAATGTTGATGGCGTTTTTTCGATCAATGTGCCAGATACACGGGCGGTGCTTGAATTTAGCTATGTGGGTTATGCCGGTGCTTCAGTAACGGTTGGTGATAAAACGGAAGTGGTAGTTTCCCTGCTGCTTGAAAATAAAAGTATTGCTGACGTGGTGGTTATCGGTTATGGAACGCAACGAAAATCGGATGTCACCAGTGCAGTTGCCAGTGTAAAAAAGGAAAATTTTGTGTCAGGTGCCGTACGGGATCCGGGGCAATTGATACAGGGAAAGGTTGCGGGCCTAACGATCGTTACACCAAGTGGAGATCCTACGGCGCAAAGCCAGATCTTACTTCGTGGAACTGCTACGCTCGCTACCAGTACCCAACCATTAATTCTTGTTGATGGAATTCCCGGCGATTTAAATACGGTTGCGCCAGATGATATCGAAAGCATCGATGTATTGAAGGATGGCTCGGCCGCCGCCATTTATGGAACCCGCGGAACCAACGGTGTGATCCTCATCACTACACGGAAGTCAACCGGCAATGTTGAACCAACCATCGACTACAACGCCTATATCAGCACCCAGGAATTTGTAAATCTTCCTAAAATGCTGGACGCCGCCCAGTATCGTCAACGCCTTCCGCTGCAGGATCTTGGAAGCAATACCGATTGGTTAGGAGAGGTAAGTCGCAGCACGCCGCTGAGTCATGGGCACAACCTTGCTTTCCGCGGAGGAACCTCGAAAACCAACTATACCGCCACCCTGGGTTACCGTTACTATGAGGGCATTTTCCTGAGATCAGACAACCGCTTGATCAATGGAAGATTCGACATCAATCATAACATGTTCAACAATACCCTCAAAGTCAATTTCAACTTGTTGAATACTGATAACCGGTATAACAGTCTTGGCAATGGAAATAGTTTTAATACAACCATCCTACGCCAGGTTCTTGGCAGAAATCCAACAGCACCCATCAAGAATCCTGATGGTAGCTGGAATGAACAGATCGCGGTTGCCGGCTACGAAAATCCCCTGGCGCTGATCAATGAATCCTACGGTCAAAACCAGTCACAATCCACACGCCTTAGTGGAAGTGTTACCTGGTTACCAGTAAAAGGCGTACAGTTAAAAGCTTTGTTCTCCCGCAATCGCTTTAGCAGTGTTTACGGGTACGCAGAAACGAAAAACAGCATCACAACCGTAAGAGACGGTCGCCAGGGTTACGCGCTGAAAAGAAGCGGTGATAATACCGACCAGTTGATGGAACTAACGGCACAGTATAACGGCACTTTTAATGATCACAACGTCAGTGTGCTCGGTGGTTATAGCTACCAGGATAACCTCACCGAAGTAAGCAGCCTGAACAATACAGATTTTCCCGCCGGGAATTTTTCTTACATCGATAACATCGGGGTGGGACGTGGGCTTGGGCTGGGCACCGCACAGATCAGCAGCAGTAAATATGCGTATAACCTGATCGGTTTTTTTGGACGGGTTACGTATAACTATCGCCAAAAATACCTGCTTACCGCGAACTTGCGGCACGAGGCAACTTCAAAATTGGTAGGTACTCAAAATGCCTGGGGAACTTTTCCTTCGATTTCCGCCGGATGGCGCATCAGCAAGGAACCATTTATGGATAACGTGCGATTCTTTGATGACCTTAAACTGCGTGTAGGTTATGGTGTTACCGGAACCGCTCCCGATGAATATTTTCTAGGTGTAAGCCTGCTCGGCTACAGTGGCTCTTTCCTCATCAATGGCCAGTGGGTGCCTAGCCTGAGACCGATCAGTAATCCCAACCCGTTCCTGAAATGGGAAGTAAAAAACGAAACCAACGCGGGTGTTGATTTCTCCATTTTTAAAGGCAAGGTCAGCGGCTCGCTGGATTACTATTACCGTCGTACAAATGGTTTGTTGTATGACTACCCGGTACCGTCACCGCCAAATTTGTATACGTTCACGAAAGCAAATGTGGGCGTCATGGAAAACAAAGGGGTGGAGATCATCATCAACACAACTCCAATCACCAGGAAAAATTTCACCTGGAATTCTTCGATCAATTATTCTACCAATAAAAACACCCTTGTGTCCTTATCGAATGACCTGTATCAAACGACCAATGACTTCATCAATGTGGGTTTCACTGGTTCGCCAGTTCAAACCTACACGCAT
>JAURWD010000218.1 GCA_030655145.1 Ferruginibacter sp.
CCACAGGCATTGAAAATTCTGGGGCTAAGCTCCGCATGGAAAATTGAGAACCTGTTGAATTCCGTACACCCGGCCGACGTGGATAATGTAAAAAAGGCCTGGGCGAAAACGCTTACCGGAAGCGGTGAATTTGACATTGAATGCCGTTGCGTGGTTAACGGCGAGGAAAAGATCATTTGGGCAAGAGGACGAGTGATCCTGAAGAAGAAGATCCCGGTGTTGATCAAAGGCACGATCATGGACGTAACTGACAGGCACGAGATCATCAGCAAACTAACAGAGAGCGAACAATTATACAGCCAGGCACAGGCCATGAGTAAACTCGGCAACTGGACCTGGGAAGTAGCCAGCGACAAATTATACTGGTCAGATGAATTGTATCGGATTTACGGATTAGTGCCCCAGTCTGCCACTTTCACTATACACCAGTTCATCAATTTTATACACCCGGATGACCGGGAAAAAAGATGGAGAAAATTGCGGGAACAACTATCTGACGGAGAAGTGAGGAACTATCATTTTCGCATAACCGCTATCGATGGTAAGGAGAAAATATTGTACGGGCAAAGCCAGGCTTTGTTAGATGAGGCCGGCATCGCCTATAAAATGATCGGGACTTGCCAGGATGTGACGGAGCAGAAAGAGTTGGAGAATTCGCTGTTTCAAAAAACTGTTCAACTGGAACGGTCTAACGCGAGCCTTGAAGAGTTCGCCTACATTACCAGTCATGACCTGAAAGAACCGCTTCGTAAAATTTCGGTTTTTGGCGACCGGCTTTTATCAGAGGCGCTTTCACCCTCGGTTGCAAAAATTACAGTGGTAAAAATCGTGGAGTGCGCAGTTCGAATGCAGCGCATGGTCGACGACATACTTTCACTTTCCGAAGTAAGTTTTAGTCATTCTTTCAAAAAAACGAATCTTGGAATATTGCTGGAAGATGTGATCCAGAACCTAGATTACATGATCGAAGCCAGTGGTGCACGCCTTGAATATGATACACTGCCCACCGCGATTGTGAATGAAACTCAATTTCGCCAGTTGTTTCAAAACCTGATCTCGAATGCCATCAAATTTAAAAGGGAAGATGTGACGCCGGTGCTTTCGATACGGTACGATCTTCTCACCAACGAGGAGGTACGCGATCACTCGCTGTCGCCAAGGAAAAAATATTTGCGGCTTGTATTCTCAGACAATGGTATCGGCTTTGAAAACGCATTCGCGGCAAAAATATTTACTATTTTTCAACGCCTTCACAGCAAAGAAAAATTTGACGGAACGGGTATTGGACTGGCCATTTGTAAAAAGATCATCGACCATCATCATGGCATCATCAGTGCGGCGGGAGAACCGAACAAGGGAGCTGTGTTTACCGTCATCATCCCAACAGAAGTATAAAGATCCGTATTGTCGAAGTTGAAAATATTGTCTCTTGGTACGTATGTTTGGCTTTGTCCACTTGAGGGGTTACAAACAGGCACCAGGCGTAAGGGATAGACGGTACAGTATTTGAAAATTTTTTCTTCAGCAACCGCCTTTGCGAGGTACACGTTTATAAATTATTTTACCATCTCGTTCAACATAGTCGCCTGATACAATTGGATATGAATACTTCGGCGCATACGATACAGCATTGCTTCTTATAATTAGTTTGTCATTAACTTTCAGGCTATACAATTGCTTAAGTTGAGATTTTTCCGGGTCAAATTTTACAATGTAATCCTCGCCATTGATCCTGGCGATCACACCGAAACCTAATCTTGATCCCGGCGGAAGAGAAAGAGATGTTACAACAGCCTCCATGTCGGTAAAACTACTTACCTGCGACCTCAATTTAGCGGCACACTCAAGCACTTTTTTACCCTGGAGCGACGCTTCCCATCTTTTGAAATTCATACCACCAGGGGTAGCCTCCCATTTTTTTAATTCGGCGCTCCCGTCATCCTGGGAGAGTGGCGTTGAGATTGTTTTTTTAGACGTTTCATTTTTGATTTCGCTACTAGCAAATACAAGTCCGCTTACCACTACCAGCAGTAAGATCAGCGCATACATAACTTTTTTCATATTTTTTGTAGGTTTAGTTAACATGGATCTGGTTCTTCATAAACCAGGTTTTTTTGAAGCATTTCTTTTATATTTCATCTCGTTTGCCCGAACGCATCAATTCCTAAATTCATCATCGATGTTTTTTAAAAATAATGCATAGTAGTCCGACTCATTTTTTAAACCATTAAATTTTGTCGAAGCTAATTTTGCATTCGCCTTTGACAATGCTCTTTTCAATTTCTTCGTAAGCTTCTTATTCGACTCACCATTATCACGCATTTGCAATAAAGTTTTATTACAATAATCCCGCATAGCCACCAGGTAAGTAAATTCATGCGAAACATTATGATAGGGCGATGTAGCATTATAAATCGTTCCGGTCTCGATTGCTTTAGCAAGCCCGTCTTTGCTTAAACCCTTGGTTCCAGGCTTGATAACAATTTCAGATTTTGCCGAATCCATGTTTCCTGTATAAACCGAATCTGTACTGCTTTGCCCGTAGCAAAAAAATCCTGTTGTTACCAACATCAATATCATTATACTTTTTTTCATTGTTTTAATTTTATTTTTTTCAGCTTGCGCATTGGTAGTCATCCGCAACCTGCTGTAATTTTTAATTAGTGGATGTGTGTTACCCTGATTGTTAACATCCACCATTCCTGGGTATGGCATATATCACGTTGCCTGAAACCGATAAATTGAAGACCTTACCGTTTATAGAAGGAAGTACCAGTTTCCATGTTTTACCCTTGTCTGTAGATTTGAATATGCCGTTAGGATGCCCACAAAAGAAATTTTCACCAACCTGGATAATGGAGGCAATGGACTGCGTCGCCGGAAGGCCGGCATCAATGGGTTGCCAGGTTTTTCCACCGTCGTAGGATGTTCGCACTCTCCTGGTTTCCGAGGCTGTATTGTAAGTGATAGCAGCAAATCCACCTTCGATGTGCTCTATGGCAATGCCGACACCCCCTTCGCTGATCACCAGGTCCCAGTTTTCACCATCATCGGTCGATCGGATAATTCCCCTGTTAGTTGTCGACATCAGTACGCCGTTTGACTCTACCAATTTCATTTTCCCGGTTGTTCTGCTATTCGTCGATTTATAGAAGCCATTGTCGGTGCCGATGAAAACTTTACCGCCGGCAGTTTCAAAGACGGTACGTAATTTTTTGTCTTGAAAATTTGTGGTCACAGGCGAGCATACTCCCGACGCGTTTATTTTTTGTGTAAAATTGCTCCGGTAGGTGTAGGCAGAAATGCCTGCGTTACAACAGCTCGTGCTGCGACGTTCATCGGGAGAAATCTCCTTGGTCCAAAAAGGAGCCGTCGCGTTTTGTTTACTGTGATAGATCTCATTTCCATCAGTTAAATAGATCCCGTTGTCATTGGCAAAAAAAACAGTTCCGTCAACACCATGATCATACTTTACCGGATCCGGAAGCCCTGCGCTAATGTCCTGCCATGTTTGTCCGCCATCAGTAGATTTAATAACGATCATTGGGGCCGCTGCCATACCTGTTTTGTGTGTGCGTATACTAGCCGGGAAAACTGAAGAAGCTCCTTGAAACTCGAACGCCTGGTCACAGGAGAAGGGGAGTAGAAAAAGGAGCAACGAAGCAAGGTGATAGATATTCATGACTTTGATCGATTTGGTGAAACGATACAATAAAGATATCAGGCGTCAACAATGCTGGAGAATTTTTGGAGTAAAAAGGTGTAAAAGATGCGTAAAACAATTGTAAAATCACTGTCAACGGTGGTTTAAAAGAGTATTTTGCATCATGAAGTCTTTTATGCTGTTCGGATCTTCGGTCATGATAATTGTTTTATTGATCTCTGCCGTTGCATCGATCAATAAAAATCATGAAGTTCCCGCGAATCATGTTGAAGTTGTTTTACGTGATCTGGGGCATCAACTGTTGCTCACAGCTAAAGATTCTACCTCGAGAGTGCTGCCAGTTAAGAAACTGAATGAAAACACCTACCAGATCACCTTCCAAAATAACTTTAGTTTTATTTCAGATTCACTCATCGATTTAGCTCAGCGAACATTTCAAAAGAATGCACTGGCCAAAGACTATATAGTGAACCTGAGGAAATGTAATCAGAATGAAACTGTCTTCGCCTTCGAAATAAATAGCCAAACCGGGAATTTAACACCTTGCCGGGGTCGTAAGCTGGAGGTAGGTTGTTATATTATTGAAGTGGATCTTTTGAAAAAAGATAAGTTTAATTTTTTGTGGTTGATTTTGTTGGTCATCCCGTTAAGTGTGGTTGGTTTTTATGGTAGAAATAAGTTTCGGGAAAAAGAGCAGAAAGAGAAAGAAAAGGAGCCAATCATCGATAAGACCGATCATATACAATTAGGAAGCATTAGATTTTATCCAGGAGATAATATGCTGAAAATTGAGGATAGAAATATAGAACTTTCTGAAAAAGAAACAAAAGCACTAACAATATTTGCAGAGAACATCAACCGAATCGTAGAAAGGGAAACACTAATGAAAGAGATCTGGGAAGATAACGGGGTAGTTGTGATCAGTAGGAATGTTGATGTATTGGTGTCTAAATTACGTAAGAAATTAAGCGGGGATGGTTCTATCAAATTCATCAACGTACATGGCAGGGGATACAAATTTGTTATTGAGTAGGCACTCATGAAAAAGCCAACGCCAATGGAACAGATCGTATGACAAATACTTTGTCAGTCATTCTCAGATATAGGATTCATTGGTCTCACCCAATCCTTCTTATCCTTCAACCTCTCCTTCATAAGCCGGAAAAATGATCCTGAACCGGGTACCAACATTTTCTTTCGATTCCGCGAAGATCAAGCCGTGATGGTTCAACACAATTTTGCGGCAAATTGCCAGCCCGATGCCCGTGCCTTCGTAGGCGCTCATCCCGTTAAGGCGTTGAAAAATATGAAAGACTTTTTCTGCGAACTCCTGGTTGAACCCAATGCCATTATCGGAGAAATTTATAACGAAGTAGTTTGTGGAGGAATCAAGCGTTGAATACTTTGCCTTTTCTGCATCCCCCAGCTTTTCACTATTGATCGAAATAACCGGGGCCACTTCTTCCTTCGCAAATTTCAGTGAATTACTAACGAGGTTGTGAAACAGCTGGTTCATCCGCGTCGGCATGGCTTTGATCACCGGTAAATGGTCCGCATGGATCACTGCCTTTTTTTGTTGAATAGAAAGATCAAAATCGGATAATACATTTTGTACCACATCGTTCAGGTCCGTTGTTTCCAACAATTCCGAAGTATTCTTAACCTTTGAATAATTAAGCAAGTCGCCAATAAGGTGACTCATTCGGTCGGAAGCTCCTGTGATCTTTGAAAGATACAAGCGGGTCGTGTCGCTTAAGCTATGCTGGTTTTTATGTTGCAGCCGATCTGAAAAAGCTTGGATTTTTCGCAGCGGTTCCTGCAGATCATGTGAGGCTACGTAGGCGAATTCTTCCAGGTTTTGATTAGACGCCTCCAGGTTTGAAATGGCGTTTTTAAGCAGCTGGGTTCTTTCAGCTACTTTGTTTTCGAGCTCCTCACGGGTTCTTTTTTGATCGTGACAATCCGTGCAGGTACCGATAAATCCTTCAAAGATCCCGGCAGGAGAAAATCTAGGCGCGCCTACTTCAGCGACCCAACGGTATTCACCATCTTTTCGGCGCAGCCGGTATTCTGCATTGTATTCCAGTTGAAGATCAAAATTTGTTTCGTACAATTTCATGTAGTCCTCAACATCATCAGCGTGAATGTTTTCTCTCCAACCAAAGCCCGATTCCTGTTGATGATTTCGTCCGCCATATTTTAACCAGCTTTTATTAAAATAATTCCGTGACTTGTACGGCGTGCTTAACCACATCAACACGGCGGCGGCATCAGCTGCCACCCGGAAGCGTTCTTCACTCTCCCGAAGCAACTGCTCGTTTAGTTTTTGTAAAGTAATGTCTGTTACGGTTCCCGCAAACCGGGTTGCCTTGCCGGTTTCGTCGAAATAAGCTTTGCCGCTGGCCCGTAGCCAACTTAGCTGTTCTGTCCTTTTATATTGCGTTCGGTGTTCAACATTGTATAAACCATGATTCATTCCCGATGTAGCTTTCTGTATTTCTTCATCCGTGAAGGTTCGGTCATCGGGGTGCAGGCTGTCGAGGAAGTCTTCGTAGGTGAGTGATCTTTCACCATTTCCGAAAAATTTAGCGCAGCGCTCATCGCAGGTAATCTCTCGTGTGGCAGGGTCCATTTCCCAGGTTCCTAAATGAGCAGATTCATTTGTGAACAATACTTGTTCACGCAGGGTGGTGTTTTCGTTTTCAAGCGCAGTTTTTTCCCTGCACCAATCCGAAATGTCATTGATGGCCAGCACGATGATCTTTGAATGATCTGGGCCGGGGTAAATATTTGCATTGAAACGGAAGTAATCAGGAATGCCCCTTTGAATGTTGCAGGCAACTTCGAAGTTTTCGATCGGCACATTGTCCGACAACAGGTTCATCAACCGGTCGATCACCGCAGAATTTGAACCCACCACGTGATTGAGTTTGTAAAAGTAGGTATCGACGACTTCCTCTTTAGTCAAATGGAATGCTGAGTAAAACGCGGGAGTCGCAAACTTAATTTGCAAGGCATCGTTTAATAACACAACAGGAATGCTGAGCGTGTCGATGATGGGGACGAGGTAACTCACCGGATCCAGTTCATCCGTCGCACCTTTCACATACCCTTGCACATTATTCGGGGAACCGGTAACTACTTCATTCATGCACTCCTTTTAATAATAAACAACGTTGTACTTTTTGTCCAAATCGTGGTACTGTGTGACATCGAAATTCCGTACCAACAAAACAAGCCTGGAACACGGGAATCAGCGATTACACTGATCTATCAACGAATTTGTCTTAAACGACCCTTGATTGTTGTGGTTACGAGCGATACCAGCAAAGAAGAATCAATACTTCAACCAATTGTCCACAGATTGTTTAAGCATGTGAATATAAGTTGCCATTAAAAATTTAACACCAGCTGTTTACCCCAATATACGATGCCTTTAAAACAGGAGTTTCTGCGCAATTAGTTCTACGAATCCCCGCATCGGGAACGATGGTCTACCTATGACCGGCTGGCACGATTTTGATCCCTATGTTAGTTCAACAAACCATTTTTTCTATGAATACGAATGACAATTTGCAGGAAGTTCTCAATGATCTGGTTAGGATAAATAATGACCGTATTACAGGTTACGAAAGAGCCATTAAGGAAGCTTCGGATGAAGATGTTGATTTGAAAGGGCTGTTTAGAAGCATGGCAAACGAAAGTCAACAATATGTTTCTGAGCTTAGCAGCCGCATTGGCCAATTGGGCGGTACACCTACAGATGACACAACAAACTCAGGTAAAATTTATCGTGCGTGGATGGATGTAAAAGCCGTCTTTACTGGTAAAGACCGTAAAGCTTTATTGGGCTCATGCGAATTTGGTGAAGATGCTGCTCAAAAAGCATACGATGAAGCATTGAGTTCTGATTCCGAAATAGATGCCGAATCAAGGCAGTTGATCATGGATCAAAAAACATCGTTGAAGAAGTCTCACGACATGATAAAAAAATACCGTGATCTGCAAGCGGCAGTTTCTTAATACAACTTTTTTTAGGTTTTGGTAAAATGCAAGGCCCTCCGTAACTGGAGGGCTTTTTATTTTTTATTATTTAAGAGGGCAAATCGTTACGCGATCTTCCCAAGCAATTTAATCAGTACCAATTCTTCTTTGGCCAGGCGGGCAGTATTATCGTCGGTTTCTATCTGGTCTAATTCCTGTAAATATTTGTTGAGTTTATTTTCTTCGTACATCCTGATCAGGCCCGGATGAACATAATATTTTTTGCAAACGGTTCGGGTATTTCCCAGGTGCGTACTCACATAATCCAGCGCTTCATTAATATTTTTTTTGCAGGCCGTTACTGTTTCCGCTACGTCCATTTTTTTAAACGCCATTAACAGGTGAATGCATCCAAACCAGGTGCGGAAATCTTTCGCCGTAAACACATCGCCGGTAGCTTCTTTGATGTAGGCGTTCACCATTCCTGAGTCAATGCTTTTTCGCTGGCCATCTTTATCAAAATACTGGAACAGTTCTTTGCCCGGGATCTCGCGGCATTGCTTGACGAGTTTAGCCAGCTTTTTATTTTTCAACGAAATGTCATGTTGTATACTCTTCTTCCCTTTGAAAGAAAAGTTGATCTCGTC
The DNA here is from genome assembly GCA_030655145.1 of Ferruginibacter sp. GTDB lineage: Bacteria > Bacteroidota > Bacteroidia > Chitinophagales > Chitinophagaceae > Ferruginibacter. The sequence goes on from JAURWD010000218.1 coordinate 8,296, forward strand.
ACCTTCAATCTTTACATGTTTATCATGCATTGTTGTAAGACCGTAAGAGCCATTTGTTTTCTCATATTCCGCATTGCCGATGCGGATAAAGGTGCGTTCCATCAGGCTGACAACAGCGGCAATCACCTTACGTTCATTCAGATCTTTCAACGAAAGATCCTTTTCCACCTGCAGCCTCAAGGCCGGCAAAACTTTTGAGAATTCCAGCAGCTT
>JAURWD010000205.1 GCA_030655145.1 Ferruginibacter sp.
CATGGATAGAAATACGGTGACTGGGTTTGTGTTGATTGGTATTCTTTTAATTGGGATGTTTTTCTTTAATAGCAGAAGTAACCAGGCTTACTTGTCCGAGCAGAAAAGGATTTCAGATTCGGTTGCCGCATCAAAACCCAAACCAGATACTCTAGCTCTTCGAAACGATTCTATAAGGGCTGAAGTGGCCCGCGTTCAACAATCAGCAGGTAATTTCCAGCAGTCTTTAAATCTTCCGGAATCGTTAACGGCAGTCGAAAACGAAGTATTCAAAATTTCATTTAGTAACAAGGGCGGTCAACCTAAGGCTGTCGAACTCAAAAAATTTAAAACTTATAATGGTCACCCTGTTGTATTACAACACGGTGCATATAACAATTTTTCATACGTTATCAATTCAGGTGATAGGCAGACTGCCGAAACAAGCGATTTAATATTTACTGCCGATCCAGTTGTTGTTAATCCGGACAAAAGTCAGACCGTAAAGTTTTATCTAAAAGATTCTTCTGGCAAGCAAATCACTCACCAATACACCATTCGCCCGGATGACTACATGATTGATTTCAATATATTTATGGAGGGCGCCGACCAACTGGTTACGCAAAATTCTTTGAACATCCTTTGGAAGACCCAGACGCCGAGGGTTGAAATGGATCTTACCTATGAAAAACAGCAGTCACACATTGCGTATGTAACAGGCGGGAGTTATGATTTTACAATGTTAGGATCAGGTGATAAAGCCAAGTTTGAGGAACCAGTGGATTGGGTGGCAGTAAAACAGCAATTTTTTGTGTCTACTTTGATCAATAAAAATAAGTTTAACTCCGCGGATATCCAGTGGACCGTTCCGACAGACACCTCTTCCCAAATACTTGCTCAAACAAATGCGAGTTTCAGAACGACTGTACCTGCAGGCAAAACGGCCCAAATTCCATTACAATTATATTACGGGCCGAGTGATTATCATATTTTAAAAAAGTATGACAACCAAATGCAAAATATCGTACCCTACGGTAGTGGTGTGTTTGCCTTCGTAAAATATATTAATCGGCACGTGTTGCTTCCTGTGTTTGACGTATTACGCAACAATGTAGCGAGCATGGGAATCGTGATTCTTCTGCTGACCTTGTTCATCAGGTTACTTACATCCCCCATTCTTTATAAAAGTTATGTAAGTGGTGCGAAAATGAAGGCACTGAAGCCGGAGATCGACAAGTTGAAAGAGAAACATGGTGAGGATAAGCAAGCCTTTAGCATGGATCAAATGCAACTCTGGAAGTCAGCGGGTGTCAGTCCTTTGGGAGGTTGTCTTCCTGCACTTTTACAGATACCCATCTTCATGTCGCTTTACTACTTCTTTCAAAGTAACATTTCTTTACGGGGCGAAAACTTTCTCTGGGCTAAAGATCTAGCTTCGTATGATTCAATTTATCATTTGCCATTTAGCATTCCTTTCTATGGAGATCATGTTAGCCTTTTCACCTTAACAGCAACGCTTACTAGTTTACTGATATCCATTTACAGTATGAGCAGCATGCAGGATAATTCTAATCCTGTAATGAAATATATGCCATACATATTTCCGGTTTTATTGCTTGGCGTTTTCAATAACCTACCAGCTGCACTTACCTGGTATTATACAATTTCAAATACCATAACCCTAATACTTCAGATCGTTATACAGAAGTACATCATCGACCATGATAAGATTCTCGCTCAAATTGAAATAAACCGGAAGAAGCCCGTTAAACAAAGCAAATTACAGGAACGTATACAGGCCATGCAGGAAGCTAATAAAAAAGTACAGGATTTGAAGAACAAGCCTAAAAAGGCAAACTAAAAACATAATTCGTTACACATGCCGACGCCTGTAATAGATATAACATTCTATTACAGGCGTTTAAGTTTTATTGGCACGGGATTTTATTATATTTAAGCATGGATATCAGGTTCGCAACGCCGATGATACTTTTAGTGTCGGCTCAATTGTTTACAGCTAATTCGATTGCTCAGAAAACACTTTCGGAAGGCACAATTGTTTACAATATTTCCGTCGAAAGTAAAAAAGCTGAAAACAATAAAGTGAGTGTTTTGAACGGAGCTAAAAGTATATTGTATTTAAAAGGTAGCTCCAGCAGATCAGAAATGATCAGCTCGCTTGGTAATGAAACCAGCATTTTCAACGCTAAAACAGGCTCGGCGGTCATTTTAAGAGAATATAGCGGTCAGAAATTAATGATCACGCTTTCGAAAGCAAACTGGGATGAAAAAAATAAAAAATACAATTCACTTCTTTTTGACAAGTCGACTGAAACCAAAATGATAAAGGGGTACAGTTGTCAAAAGGCAACTGGCAAACTAAGCGATGGATCGATCATTACCGTTTTCTATGCAACAGAGCTGGGGCTCACGAACAAGGACTACACATCCGCTTTTAAGAATCTGCCCGGTTTACCAATGGAATATGAGTTAGAGACAGAGAATATGAAATTTACATATACGGTGTCTGAGATAGATTTAAATTCGATTTCGGCGGTAAAATTTGAATTTCCAAAGTCGGGTTACCGGGTGATGAGTTATGAAGATAATAAGCAGGTGAAAAAGGAAGGATAGGTAGCGAATTATTAAGCATTAAAAAACCCTTACAATCGTAAGGGTTTTTGTTATTTTTTCCTGATGATCACTTTCATCCCGGTGTAACCAGGCTGAATTTCAGGGACGGTAATTTTAGTCTTGAAAGGAATAATGTAAGTTGTATTTCCTTTTTGGTAGGTTACAAGAGAACTTCCCATTAATGAATTTCCAACAGGAACACGAGTATTTAACAAGCTTCCCTTGTAGCTCAAGCCTGATTTCATATTGAAACCAATGGAATTCTTAATATTTCCTGAAGCGAGAATGTTTAAACTTGTGTTGCTTTTAGTACGTCTTCCAACACCTTTATCGGCCCAGGCTTCCACAACAACACTGAACAGTACAGCGACTGCCAAGAGTTTTTTAGTGAATCTGTTCATTTGGAATAAGTTTAATAGTTACAAATATATATTAAAATTGTGACTCCGAGGCCACCATTCATCCATTATTTTTGACTTTTCTTTAACGTACAGGTTTAAATTAAGTTACAAAATTTTGACACTTTATTTTTAATGGTGTACTTTACAGTAACCTACAAGCCCATGAGTAAATATCCTGACCGACAAGATAGGGAAGAGCTAAAAGAGTTATTGCAGCAGTACGATCATCTCAAAGCAGGCAGAAGCCACTCTTTTATTGAAGAAGACGCGTTCGAAAAAATCATTGATTACTTTGACGAAAAAGATGAACTCCAGAAAGCCCTGGAGGCTGCAGAATTTGCAATTCAACGCTATCCGTATTCTTCACTGCTTTTGCTTAAGAAAGCAGACCTTCTAATAGCAGCCAAAAAATATAAAGAATCCCTTTATTTTCTAGACCAGGCCGAAGTGCTGGATAGTAGTGATATTAATCTCTACATCCTCAAGACTGATGCATACTTGGCGTTGGACCAGCAGTCGAAAGCTGCTTCAGTGCTCGAAGCCGCGTTAAATTACTTTGAAGGTGATGAAAAGATTGAATTGTTGTTCGAACTGGCAGATGTTTATGACGACTACGATAATTTTGATAAAGTGTTTGATTGTTTGAAAATGATTGTATTACTGGATCCTACTAATGAGGAGGCACTTTACAAGATCTGCTTTTGGACGGATTTTACCGGAAGGAACGAAGAAGGGATACGATTACACCAGCAGATCATCGAAGATTATCCATTTAGCGAACTTGCCTGGTTCAACCTGGCAGCAGCCTACCAGGGCATTAAATTATATGAAAAAGCTATTGATGCTTATCAATATGCGGTCGCAATTGACGAAAAATTTGATTATGCCTGGAGAAATATGGGCGATGCTTACCTACGACTCAGGAAGTACAAGGATGCCATTGAAGTTCTCCAAAAAGTGCTGGAACTTGCCAGGCCGGAGGATGTCATTTATGAGGCCATCGGGCACTGTTATGACAAACTGCATAATTATGCATTAGCAAGATTTAATTATCGAAAAGCAACCCATCTCAACCAGGAAGATCCCCAGTTATATTATAAAATCGCCTGTACCTATATGAATGAGGGTATTTGGGATAGCGCTATCAAGAATTTAAATATTGCCATGCGCACGCAACGCATGCAACCTGAGTATAATCTTGCCATGGGGCAATGTTATATGGAACAGGGGAAGATTGAAGAAGCGGTTCAGTATTTTGGAAACGTGGTAAGAAGTCGTCCAAAGAATAGTAATGGCTGGTTAGAACTTCTTAAATGCTTATACCATGCTAAATGCTTTGAGGAAGGACTGGAATACGTTGATCACGCCATACTTCTGACAAACAACAAACCTATTTTTTACTTTCATAAATGCGCCTTCCTGCTTGCGCTCGGCAAGTCTAAGGAGGCAATGATTCAACTCGAGACCGGTATGGATAAGAACCCTAAGCTCGTCAAAAAATTAATCGAATTGAACCCTTCAATCTTGCAAAATCAGTTTGTGATTGATATTGTAGCCAGATTCAAAAGAAACAAATCAATCTAAAGCCAGTCTTCGCACCTGTTTCACTCATTCGTTTTCTTTAAGGCTCAATAGTTATCTTTGCGCCATTCCCGAAAAAATAACAATGAATTTTAATTTATCGCAAATACCTGAAAGAAACCTTAAGCCCCGAGAACACGGCATAACAATGGTTATGGATAAGGGGCTAAGTATCGAAGAAGCGAGGAACTTCATGAGTGTATCTCATCCCCATGTAGATATCGTAAAACTTGGATTTGGGACTGCTTACGTAACACCTAACCTGAAAGAAAAACTGCAGGTTTATGCCTCATACAATATTCCCATTTATTTTGGCGGCACTTTATTTGAAGCATTTTTGGTTAGAAACCAATTTGAAGATTATATAAATGTGTGTAAAGAATTTGGCGTTAGTTACATGGAAGTGAGCGATGGCTCTATCTCTATTCCTCATGCAGAAAAGTGCGGTTATATCGAAAAGCTGACGAAACACGGTGTTGTTTTAAGCGAGGTGGGAAGTAAAGACGCAGCACATATCATTCCCCCATACAAATGGATAGAGTTGATGAAGGCGGAACTTGAAGCAGGCTCAACCTATGTTATTGCAGAGGCAAGGGAAGCAGGAAACGTAGGTATCTATCGTGGTACCGGAGAAGTAAGAGAAGGGTTAGTGCAGGAAATACTTACTCAAATACCTGAAGAAAAGATATTGTGGGAAGCACCTCAGAAAGCCCAGCAACTTTATTTCCTGGAATTGATCGGTTGCAATGTAAATCTCGGCAACATTGCGCCTACTGAAGTGATAGCTTTGGAAACTATGCGAATTGGCTTGCGTGGGGATACTTTTGAGTTGTACTTAAATAAAGAGTTGACCTAATGAAATTATTTGGATTGATTGGTTACCCGTTAGGGCACTCGTTTTCAAAACAATATTTCACGGAAAAATTTTTGGCCGAAGGCTTGACC
>JAURWD010000211.1 GCA_030655145.1 Ferruginibacter sp.
TCGGCTCATTCAAAAAGGTATGTGTGTGGCCTCCAATTATTAAATCAATGTGCTCAGTCTCTGCTGCCAGAACAAGGTCACTCACTTTTGCTTCTTCAGGTTTGTATTTGTAACCGAGGTGGCTCAGGCAAATTACCATATCACAAGCCTTGTTCTTTTTTAGATCAGCTGATACTTCGTTAGCGCGGACAACCGGGTCAAGATATTTTGTATTACCCATCAGGTTGTCTGGCACCAGGCCGCGCATTTCAATACCAACGCCTGTAATACCGATCTTCAATTTTCCTTTCCGGATTATTGTGTAAGGCTGTGACTTCCCTTCCATGGGTGTATCCGTAAAATCGTAATTACAAATGATGACCGGGAAATTTGCATGCAGTAGTTGTGTTGCAAAATTTTCTAAGCCAGCGTCAAAATCATGATTACCCATTGTGACCGCCTCATACCCCATCGCAGCCATTGCCTTCATTTCGGGTTCGCCCTTATATATATTAAAGTAAGGCGTTCCCTGGAAAATGTCGCCAGCATCCAACAACAATACCTCAGCTTCTTTGCGAATATCCTTAATAAGTTCAGCCCTTGGTGCTACGCCACCTAAACCCTGGTTTCTCCCTCGATCCATTGGGAAAGGTTCAAGTCGGCTGTGTACGTCATTCGTATGCAGGATGGTTAATTTCTTAACCGGGTCGCTTGCAGGCTCCGCAAAACCGGATTGTACCACCATGAGCCCGCCGCCCAATAGCATCGATTGCTTTATAAAATCTCTCCTATTCTGCATGTGTGATCCTGTTTTCAATTTTTGCTGTTACCTGTCTGCCTTCCTGTTGGAACCGAGAGAAATAACTGAACACAGCATCGCGAAAAAGGTAACCATTATTTTCTTGCGGAATCCGCTTCAAAAAACTAAACTCTTCTCCGCCATTCGCAACGTAATCGAGGAGCGCAATCGTATATATTTTTGCCGGGTCCAGCGCCTTATTTCCAATTTTTATATTTATGGCCTTCTTATCCTTTATTTGAAATGAAATTCCTGAACACGGCCAGCCTCCCCTGATCGCTACCATATCAAGAAACAATTCGAGCGTGTCGCCAATCAGCTGTTGTAATACGATCACGTTGTCAAACGGTGCCACTTCAAATACCTTACTTCGCGTTATATTTCCTGCAGGAAGAATATTCAACCTAACACCACCATAGTTAATAAACGAAGCATCAACGTGTTTCTTAAATTTTTCTTGTCCTATCACCAACATGGCATCGGCCAAAACATTGTTGAGGGTTCCTTCTGGTTGCTTCTTCACAAGTTCGACCCCGGCAACCGCGATCACGTCACTCATTGTTTTGTTCAAACTGTCGGAGTAAGGCCGCAACATGGTCAATAATGCCGTATCCGTTTTGTCTTTCGCAGAAACCGAGTAATCGTGGTACTGAACACTCGTTGGCTGGTAAGCAGTTTTACACGCGGAAATGAAAAAAAACAGGGATAGAAAAGGGATAAAAAAAGGGTTCCGGCGCATTGAAAGAGGTAGTGTTTGAGCAGAGAAAGGTAGCTATTTTTCGCATATATGATCTAAATCCAATCTTAAATATTTTTTCATCAAATAAGTCTACTTTCGCATGATAAATTTCAAAAAATGAGTTACGAATTAACAGGAAAATTAGTTGCAAAATATGATACAGTGCAGAAGTCTGCCACTTTTAAAACACGTGAATTTGCGGTAGAAAAAACTGAAGATATTGGTGGAAGGACTATCACTAATTATGTAAAATTTCAAACCGTCCAGGATAAGGTTTCCATCATTGACCGCGTAAATGTTGGAGATGAAATAAAAATTTATTTCAACATCAAAGGCACCAAGTGGGAAAAAGAAGGCAAGGTGAATTATTTCACCAACCTGGATGCCTGGCGCATCGAGCAACTCGGCCAAACCGGTGGTAGCAAGGGAGTAACCGACACTGAGTACATGGAACCGCTGGATACATTTTCAGCTACTTCACCGGACGCAATAGATGACCTTCCTTTCTAGTTGCTTCGATTAAAGCAGAAACCTTTCTGACTTATAATATTTCATTTCGCAATGGCGTAATATTCTCCTGAGTTTATTACGCCATTCACTTTTAAACGACTTCCAGGGCGAGACAATGCAACAGAAACTTTCGCTTCAACTTCTTCCGCACCAGGCTGCCAGTGAAACGGTGGTGAAGGAACATGTTGCAAAAATTACCGGCAAAAATATTGAAAGCATTACCGGCTTCCATACACATAAGCAGTCGATCGATGCACGTGGAAAAACCATTTGGGTAAACCTGACGGTAAATGCTTTTATCGATGAGCCCTTCGTGCAGCGGATCACCGAAACTTTCAACTTCCAGGATGTAAGCAATGCCGCGAGAAAAGTCATTATTGTTGGTGCCGGACCAGCAGGGTTATTTGCAGCCTTGCAATTACTTGAGTTGGGCATAAAACCCATCCTGCTCGAACGGGGCAAAGACGTGCGGGCACGGAGACGCGACCTTGCCGCATTGAATAAAGATGGCATCATCCATCCCGATAGCAATTACTGTTTCGGTGAAGGTGGTGCCGGCACGTACAGCGATGGCAAGTTGTATACAAGAAGTAATAAACGAGGAGACATAGATCGCATCCTCAACCTCTTCGTTCACTTTGGAGCAGAAGAAAAAATATTATATGAATCACATCCGCATATCGGCACGAACAAACTACCACAGATCATCACCGCAATGCGGGAAAAGCTCGAAGCCTGTGGAGCGGATTTTCTCTTTGAGAAAAAACTGACTGACTTCGTATTTGAAGAAAGCAGTTTAAAGGAAGTGATCACGGCAGACGGCGATCGCTTCAAGGCGGATGCTTTGATCCTGGCAACGGGTCACTCGGCACGCGACATTTTTGAATTACTCCACTGCAAGAACATTTTAATTGAAGCAAAACCTTTTGCACTGGGTGTAAGGGTTGAGCATCCGCAGGTACTTATTGACCAGGTGCAATATCATTGTGCCAGCCGAGGCGAGTACCTGCCACCTGCATCTTACAATCTTGTACAACAGGTAAATGGCAGGGGAGTATTTTCATTTTGTATGTGCCCGGGCGGCATCATTGCACCGGCATCTACCGGTCCCGGCGAACTTGTCGTGAATGGGTGGAGCCCTTCGAAAAGAAACAACCCGTTCGCTAATAGTGGGATGGTGGTGCAAGTTGAATTAGCAGATGCGGGCTGGACATCCAATACTTCCCGCGGACAACAGGCGGGCATAAACGAAGATCCATTACGGATGATGCGCTTTCAGCAAATGGTAGAGCAGTATTGTTACAAAGCCGGGGGTGGAAATTTTAAAGCCCCGGCACAACGACTCGTTGATTTTTCATCGGGTAAATTATCGGCTTCATTGCCCGAATGCTCCTACCAACCAGGGTTGGAGTCCGTTGCGCTGCAGGAGGTACTACCGGGTTTTGTTTATAGTGCCCTCGCAAGCGGGTTTAAAGAATTCGGCAAAAAGATGAAAGGCTACTTTACCAACGAAGCCGTTGTGGTGGCTACAGAAAGCCGCACGTCTTCACCCGTCAGGATCCCACGCGACCCTTTGAGCCTTGCACATCCACAACTAAAAAATCTGTACCCCTGCGGTGAAGGCGCTGGGTACGCGGGTGGTATAGTAAGTGCAGCCATGGACGGAGAAAAAGTTGCCCGCCAACTCGCATTGATGTTCCAATAAAGAGAATCGTGCTGAAATAGATAGGAAATACAAAGCATCACCGCTTATAAAAACTTTCCGGGGCGTAAATCTCCAAAGCATATTTTTACAAATCTTACAGTCACAATAATTAATTCGATGAATATTTTAGAACTGCACAACCTCAAAAAATATTTTGCTACCCAGAAAGCGGTTGATGACATCAGCTTCGAAATAAAGCAAGGAAGTATTTTCGGCTTACTCGGTCCCAATGGTGCGGGCAAAACAACCTTGTTGCGCATGATCACCGGGATCTTCTATCCCGACCAGGGACATATTATTTTCAACGGCCAGAAATATGACCCGATCAATGATGTCGCTTACATTGGTTATATGCCCGAGGAACGAGGCTTGTATAAGAAAATGAAAATTGGTGAACAGGCCGTATACCTGGCGCGCCTGAAAGGATTGAGCAAGGCTGATGCCATGCATAAAATAAAGGAGTGGTTTGTAAAGTTCGAAATGCAAAGTTGGTGGAATAAAAAAGTGGAAGACCTGAGTAAGGGTATGAGCCAAAAATTGCAGTTTGTAACGACCGTACTTCATGAACCAAAGCTGATCATTTTAGATGAGCCTTTCAGCGGTCTTGACCCTGTGAATGCGAACCTTATCAAAGATGAGATCTTCAACCTGGCAAAAAAAGGCAGCACGATAATTTTCAGCACCCACCGCATGGAACAGGTAGAAGAGATCTGTGACCACATCGTGTTGGTCAATAAGGGACATAAAATTTTAGATGGAACCGTCGGGGAAATCAAAAACCGCTTTAAAGAGAACATCTACCGGGTAGGTGTAAACACAAACGCGGAAAACCTGATGACGTATATCTTCGAAGTCATCAAGCATAAACCAGATCAATTGTTGCTGAAACTTCAACACGATAGCACCACGAACGACGTGCTAAAACATTTCATCAATCAAAACATCCCGGTACATTCATTCAACGAGGTATTGCCCTCACTGAACGAGATCTTTATTAAACTTGTTGAAGGCACCCCCGAAGCACGGCAATTTCAGCAGGTCAACAACTAATTACTTCTTTCTCCCAACAGCTAATTCGTATGAACAAGATTTCCCTCATTTTCCAAAGAGAATATATAACAAGGGTACGTAACAAAACCTTCCTGCTTTCGACCTTCCTGCTGCCGATCGTGATGATCCTGTTCATTTTCGGCAGTGCTTTTTTTGCCATGTCGGGCAAGCAGAAATTTAAGCGGGTAGCCGTGGTGAACGATCCGGGCATTTTCAAATCAAATTTGAAAAGTGACTCTACCCAAATGTTCTTTGATTTTACCAGCAATGTTGACAGCACAAATTTTACGCAAAAAGGATATGACGCAGTGCTGGATCTGAGAAGCGACTCCTCCGCTAAGAAGTTTGTCGTTCATTCGAAAAAGCAACTCGGCATGGATGGAAAACAAATGATCGAGACGAGGATGGACCGTGCTTTTGAAAAGAAACAACTGATGCTGAAAGGCATCGAAAAAGAGACCCTTGACAGCATCAGCAAACAGACTGCGGGTATGTACAAAATCGAGAATCGCCTCACATCCGAGCAGGGAAAATCAGAGCAGGTAAATGCTGCCGTTAATTATGGAGTTGGCTTTGGCAGCGGTATCCTGATCTACATCACTATGTTCATTTTTGGCGCGATGGTGATGAGAGGTGTAATGGAAGAGAAAACGAATCGTATTGCCGAAGTAATGGTGAGCAGTGTGAAACCGTTTCAACTAATGATGGGCAAGATCCTTGGGATCGCCGCTGTGGGCCTTACCCAATTTGCCTTATGGGTTACATTGATCATTGTATTGATGGGCGTAGCAAAAGCCTTTATACCCGCCGAATTAGTTCAGCAGGCAGGAGAAGCAAACAAAAATATGCCTGGTGGAATGAGCGGAAACAGCCAGATGGCGATGAAGATGCTGGAATTGGAAAAAGATTTTAGTACCGTAAACTGGCCCCTGATTATCGGCTGTTTTATATTTTACTTTCTCGGTGGCTACCTGTTTTACGCTTCTTTATTTGCTGCCATTGGCAGCGTGATCAACGAAGATCCGCAAGAGGCACAATCACTGATGCTACCCATCACTATGCCGATTATTTTTGGATTCATCATTCTTTCCAGCAACCTAAGCACACCTGATAGCACGATAATGGTTTGGGCAAGTATGATCCCGTTTACTTCGCCGATCGTGATGATGGGCCGGGTGCCAAGCGGTGTTCCCTGGTCGCACCTTATTCTCTCGATGAGTTTATTGATCGCTGGATTTTTGTTTACAACCTGGCTCGCCGGCAAAATTTATCGCACCGGGATCCTGATGTATGGAAAAAAAGCTTCCTGGAAAGAGATGTTCAAATGGGCGTTTAGGAAGGCGTAGGTTATTTGGTTACTGTAGGCTGCTCATCTCCAAAAACACTTGCCTGTATTTCCGACTTTGCATAACTGAATATCAAACCGCCGATAGATAGAAGTGCCGAAAGTACCAGTCCACCAACAAGTCCACCGAGGGTGAAAAGTAGGTATGAGGGCTTTTTGACTTCAAAGGGTTCCGTTGGCTTATCAAGGACTGAAATGATGGGGGTGAGTTTTTGCAGGCGCCATAGTGCTTCTTCCTGGTTGTTCAGAGAAATGTCACGTTGTTTTACAAAGCGGGCTTTATCTGAATTGATCCTGTCCCTCGGAATATCAAACTCAAGCCGGTCAGGTGCAAAAAGAGTCGTGTTTTGTAAGCGTACTGACTTGCGGTCTACGTTATCAATAATAGCATCAAGCGAATCAATCTTGCGTACCGTAAAATTATAGTCTGCCCGCGCCTTCCTGATTTTCAAGTCGATGTAGAATTGAGAAATCTTATCGATGAGCACGTAGGAAATTGGGGTAACCAGTTTTTTATCAGCGTTGGCGTAATACAGTTCCAACATTCCATTCTTACTCAGTTTGGCCACGATTCCCGGCCTCAGTAATTCACCACCAAGTACGGCCTGTGCACTACTATCTGTTGGAAATTTCACCTCTTTTTCGAACAAGGGCTTATGCTGGTTAGCATCATTTACCATCAGGTAACCGATGGTTTTATTGCCAAACTCAGGTAACGGGGTAGCAGCCACGGATTCACGTACAAAGCGGCTCATGGCCAATTCGATGATGTTTATCGCCGCTTCATTACTAAAACTTTTTGGTGTTTCACCAAGGCCAAGCAATCCACTCAGGGTATTTGTGTTCAACCCGTTCTCTGAAGCATTGGACAAAGGAAATACGGTGGCTTTTGCCATGTACATCGGCCGTTTACTTTTGGCATAAAAGAATAACAAAAGCGCACACACGAGCCCGGTAGCAAGAATGAGAAATCTAAATTTAAACAACCGGGTCATCGATTGTCGTATGAATGCTGTTGTCGTCAATGTTGTTTATTTTATGATCACTTAACCAATAAGTAGGTGAGTACAACTGGTAATGCTGTCATCAGGCCTTGTGTTACTGCCTCGGAAATTTCCTTGCCTTCCGGCCGCTCAGGAACAGTAATGGTACTGCCTTCCTTAACCTTTGGATAAAAATGGGCGAAGAACAAATTCTTAGTTCTGCGACTCCGTCCATTTGCATAAGTCACGTAAATTCTTTTCCTCCAGGGACGAATACCGAAGCCACCCGCCTTGTCGATATAATACGAAAGGTTGGTATGCTCTTTTTCGAACGTAATTTTCAGCGGAGCCTGCACCTTTCCCTGCACGGTAACAAATGGGTTGATCTCTGGAATGAAGATGATGTCCTTATCCTGCAAAATGATGTCATGCTTCGAATTTTTTTCTTCCAGGGCTTTTACGAGGTCGATACTCACCGGTTCATCCAAAGAAATAATCGTACTATCAATAATCGGCCGGCCGGTAGAATCCAGTTTAGGCTTTTGAATGATCTTGTCTTTAACCAGCGAGGCTTTCGGCCGGTAAAGAAGCGCACCATCAAGGTTCGCATTTTCCCGGATACCACCCGCCCTTTCGATATAAGAGGACAAGCGTTCATTCTTGTTTAATCTTGAGTAGTAACCTTCATACTTCACCTGTCCCAACATCTGCACATTTTGCTGGAGTTCGAATGTTGGGTTTTTTCTGACAAACACCTGGTCGTAGGGCCGCAACAGGATTTTTGTAGAAGCGGTGTCCATTTCAAGGTTGCCATGAATGGCGTAAGAACGAATTATTGTGCGGGTAGGTTTTAATCCCTGCTGCGCAGAATCAATGTCGACGATGCTTGAAATTTCGAGTCGTCCGAATTCAGCTGAAGGTTTTAGTCCGCCGGAGAGATACAAAAGATCCTGCAAGGTCATACCGCCATATTTTTTAACCTCGCCTTCCTTCCGCACTTCGCCAAAGATTGAAACGGTTTGTTGTTCGCCGAAATCACTATTTGAGAAAAGCTGGATGAGATCATTCGCCTGCAGCAGAACGTTGTTTGCGCTGCCGAGGTTGTCATTATTGATATCCGTTAAACTTACTTCCAGCTTATCAGATTTTATATTGGTAGAATCTCCGGCTCCCCTGAAAATGTATGCTCTCGGCAGGTAGGTATTTTTGGTGATACCGCCGGCGCGGTTGAACACGTCAAACAGCCGGTCACCTTTCCTGAGTTCATAAAGGCCGGGATAAGTAACCGCTCCGCGTAATTCCAATTTATTTACGATGCCCGGTTTGATCAGGTCTGCCCGCACAATATCTCCATCTGCCAGCAGGAAGTCCTGGTCGGTCAGTTTGATGATCGCGGTTGCATTAACATCACGGATCACTTGTTTCTCATCTTCGGTACGAATTACTTTCAGACCTGAAGAAAACGCGTCAGAGGTGAGGCCTCCTGCAAAGTTTAACAACGCCCGGATGCCTTCATCCTTCTTTAACTGGTAATACATGGGTCGCTTAAACTGGCCGGTTGCCAGCACTTTCTTCTCCACGTTTGTAACCAACACAAAATCATTGTTTTGCAGGTAGATCTTTTTTCCAAGATCACCGGAGGTAAGGTATTTATAAACGTCCACCACTTCGATGGTTCTGCCCTCCCGTTTTACCTGGATCTCCCGGAGGTTACCAAAATCTGATACACCACCCGCAAGGCCAATTACATTGAAAGCGTTAGAAAAAGCCGAAACGGTGACCGGCCCTGGATTCTCAACATTACCACCCACATTCACGTTAATTGAGCGAGGTTGCCCCAGCGTAACCTGGATGTTTGTGCCTGCCGGAACCCGGCTGCGAAACCTGGCATAGATTAGCGAACGGGCAACCTCAAAAGTTAACCCTTGTACAGTTATTTTACCGAGGCTTGTAGGAAAGATCGCACCATCCCTGGCAACGATGTAGTCTTCCTGGTATTCTCCGCCGCCCCACAACGAAACGACGATATGGTCCCCCACCCCGATCGGATAATCCAGCGGGGGAGTTGACAGTTCTGACACATCCTGCATCGCAGCATTTTTGAATATGTTAGCGCCATACGTCTGGTCAGGACTGTACGCTTCTCTTTTTACATTGTCAATTTGCGTACTGTCTTTGTCCAGTGATTTGTTTTGAAGGCGACGGGCTATCTCCGGGTTCTCCTTATTCTTATCGTTGCCTGTATTTTTTTTTTGATTGTTGTCCCGGAAGTATGAGTCGAAGGAAGACTTCGTCATTTGAGTAGGATCAATGCCCGTTGGCAGCATCTCATTGATCTGCTGTTGCGTTGGTGCCTGTGAAAAACCGGATTGTGCTATTAGAAGGAAAAGGATAAAGTATAAAAATGATGCGCTCTTCTTCACAAAACCCGTAATAATACCTTGCATTTGTTATGGATTGATTAACAATATTGGAAACGAAGTAAATGTAATATTATTTTACCTGAAGCCCCGCTGGAGCGAGTCTTCAAAGTCTTGCATCATTTCCCTTAGGATATCGGCTGCAGGCCTAATTGACTTGATCAGGGCACTTACCTGGCCTATTTCGAGTTCCCCTTGAGCGACTTCTCCCTCGAACATACCCCTTTTTGCACGCCCCTTGCCGAGCAGAGTCTGAAGCTGTTCCTGCGAGGCAGCATTGTTTTCGGCTTCCTGCACCTCGTTGTAGAAATCATTTTTGATGAGGCGGACGGGTGTTAGCTTTTTTAAGGCAAGAATGGTATCGCCTTCACCGGCTTTTACTACCAGCTCCTTGAAATTTGGGTGAGAAGATGCTTCTTCGCTTGCAACAAAGCGACTTCCAACCTGGACGCCATCTGCACCAAGGATCATCGCCGCATGCATTTGTTTTCCCGTAGCTATACCACCCGCGGCGATCACCGGGATAGAAACAGCCGCCCGAACCGCGGGAACCAGCACCATAGTTGTTGTCTCTTCCCTACCATTATGTCCGCCTGCCTCGAAGCCCTCGGCTACTACAGCAGCGCAACCAGCCTCCTCCGCTTTTTTGGCAAACCGGGAACTGCTTACTACATGCACGACCGTAATGCCGTGTTGTTTGAGCATACCGGTAAAGGTCTTTGGATTGCCGGCAGAAGTAAATACAATGGGGACGTTTGCGTCGATGATGACCTGGAGGTGTTCTTCAATTTTGGGATAAAGCAAGGGCACATTTACACCAAAAGGCTTATCTGTGGCTGCCCTGCACTTCTCAATATGTTCTTTTAAAATAGCGGGATACATGCTCCCGGCGCCAATGAGTCCAAGTCCTCCGGCATTACTTACGGCGCTTGCGAGGCGCCAGCCACTGGCCCAAATCATCCCTGCCTGTATGATGGGACATTCGATGTGCAATAATTCTGTAAGCCGATTGGGGAAAGCAGCCATGTGCAGCAAGCAGTTTTGGTAAAAGAAACAAGACAGGCATGAGGGTTACCCAAGATCGATATCGGTGTTGTCGCCGATATTCAATGAACGGGTTTCACCTTTTATACCGGTGTCACTTCCAATTAAGGAATCATCCAGCACAACGTCATACAAACGGGAAAAGGAACCAATGATTGATTCCTTAACGATGGTATAATTCAAAATGGTATGTTCTCCAATAGTGACGTGCGGGCCAATTACGGAGTTCTTTATGTCGCATCCTTCGCCAATACTTACCGGCGGGATGATGATGGTATTTTCGAATTTCTCCATGCCCACAACCTTGCCTCCAAATTTTTTTAGCAAAGTGGCATTAGACTTCAGCAAGGTTTCTTTTTTGCCACAATCAAACCAGGTTTGAACCTTGATTGATTTGAATTTAGCTCCACTCTGGATCATGCATTCGATGGCGTCGGTGAGGCTTAACTCGCCGATGACGCGATCCCCCCTTTCCATTAGCTTCTTGATACATACAAAAAGGTCGTGGCTTTCGATGATCTTATAAATACCCACGAGGGCCATATTGCTTTTGGGTATGGCGGGCTTTTCAACAACGCGACTGATAAAACCGTCATCATTAATTTCCGCTACACCGAAATTCCGTGGGTCGTCCACTTTTTTCACCGCAAGGGTAGAAACTGTTGACTCAACAATGGCTTTGACATCATATTCCGCGATGGTATCGCCAAGCACGATGAACACTTCCTCTTCCTGGACAATTTCTTTTGCGAGGTCAATGGCGTGCCCGGTGCCGTACCGCTCATTCTGGTAAACAAAATGACAGGTAAGCTCCGGATAATGCGCCTTTACAAAGTCCTGAATCTTTTCGCCGAGATAACCCACAATGAAAATAAAGTCGCGAATGCCGGCTTCCTTTAGTTGATCGATAATAATACTGAGAACAGTTTTTCCCGCTAAAGGAATTAAGGCCTTCGGCTGTGTGTACGTATGTGGTCGCAACTTGGTTCCTGCGCCTGCTACTGGGATAATGGCCTTCATACTAAAAACTTAATCCGCATTCCACGCGAAGATTTTGTTTACAATAAGATGTTGCAGTTTTTTCAACGGTGTGTGAAAGTAGTGCATTTTGTTAATTCCCACACGACATATATGCCTTATTTCTTTACGCTTCATCGGGTATGTAAGCACACCGTTTGTATATTTGCACCTCATAATAAAGATACATGCAAAGAGACAACCTGGTTTTCGATATCATCGATAAAGAATTACATCGGCAGCGCCATGGGCTTGAGTTAATCGCATCCGAAAACTTTACTTCCCTGCAGGTAATGCAGGCTTCGGGCTGCGTGATGACGAACAAATATGCAGAAGGATATCCGGGACGCAGGTATTACGCCGGTTGCGAATTTGTAGACCAGACAGAACAGTTGGCCATCGACCGCATCAAGCAGATCTTTAATTGTGACTATGCCAATGTGCAACCTCATAGCGGGGCGCAGGCCAATGCAGCTGTAGCACTTGCGGTGTTGCAGCCAGGTGACAAAGTTCTCGGCCTGGACCTCAGCATGGGTGGTCACCTTACTCATGGTTCACCAGTAAATTATTCCGGTAAATTATACGAAGCACATTTTTATGGAGTCGTAAAAGAAACCGGCCTCATCGATTACGACACGATGGAGGACCAGGCAAAAAAACATAGGCCAAAATTGATATTCTGCGGAGCGTCTGCGTATAGCCGTGACTGGGATTACGCCCGCATCCGCCAGATTGCCGATAGCGTTGGTGCATTTGTGCAATGCGACATGGCCCATCCAGCGGGTTTGATCGCAAAGAACTTATTAAGCTCACCATTTGAGCATTGTCATTTTGTGACCTCTACAACGCACAAAACCTTGCGTGGCCCACGGGGTGGTATCATTCTCATGAAAAAGGATGTTGAAAATCCTTTTGGCTTGAAGGATGTTAAAGGCAATACTCGCATGATGAGTAACCTTATGGATATGGCGGTTTTCCCGGGCATCCAGGGTGGCCCGCTGCAACACATCATTGCGGCGAAGGCAATCGCTTTTGGTGAAATTTTGACCGAGGAATTCACCGGATATGCAAAACAAGTGATCAGCAATGCGCAAGCAATGGCAAAAGCATTTGTAGAAAAAGGTTATGAGTTGATCAGTAGCGGCACCGACAATCACCTGATGCTGATCGATCTTCGTAACAAAAATATTAGCGGAAAAAAAGCTGAACAAGCATTGGTGCAAGCCGACATCACCCTTAATAAAAACATGGTCCCATTTGATGACAAATCAGCGTTTGTTACTTCGGGGATAAGGGTAGGGACTCCTGCCATTACTACGAGAGGTATGAAAGAAGACCACATGCAGTTTGTGGTTAACATGATCGACAATGTATTGATGAATGCAGACGATACAAACGTTATCCGCGAAGTTAAAAATGAGGTGAATGAATTTATGGGACAATTCAGTCTCTACCCGGAGCTTGGTTAAAATAAAAAAAGACTTTTATGATACAACGCATTCAATCCGTATGGCTTTTTGTGGCTTCGATATTTGCCTTCCTGCTGCTAAAGTTATCTTTTTATACCGGCACGCACCTGCCCGATAACCAGTACGATCAACTAACAGCGACAGATACGATGGCGCTCATGATCCCTACGATCGCATTGGGTGTGTTAACCCTGGTTACGATCTTCTTGTATAAAACCAGGAAGATACAATTGCGGCTTACAGTGGTTGCCTTGTTATTGGAACTGTTGCTGATATTTCTCTTTTACCGTGAGACGCAAAACTTTTCGCAAGGTGCATTTTCAATTACCGCGGCTCTGCACGTTTTTATCATTGTCGGCCTTTTTCTCGCGGCAAGAGGTATCCGTAAGGATGAGAAATTGATCCGCGACAGCGACCGCCTTCGTTAATTGCTAGAGGTATTTTCCCGTGTGACTTTCCTTACAATTCTTCAAGTCTGCTGGTCTTCCCGCGAAGACCAGATTACCGCCTGCATCCCCGGCTTCCGGACCGAGATCAATGATCCAGTCTGCGCTCTTGATCACATCCGTGTTGTGCTCGATCACGAGAATGGTATGACCTTGCTCGATAAGCGCATTAAACGAAGCAAGTAACTTTTTGATGTCATTGAAATGAAGACCGGTAGTGGG
>JAURWD010000219.1 GCA_030655145.1 Ferruginibacter sp.
TCCGCATAGATCGTCGCAACATAAGTTTTGCCTGCATCGAGAAAATCAAAAGTGACTGCAGAAGATCGGATCTTTTCACCATTGACATTTCCTAAAAACCAATTGGCACTACCTTTTGCTTTCCGGGCAACGGTGATATATTCTCCCGGCTCCGCTTCCAGGTAGCGGCTCTCATCCCAATCAACGGCTACGTCTTTAATAAACTGAAAAGCATCCAGGAAACGATTGTAGTTTTCCGGGAAGTCAGCAGCCATCTGCAATGGACTATATAAAGTAACATACAAAGCGAGCTGGTTAGCAAGCGTGCTATTCACATGCGATTTGTTTCCCGGGTTTATTTTGCTGATGTCCATTTCAAAAATACCCGGCGTGTAATCCATTGGTCCACCGATGAGGCGGGTAAAGGGTATAAGTGTTACGTGGTTTGGTTTTGAGCCGCCGAAAGCCTGGTATTCCGTGCCGCGGGCCGACTCGTTCCCGATGAGGTTCGGGTAAGTGCGGGCAATTCCTGTTGGGCGAACGGCCTCATGTGCATTTACCATGATCTTATATTGAGCCGCTTTTTCAATGGCATACTGGTAGTGGTTGATGATCCACTGGCTGTAATGATTTTCGCCCCGTGGTAAGATGCTGCCGACGTATCCACTTTTTACCGCATCATAGCCATTGGCCTTCATAAACTTATAGGCAGTATCCATGTGCCGTTCGTAGTTGCGAACAGAAGATGAACTTTCGTGGTGCATGATCATCTTCACACCTTTGGATTTTGCGTAATCCCTGATCTCTGCAACTTTAAAATCCGGGTACGGTGTCACAAAATCAAAAACGTAATCTTTTGAATTACCAAACCAGTCTTCCCAACCCACATTCCATCCTTCAACCAATACCCCGTCAAAGCCATGCAAGGCCGCAAAGTCAATGTACTTCTTTACATTGGCTGTTGTAGCACCATGCGTACCATTGGGTTTCACTTTTGAATAATCATCAATGCCAAGACGAATGGAAGGCAAATCATTGGTGTACGACCAGGAACTTTTGCCCGTGATCATCTCCCACCACACGCCCACATATTTTGTTGGTTTTATCCAGGAGGTTTCCGCGATCTTACTGGGCTCATTTAAATTGTAGGTCATCTTTGACGAAAGAATCTGGCGTGCATCATCTGTAACCATCACCGTGCGCCAGGGAGAAACCGAAGGAGCCTGGATATATCCTTTATCACCTTTTGCGTCTGGCGTAAGCCAGGATTCAAAAACCATGTTCTTGTCATCAAGGTTCAGGTGCATGCAGGAATAGTTGATGAGGGCGGCTTCATGTAAATTGATATACAGTCCGTCAGCGGTTTTCAGCATCAACGAGGTTTGCACGCCTGTCGGCGAGAAGGAAGTTTGTGCAAGGTTGCTGGTGATAGACTTAGTCATCAGCGGCCGGATCTCGGAAAGTTTTGACGTAGTATAATCATATTCCTGCGTGTCGTAATCACCCGGGATCCAATAGGCTGTATGATCTCCCGTAAGGGCAAACTCCGTTCTTTCTTCTTTGATCACGAAATAGACCAGGTTTTTCTGGGCAGGAAATTCATACCGGAAACCGAGACCTTCATCGAAGAGGCGAAAGCGGATGATGATGGAACGATCTGTAACTTTCTGGGTGAGCGTTACTGCAAGTTCATTGTAATGGTTCCGAATGGTTTTGACTTCTCCCCATACAGGGTTCCAGCTTTCATCGGCCGACCGGTTTTTCGAATCCGTGATGGAAAAACTATTTAATAAAGAAGCGGAATCATTTTTCAACTGAAGTCCCAGGCGACTGGGCTTGAGGACCTCACGGTTCTTATATTTCAGCGTATAAACCGGTGTACCATCGGCCTGGAGGGAAAAATTAAGCACCTGGTTTCCATCCGGGGATTTTAGTTCCTGGGCTGCGGAAGTATAACATAAAAACAGGCAAAAAATGGCGTAAATCGAATTTCTCATATAATCATTTAAGTGCTGTAAAAGTCTTGAATTTTTTGCAGACCAACTGATTAATTTGAGTACGAGAACTACGCTCTCATTACCGCTTTTAAACCCCACCTGTCTCAAGGGAGAAATCATCCCAAAAACACTTTACAACCTCAACGTTTTTTTAAAGATTCAGTCAATAAAGTGGGTGCTCGTATTTCGCTGAAGTAGAATAATCTTTTTATTCCACCGGTTCCGGTGCATCTTTAAAATGATCATACTTGTGCAACATTTTGCCAAGAAGAACGGTTGCGGGGAGGATCGCTTTTTTTACGAAGGTTGGCAACTCCGGCAGATCATATTCTTTATTGTAGCGGGTCAACAGATAGGCGGCATCAAAAGTTTCAGGACGAGCCGTGCCTGATTTATTTTGCGCTGCGAAAATGGATGACAGGTAAAAAACGAGTGTGTTGGCAGGTTTCACCCATCCCTTGCAATGCAATTCCTCGGTGCCGCTGTTCCAGAAGCGATGGGGAACGCCTTTTTTGAAAAGAACCGTTTCACCTACACCGGCAAATTGTTCTGGTCCGCCCAAAACCTGGTACCCGATTTTCCCTGTTACGACAGTCAGGCATTCATCCTGTTTCCAGTGCGTGTGCATGAGTGGACCAACGCCTGGAGCAACATAATTTTCTACGAGTAGCCTGTCTCCATCCGGCTCGGGAACTAATTCAAGAAACGTGAGTTTTTCACCAATACAATTTTCGATGGTGTGTGGGAATTTATATTTCATAAACTGATCATTTAAACAATTTTAATTGGGCTCTCTCCGGCACTGTCGGCGTACTTTCCTTACTGGTTAGTTTGCAGGTCGATACATTCTTGTCGCAGCGTTGTGTTTTTAAATGCTGGTGCAAATTGATAAAAGTCAGATCCAGTAAAAACTTAATAGCGCAAGAATTGTTGAATGAGCGAGATGAATTGGTTATTGCTACTTGCTAAGTCAAAGAGGCAAAATGCTCAACAAGAAGCAACTTTGCCTGTGCCAGGGTAGCAAGCGGGGAATTGAGGGATTCTCATAACCGGAACGAAAGTTGTTAAATCAATATATTCAAGCTTAATTTCACCAACAAAAATTAATGATGTACAAAACTTTTCCAAGTATTGTGGCGGTTGCCGGACTTCTCCTGGCGGCTTGTAACAATAACTCACCTGTTAACGGCATTACCGCGCCTAATACAGCAGATACGACCATTGCACCAGGCGTTGAAACGAATAGCCCGAATACCAGTTACAAACCCGCCTTTGCTGGTCAAACACGCGTAGCCGCAGTTAAAACGCAGGCTGCGTTTGAAGGCAAATTAATTTCCAAGGAGCTCCAAAAACCCTGGGGATTGGTAGCGCTTCCAGACGGCCGTTTATTAATCACGGAAAAAGATGGCAATTTGCGTATTGCCACAACTGCCGGCGCTTTAAGTGCCCCGATCACCGGTCTACTACCCGTCGACAACAATGCGCAGGGTGGATTACTTGGAGTTACCATCGACCCCGCTTTTGCCACGAACCGCATGGTTTACTGGACATATTCCGGAATCGTCGGCAATGCCAACCTTACTGCGGTAGCGAAAGGCAAATTATCTGCGGATGAAAAAATGATTGAAAATGCAACCATGATCTACCAGGCTACCCCGGCATATAAAGGAAACCTGCATTATGGTTCAAGAATTTTATTTGATAAAAACGGGAACCTTTTAGTCAGCACGGGCGAACGTTCCGACATGGAAACCCGGCCCCAGGCCCAGTTCCTTAATTCCGGGCTCGGAAAAATCGTGCGCATCACTACAGAAGGCAAGCCTGCCGCGGGCAATCCGTTTGCCGGCATTGATTCCGTAAGACCGGAAATATATTCTTACGGTCATCGCAATGTGCAGGGACTCGCCATCAACCCGGCTACCGGCGATCTTTGGGAAACTGAGTTTGGTCCAAAAGGCGGTGACGAATTGAACCGTGTTGAGGCGGGGAAAAATTATGGCTGGCCAACCATTACTTACGGCCTGGAATACAGCGGGG
The DNA here is from genome assembly GCA_030655145.1 of Ferruginibacter sp. Classification (GTDB taxonomy): domain Bacteria; phylum Bacteroidota; class Bacteroidia; order Chitinophagales; family Chitinophagaceae; genus Ferruginibacter. The sequence continues at coordinate 4,014 of JAURWD010000219.1, forward strand.
CTAAAGTGGGCGATGCCATTCAGCAAAAAGCCGGACTGGAACAACCCGTTTATTACTGGGACCCGGTGATATCGCCCAGCGGTATCAGCTTTTACAACAGCGATAGCATTCCTGAATGGAAAGGTAACCTGTTCATCAGCGGCCTGAGCAGCATGCAGATCACAAGGATCGTATTAAAAGACGACAAAGTGGTAGGTGAAGAACGCTTACTAACGGGAGAGCGGAAACGCTTTCGTGCTGTAACTGAAGGAAAGGATGGCGCATTATACGCTGTTACTGACGACGGTTGCCTCTACCGCGTTGGCAAAAAATAAATTTTAAATTACATCATCGCCGCAGCACCGCAAGTTGCTGCGGCTTTTTATTGCCCAAACCGTACACATTTTACATTGCTCACTTCCGTAGTAAGCAGCAAACTTAAAGACGCGGTTGCCATATGAAAGCGGACACATTCCTAAAACCTGCACCCTAAAATTATTTGAGTAAATTACCTGCCGATTATGTTAAATGCCAGCTGACGAATGAAAAATGACCCGATAACAATTACAGACATTGCGAAAGCATTGAACTTTTCGACCTCGACGGTTTCCCGTGCGTTGCGTAATAGTTACCAGATCAGTGAGGAGACGAAACGGATCGTGCAGCAATATGCAAAAGACCACAATTACCATCCAAACCTGGTGGCGCAAAGTCTCAAAAGCAACAAAAGCAAAAGCATTGGCGTGATGCTGAGTTCGATCCCAAATAACTTTTACGCTGAAGTGATCAATGGGATTGAATCAATTGCCTATAAAAAAGGCTACCACATCATCATTACCCAAAGCCACGAATCAGAAGAGCGGGAAGCCCGAAACGTGGAGCACCTTACCTGGCGGTCGGTAGATGGGCTGCTTATTTCCCTGTCCTCCGAAACTACCGATACCAGCAACCTGGAAAAAATAAGTGAGTACGGTACGCCGATCGTATTTTTCGATCGTGTGTCAGATTGTATCAATACGCATCGCGTACGTGCTGACAATGAAAATGGGGCTTACCAATTAACGAAACACCTGATTGAAAAAGGCAGCCGGCGAATTGCCGAGATTACCAGTCCACGGGAACTTTCGATTACCGCGGAAAGACATGCCGGCTTCGCCAGGGCGCTTGCCGAAAATGACATCGAGGTTGAAGAACAGTACATCAAGTATTGTGCGCATGGTGGCATGCACATCGATGAAATTGAAGAAGCGATCAATGAACTGCTGGCCTTGCCGAATCCACCGGATGCGATCTTTACTGCCTCGGACCGCATTACCATTGGATCATTCGCTATCCTGCACAAAAAAAATATTGTTATCCCGGATATAATTGCACTTGGCGGCTTCAGTAATTTCAGTTCTCCTGAATTGTTTAACCCTTCCCTCACAACCATCCTTCAACCTGCCTTCGAAATGGGGAAAGCAGCGGCTGAACTGCTCATCCAGTTAATAGAAAGTAAACGGCCTGTTACGGATTTTGAAGACCGTGTTCTACCCACAGAACTTGTGATCCGGAACTCTTCCGTTAAGAATAAACTGTAAGCTTCCAGCCTTGATAACGTCCATGACTACACGAAGCACTTATCTGTATGCCGATGGCAAAGGCTGCATAATTTACCGTTTGAAGAAATTGATTGTCGGCGGCGAATTAAAGCTGGTCAAGCACATCGCGATACCCGCGCCCTACCGGGATTGAGACACCATTTAACTCAACCATTTCCGCGGTGTAGGAATCAATTTTATTGACAGATATGATAAAGGAGCGATGAATCCTTTTAAAGGCATTCGGTGGTAATAATTCTTCGATTTCGTGAGTACTGATCTTTGAAAGATACTCCCCCTTTGTCGTAACGATCCTGATGTACTCCCGTTGGCTCTCTATGTACAGAATCTCAGCAAAAAAGATCTTCACTTTCTTTTTCTGTATGTTCAGGAAAATAAAATCACGGTTCGAGCTCACTTCGGGTAAGCCTGTACCACCCGCGACCTCAGTTTTTTTAACCTTGGTTACAGCCACCAAAAAACGTTCAAACTCAATTGGCTTCAACAGGTAGTCAGTTACGTTCAAATCAAATCCTTCGATGGCATATTGATGATATGCGGTAGTGACAATAACAGCAGGTGGATTAGACAACATTTTCAAAAATGCCATCCCTTTCAACCTGGGGAGATGTATGTCCAGGAATATCAGGTCAACACGATTGTCCCGCAAGTAATCCGTCGCCAGGATCGCATCGCGGAAAGAGCCTTTCCATTCAAGGAAGGGAACCTGTGAAATATAATCCGCCAACACTTTTACAGCAAGCGGTTCATCTTCTATAATGATGCAGGTGATCTTAGACATGGCTTGAAAGGTTGATGTTTAGGGTAGCCGTGAATTGTTCACTTTCCTGGTGCACCGTCAACTTGAAGTCGGTATAAAGCAATTCCAGTTGGCGGCGCAAATTGGAGAGGCCAATGTTTTCCCTGATATTGTCTGAAGGAGCGGACAGGTCAGTTGAGTTCTTTACCACGAACCTCAATTGTTTTTTCTTCACCAACAAATGGATGTCAACAAACGGCCGACTTCGGGTTTCAGAAACCCCATGTTTAAAAGCATTCTCCACCAGTGGAATCAGCAACAAGGGCGGCAAGGATTGTTTTGGGTCTTCCAGGTCATAATTAAAATTCACATGAAGCGATTCATCATACCTTAATTTCTCCAACGCGATATAATCACTCATAATCTTCAACTCCTCTTCAATCGCGATGAAGCTGCCGCTGGTTTCATACAACATAAATCGAAGTATTTTCGATAGGCGCATAATGGATTCCGGCGCGAGGTCAGACTTTTCCCGCGCAAGCGAATAAATATTGTTCAACGTATTAAAGAGAAAGTGCGGGTTCGTTTGCGCCTTCAGATAATTTAACTCGGCTTCTTTTTTCTCAAGCCGAAGTTGTTGCGCTGACAAGCTCAGTTGCCGGTGATCATAAAAGTGTTTTACAACCCCGTAAAAAAAGACCGATGCAATGCTGTATTGCACATGGGTTTCCACGCCCTTCATGGTGGAACTGTGAAAGATAAGTGGAAAGTAGAGGTGTAAATTTATCCCGAGTGCCCTCCAGCCATAGAGTCCGAAGGCATACAACATAAGATGAATCCATAAGAGGAAGATCCCCGCGAGTATCCGGCTAAACGAAATTTTTATGTACGGTAACGTGTACTCGAAAAGAATAAAGTTTAATACCGTGAGGTAAGAAAGCAGCCAGACATTGTTCCAGGCACGTTTGGCAAAAGTTTCGGGGTGACGCATAAAGTCGCCGAACAGGCAAAAAGCGAGATAGCTTAATGCGATCCATCCGTATACCTTCAATCGTTTATTAGAAACTACAATTTTCATCAACTGCTTAAAAGATAAATGTCGGCAAAACTTTTTCGTTTCGCCCGGCAAACTACAGAATACATTTCCAGGTAAACCAATAACCCGGTTGCGTCAATCAATTTCAACTGAAGAACATTTTAATAACTGGGCCAGGGAAAACAAGCGGCGGTCTCTAAGCCATCGTAGCCTCGAAATTGACGTTTGTATACAGGGAAATGTTGTTTGTTGATGGTGAGTTTTAGCAGGTTTATATTCTGAATATCCTTGCATAAAATAATCGAACATGAAAAAGAAATTACCCTTAATCATTGTCATCTGCTGCATGGCTGCCCAACTAAATGCGCAGCAAGATGCCGGGGTTGCCAACTGGAAACCCTGGATCATAAAAAACGTAAAAGAATTCCGAATCAGCCAGCCCGTCGCGCCTTCGAAGGACGAACTCAAAGAAATTATCCACCACCAGCAACACCTGGATTCAGCAGCCTGGGCGCAGATCTATTTCTGGAATGCCGGGGCGCCGGGCTATCGCTGGCAGGAAATGATCAACAAACTTTGGATGAATGATACAGCTGTGACGGGCGCCTTGTCGAACTTACTATTAGGTACCGCCATTTACGACGCCACCCTTGCAGCCTGGGACACAAAATATGCATACTCGCGTCCGCGCCCTTACACAGTCGATGGCCGGATCCAGGCCTTGATCCCGAAACCCACATCGCCTTCTTTTCCTTGTGAGTATTCAGTGGCGGCAGGTGTTGCAGCAACCGTGATCGGGCATTTCTACCCGCACTTAAAAGATTCAGTAAATAAAATGGCAGACCAGCTGATGCGTTCGCGGATCAATGCGGGTGTGGCCTTTGCCGGTGATACCCGTGCAGGGTTTGAGCTGGGGAAGAAGATCGCCCTGATTCAAATTAATGAAACCAAGGGCTTTTTGCCACCGGCGGCCTGGGATGGAAAAATGCCAACAGCTGCGGGTCTTTGGAAAGGCAAGCCAATGTTCCCGCAGGCAGGCCAGCAGAAGACGTTTGTGCTGGAGAGTGCCAGCCAGTTTCGCCCGGGCCCACCACCCGACTTTGCAAAAGACATGGCTGAGTTAAAAAGTTTTAAACCGACGTTCCGTTCTATGTCAAATGCTTTCTTTTATGCCAGTCAGCCATTTTGGGAAGACCTGCTCGTAAAGAAAATGTTTGAGTACAACCTGCACCAGGATCCGCCACAGGCTGCCCGCCTATATGCCACCATCGCCGTCGCGACCTACGATGGATTCATCGCCTGCTTCGATGCGAAATATGCTTACTGGGGTACACGACCCGACCAGTTTGACACGACCTATAAACCAGCGATAATACATACGCCCCCTTTTCCAGGTTATCCTTCAGGGCATGCGATGATGAGTGGCGCTTACAGCGAATTATTCGCCTATTTCTTTCCCGCGGAGCGGAACTATTTTATGAAGAAAGCAAAGGATGCAGCCGAATCGCGGTTCCAGGCGGGCATTCATTTTCGGACCGACAATGAGGCGGGGCTGGAGCTCGGCAGAAAAGTAGCCGGGGCTGTGATCAATAAACTGAAAACGGATGGCGCCCGGGATGCGGTGAAAACTGCAAGGCCGGCGAAAGAAAGCACCCAAAAAATTGCCCGGCTCTAAAGGTAATGACGTAAACGCCTACCCTAACATCAACCTTCAGCGATTCCGCAAAACTTTAGAACCCCATATCGCAAAGCTGGAAAATAATGTACTGTCCGCCCCTTTTTTAAGGAGCGGATTTTTTTGAAATTTTTTTTATGAACCATGCAAAACCGAAGGATGAGAAGGATCATCCTTTGTTCACCGAGACATAATTGGCATTCATCGATACATGTTTTTATGTGTGCTTAAACCAGGTGATTTTTACCGGGTGCTTGTTTAGCGAAAAAGACGGCACCTATAAATATGGAAAGAAAAGCATTTTTACGAAATGGATTTGCTGCGCTGGGATTAGCAGTGATTGCTCCGTTGGCCCCGGGTTGCTCAAAAGAATCTTTAACAGATACAGCAGGCACTACAGGCGAAACAGGCAGTACGGGAACAGAGGGCTGTTCCGTTTCTCCCACCGAAACTGCCGGACCATTTCCAACCAAGAATCCTTCATCACTGGTGACCAATGATATTCGGAGCGATCGTTCGGGGGTGCCTTTGACAGTTAAACTGACCATCAACAATGCAAAAACGAATTGCAGCGCTCTTGCGGGTGCCATTGTCGACATCTGGCATTGCGATCAAAACGGTAATTACTCCGAATACGGCGGCACGGGCATGCAATCAACCAACCTGACTTCCGTACATTTCCTGCGTGGGCGACAAACAACAGACGCAAGCGGGCTGGTCAGTTTCACCTCCATTTTTCCTGGCTGGTATTCCGGGCGGGCACCACACATTCACGTGCATGTGTATGGTGCGGATGGCAGCTCGTTGCTTGTTACCCAGATCGCTTTTCCAACGGATATATGTAACACGGTGTACACTTCGGCTACCAGTTTTTACACCCGCGGAACACAAGACACGGCCAACACTAAGGACAATGTTTTCGCAGACTCCCTGGCGAGTGAGCTGGCAACCGTAACCGGTAGTGTGAGCGCAGGCTATACGCTTGTACACCTGGTGACAGTAAATGCTTAATTATTTCTTTTTGTAAAGTATAATCATGAATTCTTCCAAAGCGAAAATTTTCCTTGCCGGCCACCGTTGCCTCGTCGAATCTGCAGGCGTGCAGGTGTTCAACAGTCTTGCGCTGAACACAGCTAATTGCGCCACCTGCCCCGCCGGCACGCTTACTATGCTGAACGAAATATTTCTCGACGCCGGCAAAAGCATTACCATGCTGCCAGGCCAGGAAGGGTTGGTAGTATTGGTTGCGATGAATGGCGAAATTGGTTATGCGGAAAACATGGAAGATCTAGCAACACTAGTGTCAGGCAAGACAACTTATTTTTTGAAGCAAAAAGGAAGCACGGCATGCATTCAAAATATGTCCGAGAAAAGTACAGCAAGATTTTTCCAGTTGGTGCTCAAAAGCGGTGGCGGTTCTGAGAGCCAACAAAATCAACAATCGACCTGTTTTTTGCAAGAGGATGCCGACATATTATTTCCTTTGATCAGTGGCGAAGGTGAAAATAATCACCGTGGATTAAACCTGTTTGCCGGCAGGTTTCGCGGGCGGCAGGAGGTAACGCATAGGCTTCAACAAGTTGACAGTGCTGCCTTTGTATTTGTATTGATTGGCGCCTTCGAAGTGGAGAACCGGTTGGTGGAGGCCAATGATGGATTGCTGATCTGGAATTCTGGTGCCATCGAGATGGAGGCCTTGTCGAACGACGCATCGATCCTCATCATCGAGCAGCCTGCACCGCAGCTACAAGAAAGGAAGGTGCTCGAAAACTTACCAGCAGCTTGTTAACTCAATCTGCCACCAGGCATTTTTTGTACCTTCCAACGAAACAGAACACCGCATTTAGTTTTAAATTGTAAAATGAATAAACCCGGCTCAAAGATCCTCATTCATGCGGTGGTGTGGCTGTTATTTTTTATGTTGATCTTAAGCGTATCGACCTCCATGACCAATACGGGATTTGACGCGAGGCTGATCTCCCCCGAATTCCTTTTCTTTTGTGTTGTTTTCCTGGCTATTTTTTATTTGAACAACCTGGTGTTGTTTCCGAAACTCTACCTGCGCAAAAAATTCGCGTTGTATTTTTCAGTCATTGGTGCCTTATTAATATTGGTTTATTTGCTGCGCCCTTTTGATCAGCTTGTTCACCCGAAAACACCAGTTGGTACCGGTGCCGCCTATGCGCCACCTGCGGAGTTTCGGCCACCGCCGCCGCAGCCAGGACACGAACGAGGCGGCGGCCCCGGGCCCCGTGACCGCCGCGGACCCAATGTCGACATCGCAAGCATCATCCTTTTTTTACTTGCCTGGATGGCGGGGAGTTCGCTCCAGTTGATGAAGGCCTGGCGCAGTAGCCAGGAACGTGCAGCCATCGCAGAACGCGATAAAAAAGTTGCTGAACTGGCCTTTCTAAAAGCCCATATCAATCCCCATTTTTTATTCAATACTCTCAACAACATTTATTCGCTTGCGATCATCAACCATGAGCAAACCGCCGTTAGTGTGTTGAAGCTTTCCAATATTATGCGTTACGTGACGGAAAATCCCGCGGTTGATTTTATCCCCCTTGAAAATGAAATTGAATGTATTGTAGATTACGTCGATCTGCAGAAGCTGCGCCTCAGTAAAAAAGTGTACCTCGACTTTTCCATAACCGGAAGCCCGGAAGGCAAAACCATTGCCCCGCTGGTGGTGATGAGCTTTATAGAAAATGCGTTTAAGTACGGCATCAGTAATCATCACCAATCGACGATCTCGATCAAGCTATTCATTGAGGAAGAGAGCCTGACGTTCTACTGCCAGAACAGGATCTTTAACGCAGGATTTGTGTACGACCGTACCGGTGTCGGGCTGACCAACACGAGAGACAGGCTGGAGCATCTTTATCCCGGGAGCCATCGACTGGATATTAATACGGACAAAAATCTATACACGGTTGAACTAACCCTGCAAATCGCCCGACCAAATGACCACGCTGAAATGTATCGCGATAGATGACGAACCCCTGGCCTTTCTGGTGATCAGCAAACTGGCGAAGGCATTTCCTGTGCTCAACTTAGTGGCAACATTTGATGATCCTATTTCCGGGGCTGAATTCCTGCGATTGAACCCGGTAGATCTTCTATTCATCGACATCAATATGCCCGACATCAACGGACTGCAATTGGTGCGGTCGCTCCAGGAAAAACCCATGATCATTTTTACAACCGCCCATAAACAATTCGCTCTTGACAGTTATGAACTCGACGCGATCGATTACCTGTTAAAACCGATCGATGCGGAACGGTTTAAAAAAGCGATCAACAAGGCGGTAGATTATCATGCATTCAAACACGCGAAACCGGCAGGCCAGGAGGAAGTGATCTACATCCGCTCCGAGTACCGCCTGATGAAATTAAATCTAGAAGAAATTGAATACATCGAAAGCATGGAAGACTATTGCCGCATTCACCTGGTGAGCGGCAAACCACTGATGACCTTGACAACGTTGAAAGCATTGCTGGAAAAATTGCCGGGAGAAAGATTCAAACGCATTCACCGCAGCTATGTCATCGCAACAAATAAAGTGAGATCAGTGGTAAATAAAAAGGTGACACTACAAACCACCGAACTCCCGGTGAGCAGTTCCTATTTGTCTTCTTTAAGTGAATGGGTAAAGCGCTGACCACGGGCGAATACCGACAGTTTCGAGCCAATCGAGAATATCACTGCTCAGCCCATAAAGGCCATACCAGCATGATACCACAATTGCCGGCGGTGGGGTCTTCAACATAATCAAAGATGGGGCCTACCCATTGGAAACCCGCTCTTCGTTGAGGCGTTACTGTTGGGTCGAGTATTTCGCCTTCCTTTAATTTTTCGCAATATTCCGCGATGGTTAATTTTTCCCGGTACTGGTCGTAGCCAATGGTCATCCCGACCGTAACCTGTCCCTTCATTGCCAATTGCGCCACCAGGTTTTGTTGCACGTTGTAAAGATGGGTGGAAAGCTTTTTCCCGCGATGAGCGGGACGCACGCCCATATCAAACTGGTATAGCCATTCGCCGCCAGGATCGTGTGTGTTCGTGATCCATAACTGGTCCGTGATCTCGAGAAATTTGTGATCGGCGGCGGGATAGTTTACCCTCAATGTACCTGAGGACGCAATGACCCGCTCATCCAGGGTGATGACCCACTGCCCTTCCCGAAAAACGTTGATGTGATTTAAAAAATGCGCGGCAGTCAGCAACTCGTGTGAAGCAAGTGTCGGAAAACAAAGTTGCTGCAACTCCTCCAATTCATGCACATCCTCAGGCCCTGCATTCCTGATGGTATACTCTCCAATGGTGACGTGTGTTAACATTCGGATTGAAGTTAATATTTATCAGTTACGCGATCTCCTTTCGCAACATGAAAATGTTTTAAGACGCGCCGTTCAGGCATCTGTAAAGTCCAGACAGGATGACTTACCTCGAACCCCTTCACCAAATTCAAATAGGAGCCATTTCCAGCCCGCGGCTGAAAACATCTTCATGTGCACTCACCGAGTGTACGTTTTCCATATATTTACGAACTAACGGAAAGGCGTACCAAATGACGAATAAGCAACCGGAACAACCGGCGTTTTTGAATGGTGGTGGAGAGATGGGATTACTCACCCGGATGAAGGACTGGAGCAAAACACCGGTAGGGGATCCCCATACCTGGCCGGCCAGTTTAAAAACAATGGTTGGGGTTATCCTTAATTCCAAGTTCCCCATGTTCCTGTGGTGGGGAGAACACCTGGTTCAATTTTATAACGATGCCTATCGCCCAAGCCTGGGCGAAGATGGTAAACATCCAACTGCCCTTGGACAGCATGGAGCTGATTGCTGGCAAGAAATATGGCCAACGATTAAACCATTAATCGACCAGGTGCTTAGCGGTGACGAATCAACGTGGAACGAAGATGCACATATACCGATCCTGCGAAACGGGAAACTGGAAGAAGTTTTCTGGACCTTTGGCTATAGCCCTGTGCTTGATGAATCTGGCAAACCAGGAGGAGTGCTGGTTACCTGCACAGAAACCACAAAATCGGTGTTGGCACTGCGACACAACGAGGAAAGGGAAACGAACCTGCGCAACATGATCTTACAGTCGCCGGTGGCGATGTCGATCCTGCGTGGGCCGGATTTTATTTTAGAGGTCGCCAATAAAAGAATGTTTGAATTGTGGGGACGAAGCGCCGAAGAGCTGTTGGACAGGCCCATTTTTGAAGGATTACCCGAAGTGGTTGAGCAAGGACTCCCGGAAATTATGCAACAGGTGTACAACACGGGTGAGGCTTTTTCGGGTAGTGAATACCCGGCACCCCTGTTACGAAATGGAAAAATAGAAACGGTGTACCTGAATTTTATTTACGAAGCTATTCGGAATAGCGCCGGGTCCATCTCAGGTATTTTTGTGGTAGGTGTGGATGTTTCGGAACAGGTGCACGCAAGAAAAAAAATTGAAGAAAGTGAATCAAAGTACCGTGGCTTATTTGAAACAATGGACCAGGGCTTCTGCATCATAGAAGTATTATTTGATGAAGATCAACAACCGATTGATTACCGGTTTCTCGAAACCAATCCCGTTTTTGAACGGGCTACGGGTCTTGCAAACGCGGCTGGCAAAACTGCACGAGAATTAATCCCTAATCTTGAAAACCGCTGGTTTGAACTTTATGGAACCGTGGCACTCACAGGGACGGAGACACGCTTTATCGAAGGCTCAGAAGCAATGGGCCGATGGTTTGAAGTGTATGCGTTTCGCATAGGCGAACCTGAAGGAAGAAAAGTGGCCCTCTTATTTACGGATATCTCAGAGCGCCGCAAGGCAGATGAGATCATCAAAAACAGTGAGCGCAACTTACGTAATATTATTTTACAGGCGCCGGTAGCAATGCTAGTCTTCCGCGGCAGTGAGCTCACCTTCGACATCGTCAATCAGAGCATGTTAAAATTGCTGGATCGCTCCGAAGATATTGTCGGCCAAACCTTGCTTGGCACGATCCCGGAAATTGCGAACTTACCCGTGATGAAATCGCTGAAGGAAGTGTATACAACCGGTGAACCGCAATATGGAAATGAAGTGCTGATCCCCTTAATGAAGAATGAAATTTTGGTCAACAGGTATTTCAATTTTGCCTTCACACCTTTGCTGGAAAAAGGAGCGATCGACGCTATTATGGTTGTTGCCACTGATGTGACCGATACAGTGCTCTCGCGAATGAAGGTTGAAGCTGCAAACAACGAGATCAAGTTTATCACCGACTTTATGCCGCAGTTGATCTGGGTAACACGCCCTGACGGGTATCACGAATTTTATAACAAGCAGTGGTTTGATTATACCGGCCTTTCCTATGACCTCTCCGTTAATGCGGGTTGGAGCGACGTGCTTCATCCTGACGATCGGGAAAGAGCCTTCATCACCTGGAAGCGGAGTCTCGCCAGTGGCGCACCCTACGAAATAGAATACCGGTTTAAAAAATATACCGGCGAATACCGCTGGTTCCTTGGCCGGGCGCTACCGCTCAAAGATGAGTCAGGCAATATTACCAAGTGGTTTGGAACCTGCACCGACATTGACGATGCTAAAAAATCGGCTGACCTGTTGGAATTAAAAGTTGAAGAACGTACCCGCGACCTGAGGGATGCCAACAACAACCTGCTGCGGTTAAATAACGAACTGGAAGAGATCACTTACGTATCGCAACACGATTTGCAGGAACCTTTGCGGAAGATCACCATCTTCGCTGAGATGGTCAGAAAGGATGGCCTACCCTTGCTTCCGCAGGTCGCATTGAACCGACTCGAAAAAATAGGTTCTGCGGCAAGAAGCATGAGTGCAGCGCTGCGGGATGTGCTTGATTTTGCATCCCTGAGCCGGGAAGTGGTCTTTACTCCGGTTGACTTAAATGTGATATTGAATGAGGTACTTACTGATCTTGAATTACTGATTTCCGAAAAAAACGCAAAGGTTCATGCGGATGAGCTACCGGTCATCAACGGTATCCCGCACCAGATGCGACAACTGTTTTACAATTTGCTGTTGAACGCTTTGAAATTTTCGATGCCGGAGATATTACCATCCATCAATATCCGCTACAGCAAACTGTTGAAATCCGATGCCGGAGCTGCGGTAAGACTGGAGCGGGATGCTGTTCATCAAATCCAGATCGTCGACAATGGCATTGGTTTTAAACCAGAAACAGCGGAAAAGATCTTCGTTATGTTCCAGCGATTGCATAGTAAGAAAGCTTTTGAAGGCACCGGGATCGGCCTGGCGCTTTGTAAAAAAGTAGTGACGAATCACCGGGGAGAAATCTGGGCCAGGAGTGCACCCTATGAAGGAGCAACTTTTACCATTCAATTGCCGGCTGATTAATTAAATTGACAGGTGAAATGTGAGCCAGGAATTAACAAAGTCATTTAGAGTGGCAGGTAAAGCGTGAAAGTAGTCCCGACGCCCACCTGGCTTTTTACAGTGATATACCCGTTGTGATTTTCAATGACCTTTCTCACGATGGATAACCCGATACCGGAACCTTTGTATTGCAAGTGTCCATGCAGGCGGGTGAACACATCAAAAATTATGTCGGCGTCGCCCTGTTCAAAACCAATACCATTATCCTCCACAGCTATCACGCAAAATGTTTTTCCTGCATTGTCCGGTGAAAGATTAAAACCAATGTCCTTCCCAAATGTTTCCCAGCCGGTGATCGAGATTTTGGGTAACACCTGGTCGTTGCTGTATTTCAAGGCATTTCCAACCAGGTTTTGAAAGGCCTGTTGTAGCTGGCGATGGTGACCTTTTATTTTTCCCAGGCTTCCCACATGCACCTGCGCTTTTTTCTGCTCGATCTCCAGGTCGAGATCGCTTAACACCAATTGAATCAGTTGCGCCAGGTCAACCTCCTGGGTTAGCATAGCCTCGAGGCTAACATGTGAATAGGCCAGTAGATCATCAACCAGTGAACCCATACGCGCTGAAGCATTTTCCATACGGGAAAAAGAGTCCAGCTCATGCTCACTGAGGCGTCCTTCCAGGCTTTTCTTTAAACGACCGCCGAAAATATGGATCTTCCTGATCGGCTCTTTCAGGTCATGTGAGGCAGCGTAAGCGAACTCCTTAAGGTTTCGGTTTGAGCATTCCAATTCATCAATCTTGCGCAGCAATTCTAACTGTAAATTTTTCAGCCGGGTGAAATCAGTAAAGTAAACGATCACTTCATCGCCCATTTTTGTGGCGCTCATCTGGTTGTAGATATCGAGTCCGTCTGCCTTGTAATGGTTGTCCCAGGTATTTGTCCCGCCGGCTTCCCAGGTTTTTGCGATCATTTTAAAACTATCCGTTTGGAAATAGCCTGGAAATAACTCTCCCACCTGTTTATCAAAAATCGATTCAGGATCCGTCTGCGCATATGCGGAATAGGCTGAGTTCGTAAGGCGAAACCGGAAGTCCACCAGGTTACCATCCTGCATAACGGGAGCGAGTACCTGCAATGGGGTTTGTAGCAGGTTCAGTAATTTCTGGAGGTACTCGTTTGATTGCAGGAGTAAGTTGTGCGCCGCCGCTAATTCTTCTGTTTGTTCCTTTACTTGTTTGGCAAGTTCCTGTGCGAAAAGTTTTTGCTCCGTTACGTCCTGGATCACCCCAATAATACGGTTTGGAATACCCTCATTATTAAGCATAAACTTGCCACGCACTTTCACCCATTTCGTGTCACCGGATTTTCGATTTACCCTTACTTCATAGTTCAGGTCAGTCGTTACATATGCTTCTGCGATAGCGGCGTTCCTGATCGGCAGATCTTCGGGATGGATCATGCTTTCATAATCCGAGCGATCAGCTGAATCATCAGCACCCCATATTTTTTTAAACCGTTCCGAACGGGTAACCAGATTGGTTTGCAGATCAACTTCATAGGTGCCAAGTTCAGCAGAACCGATGGCAAGTTGTGCTTTTTGTTCACTCATCTCAACCGCGTTCTTCGTCGTCACCAAGTCGGTAATATCATCGCCGGTACTAAGTACGCCGTATACTTCACCCTGTTCCGTAAACTGGGGTATAAAACTATAATTGAAATAGAAAACTTTGGACACCCCATCGCGGATGAGCGTCACCGGCTGGCTTTTACCGTGGTACGACATGCCGGTTGAATAAACTCCTTTCAGTTGCTGGTATATTTCGGGATTGAATAGATCCCCCATGAACCCTTTATAAATCTTGCCGATCACATCATCGCCACGATTCCATATCCGACGCATGGAATTGTTAGCCAGTTGAATTTTCATGTTATCGCCTACGTACACTCCCATCGGGAACGGTGTTGTTTGAATGACGTTGCTGATGCGCCGTTCGTTTTCTTCAGCCTGGATCTTAGCCAGTACCGCCCTTGTGACATCTACCGCATAAATAGCAATTGTAATCGTTTCATCGGTCGGGTCCGGACCAAGAAGTTTATAAGTAAAATCAAAATAGCTGACTGATTCTCCGCTATCGGAACTGGCCGGCACTTCGGGAACATCAACTTGCGCACCCGAGCTTTCAAGCTGCTTCACAATCTCAAGTAATGCTAAGCTTTCCCCGGCAGGCAAAATATTAAGGAGTGACTGGCCAATCGACGCCGGGTTTAATTTCCAAATGCCGAGCATGCGTGCATTCGCGGACGTTAGTTGAAGGGTATCGCCGGTAATGACGGCCATCGCAACAGGGGAAGCGTCTATCCGTTCCCGTTCAAACAATGTGAGAGTTGAATTTGGATCAGCTGGATAACCTGTCGCGATCTTTTGAAGCGAGTGAATGATATATTCTACGGAGCCCTGATCATCTAACAGCGGGGTATTCGTCATCTCCCAGTTCATTGTTGCCTCTGCCGTTAAAGTTTTGTTCCAGTAAGAAGGCAAACTAATGGCTTGGACAGTCTTTTCCGATCGGAAGGCTTCAAATATTGTTCGGAGTTGTTGAAATGCTGCACTTGCCTCCATTTGAAAACAGGCGAAAAAATCTTTCCCGGTTAAGTCATTCCGCGAACGCCCAACGGTCGCTGCATATGCCTCGGTGCATGCGACTATGATAACGGCTGCGGGGGTTAGCTGCAGAAGGACATTGATGCCTGGAATGGCTTCAAATAGCCGGGCTTCACCCCGGGTAAAGGAAGAAGCAGGAGATTGATCCGGTGAATTATACATGCAGCTCTGGAGTTGGGAATGCGGGTAGCGTTTGGCCTGGAATTCGACCCCGGGAGCAATTTATTTAAAAATTGTTGAATAATGATACGCATTGTAAAGAATGAGTTTGCAGCGGTTTTGGTGGCTTGAAAGCGGGCCAGGATAGCATGGGCATTTGATCGAATACGCCAACACTGCAGGGAACTCCGCTAAATGATTTTTATACAAATTTTCCGGGTCGGCAGCCGTGTTTCCCTGGAGCAGTAAGCAAGCCTGTGTTTCCTCACCCTCTTCCGGCTGGCCAATTAGTGGATCTCCTTACGAAGGAACAGTTATTTCATGACGGGAAAAGCTGAGATCCGCAGTTTAGCGGCACCCATCGGTATCAACTCAATGGATTCCTCTTTTGTTGTTGCTGCAACCGGGCTTTGCGGTAACACGTCACAGAGGCCGTTCTTATCCAGGATCCACTCCGGAATGATCTTGCCTTTCGCTTTTAAAATAAATGGGACCGTCTCCTGGGTGAATGGGAACTTTCCGGCGGGCCAGGGGCGCTTTACTAACTCAAACTGTTGTTCGAGTGGCTGATCGGTTAAACTTAAACCGTAGTTCCACATGCTTGCCGGGTATATCTCGTAACTAGGCCATTTAGATTGATCGACATTTGCCTGCCATTTCGAATCCCCGATCGCCGACTTTTTACTGTCCATCTGTTGATAACTTTCGGCGATTTTAAGGGAGAAGGTCAAAGGGCCATAATTTATGCTGACACTGTTCTTATTTTTCGTCCAGGTATCCTTACTCAATCTCATGGGTAGACGCAGTTCGACCAGGTCGCCATCTTTCCAGCTGCGCTCTATCCTTGCGTAAGAACCGGCATCAAAGGCAGTAGCTTGCGCAACCCCATTGATGACCACCCCGGCATTCTTGCACCAGGCCGGTATGCGGAGGTAAAGCGGAAAAGCCGTGGTTGATTTGGTCTTGACGGTGATCTTAATATTTTCGTCAAATGGATAATTGGTGGCTTGGATTAGCGTGACCAGCGAACCGGTACCCTTCCCCACCCTGGCAGTAACCTCGCTGCTGTTGTACAACAGTGCGGCAATTCCATTATCGGGGGAAGCCATCCAGAGATGTTCTGCATAGTACGGCCATCCCATGGACTGATTGTGCTGGCAACACCTGCTGCTGAAAGGATTCATCATCAAAAACGGCCCTTCGTTTTGAATGCCTGGCGCATGATTCCGGCTATCACTTACCACCATGTTCGGCGCAGTGAGGTAGCGCAGTCCACGGAAGTCGGGCATTACCGCAGCCGGGTAAGTATTGAACGCAACGTTCTCGCAATGATCGGCCCACATGGGATCACCGGTGATACCGGTCAACAATTCGTCGGACACCATTTGCTCAACCATACCACAGGTTTCCACAGCCTGGCGGGGATCATCAAATCCTTTCCTTGCGTTCTCATCAGCACCAAACATTCCGCCGGGCACTTGCCCGTATAGTTGACGCACCAGGTGAAAATTATTGTAGGTATCCCTTAAAAAACTGCTGTCCTTCGCCTGCATGTACCAGGTTGCGGGTTCGCGAAAACATTGTGCAATATTCACGTTGTGCCAGTTGGGCAGGCTGGTTGACTGCGACCAGTCCGCCGTATTGCGATGAACTTTTGCAGCCAGGTCAAGCAGCCATTTATCACCTGTGCGATTGTAGAGCCAATAGATGCTGTATAGGTTGTCACCACCGCGACTATTCTCCCAATAGATCTTGAGTAGCTTTTGATCAGGCACGTTCATTTGCCACTGGAAATATTTTGTCATAAAAGGAAGGACGCGGGGATCATTGCTGAATTCATAGTAAGATTGCATGGTCCAAAGCATCAGCATGTTTGGCCAGAGGTCTGGCGTTTTCCCTTTGTTATCCTGGTGTTCGTTCTCTACAACCCTTGGCCCGAAATAGCCATTTGGTTGTTGACTTTGAAAGACTTTCTCTAACCACAATTTTGTTTCGGCAATCACCTGCTCATCCTTCAACACGTAGCCGAGGTTGCCATATCCTTTTAACCAATACGGCACTTCTTCCCAGCCATGGTCTCCGTCACCGGTACCACTAAACCAGGCATTGTCCTTTTTTTCAAGCCAGGCACTGATCTCGCCAAGCTTGCCTGTTAAGCCGTCTCGTTGCAACTCAAGGTATTTTTTTATCCAGCCCTCCGGGCGAATAGCCCCAACCGGTAGTTTGATAAATGACAATGGTGTAAGCGGAGCCCTGTTGCCTGTGTAGAACTTATTAACCGAGCTGGTCGCCGGCCTCTTGATGTTAGTGACAGCGGTCGTTTGCGTGCTGGCAGTATTGCCCGAGAAACAGAGGACACAAAGTAGGACAAGCACGGAAGAAAATGATCTCATATAGCTTAAAGTATTTAGTCGGCAAACTGCCTGGCCGGTTGAATAAATTTGAATGCATCGTTACAGCTGAGCGTCTTTGCTTCGAACAGCCTTTCGGCGATATTGATATTGATCGAAATAAGTTTTTCTTTGTTGCCCTGGGCATTGATCACACATCGCTTTACGTTGTTGATACATCTTCATACCAAATGTATTCCGTTCCTTTTAATTCAATCATTGAATGTGAGCAACCGACCCATCACCTGGATTTAGCAAAAACGTCCCTGGCCAGCGCGGCTAAGCTCCGTAATTTTTTATGCTTGACTGGCGACAGATCAATTCCGGTTCCAGTACCAGCCGGGTGGGCTGCTGATCGGCGCCGTCTCTTTTATTCATCACATTAAAAAATAAATTCGCAGCTTCCTGCCCCATACGAACTGTTTGCTGACTCACTGTTGACAAGGTAGGCGTAATGTACTCTCCAAAAGGTTCATTGGCAAAGCCGATCAAGGCGATCTCATCAGGAATTTTCCGGTTGGCTTCTTTGATAGATTGCATGGCGCCAAGCGCAGTAAAGTCTTCCACCGCAAAGACAGCATCGGGAATGCGCGGCAGGGCGAGTAATTTTTTCATACACTCGCGGCCGGAGTCAATGCTGATCTTACCATATACGATCAGGTCATCATCTACCTGGATGCCATGAACATTCAGTGCATCGATGTAACCTTTGAGGCGTTGATTAAATATGTTGACGTGTTGCTGACCACCGATGTGGGCGATGCGCTTGCAACCTTGCTTCACCAGGTGCGAGGTAGCCGCAAAGGCGCCGGCATAATCATCAACTACGACGGAGGAAACGCCGAGGGTGTCTACTACGCGATCAAAAAGTACCAGCGGCACACCACGCTTTTTTATTTCGCGGTAATGATCAAGGTTAATGGTATCCTTGGAAATGGAGGCCAATACGCCATCGACCTGCGACTGCAGGAAAGTTTGAACGCCGCGCTTTTCATATTCGTAGAGTTCACTTGTTTGATAGATGAGTACGTTGTAATGATTTGTGCTCGCCACACTTTCTATCCCGTGAATCACCGATCCAAAAAAACTTATTTCGGCGCTGGGAATGATGACCCCGATGATATTTGATTTTCCTGACCGGAGAGAAGAGGCGATCTTGTTTGGCTGGTAATGAAGTTTGTCCGCCGTTTGACGCACCGTTTTTTTCGTGGCCTCACTGATCGCCGGGTGGTTGCTCAATGCCCGCGACACCGTAGCAGCGGTGATGTTTAGCTCCCGGGCAATATCCATTAAGGTGACTTTGAGAATGGCTTCACTCATTGAACCCGGTTGAAATAAAAAAGGTGTTGTGTTTCATTAAAAGTGAAATATGGTGAACTACACCGTAGCATACCAGGTACGGGTTTTCTGTGCTTCCGCGCAGACCGGAATTATCTTAAACATTTTTGAAATAAATCCAGTGTAGACACACCGGATTTTGAACGTGCGATTGCTATATGTAAAAAGATAATACGGTTTATTGATTGAGCTTTTTTATCAAGTTCACTTCATCTTCCCGGTAGGCTGTTCCATCTTTTTTGAAGATGTCATGAAACCATTCCGTTGGCTGGCTTCCGTCAGCAAGCGGTGTATCCCAGGCATAAATGGTGTTGCTCTTACCGTCTACAAATCCCCAGTTGATGGCGCCAACTTTTTTTGTTTTAAGCATCGGCAAAACGGTTGCAAAACGACTGTTCCGCGTCCTCGCCATGTACTCGGTGCAGATGAGCGGTTTTCCATTTGCTTTTAATACATCAATAACCTGGCGGTGGAGGGAAGCTTCCTGGTAATCGTGGTAGGTGATGATATCTGAATTCATCAACTGGAACGCATTCAGGTTCTCCAGGTTCCAGGCCCACAACCCTGCGGACACAGGCTGGGAAGGATTCACTTCTCTTGCCCATTGAAATATTTTCTTTAATAACGGTAACGATGAATCGCCCTTGCTGTTATTGCCCGGTTCGTTGTACAGGTCCCAAAGTAAAATTCTTTTGTCCTGCGAAAAATGGGTGAGCACATCCTTCACATATTTCTCAAGACCGGGGAAAGTTGTGGTGTCGTAGGTAGACGGTTGGCCCGGATCCTGTACCCAGCCGGAATTGTGAACACCGGGCTTTGGATCAGGCTGCTTGCCGGCTTTCGGTTCTTTATTCCAGCAATCATCAAAAAAAACAAACATCGGCTGGATCTTGTGCTTCGCCGAAATGGCGAGAAATTCTTCCATTCTCTTTTTAAAGCCAGAAGGATCTTCTTTCCATGCCAGGGAATGCAGGAAGACCCGCATGGTGTTGAAACCGATCGCTTCGGCCCAACCCAATTCCTTGTCGATCTGCGCAGGATCGAAACTCGCAGCCTGCCACATTTCCAACTGGTTGATCGCGTTTGCATTAATGTAATTGGCGCCGGTGATCCAGTCATGTTCCTTATACCAGGCCTGCGCTTTTTCCGCGGACCAGACTTTGCCGATTTCCGCAACAGGGGTTACTTGTCTTTTGTTTTTTTGGGCCTGCACAGCCGTGCCAGAAACCAATAAAAAGACGAGGAGAAAATGAATTCGTTTCAGCATTGATCGTGTTTGATTTCGTGAAAATTTTGGGTAAGCCTCGCTGCCTATTTTTTAAATTTTTGTTCCAGCACTTTAATGTAATAACCACCTACCACACTCCGGGCCTGGAAACCGACCATTTTTCCCGTGGTGGTTTGATGCCAGTCACTGATCGGTACGTTCGAACTCGTTTCTGTAGCATATTTAAACATGGGATCAACGAGGGCGTGAAAGTCTTGCTGGTTGCTCGCCATCGCTGAAGTCCAGAGCACCCAATCTGATTTTGTATACGTCGCCCTGCTATCGAGGGGCAGGCCAAACTGGTTTTGTTTTGTTAAGTAATACTTGATCTCTTTGTCAAATACTTCCTGTGGAAAATAATTCATGCCCAATACTTTGTCCCATACCAGGTTGTACTTCTGGCTCCAGGTTCCTTTTTTATCAAAGGTCAGCGCATAGTGGTCACCGTCATCTGCCATTTGCATCCACCGGGTCACCATATCTTTTGTTAACTGGTTGTACTTTTCAGCGGTATCCCGTGCACCCAGTTGTTCTGCGATCCGGGTATATCCACCAAGGGCGACGATCGCTTTCAATGAAAGATTCGCGTTACGTGCCAGGTGGCCCGCAAAATCATCCGTACAAAGTTGATTGGCTGGATCAAACCCTTCACGACTCAAAAAACCGGCCCAGGTATTCAACGTTTTCCAGTGTTTTTTTGCGTAGGATGGATTGCCCTCTGCTTTAACAATGGCGGCCGTCAGGATGACCATGTTACCACATTCTTCTACCGGCATGTCTTCGCCGTAGGTTTGACCGTTCGCAAGCGGATAGGTGCCGAGGTCATGCGCCGGGAACGGCTTTGGCCATTTTCCACTTTCGCTGTAATAATAAATCCCATTCATCATGCCTTTCAGCAATTCAGGATTGTAAGCGAGGTACAAGGGAGCTGATGGGTAGGTGATGTCAACAGTGTTGATGGAGCCGTTGCTATAATTTTCTTTCGACAGGAAAAGGATCTCGCCCTGCGGACTTTTAACCAGTTTATGTGCGGATATGCTTTGCCGGTAGGCCAGCTCACATAGCTTTGCATACTTCTCCCCTCCTGCCTTCAGTGCATCGCTGTAGATCATTTTATCTATCGCTTTACATTTCCTGATGATCGTCGCGTATTCTTTGTGTGCCAGGGAGAGTTGTTGCTCGATGGTTGATCCACCTAGTTTCCACCAGGGTTTAAGGTTCGTACCAAAGTATTGAATTGAATACAGGTCATCATAGCCGATAAGAAAAAGCTGTTCTTTACTTGCTGATCCTACCTCACCCATTTTTATGGTCGTGTTCAACAAGAGACGTTTACCCGTTGCTGATTTCTTGGTTTGGGCAGCGAAGGCATCCGCTTGTTGATCGACAGATGAAATTGCTTGCTGCACTGCTGAACCGGTTGGCACAGCAACATACATATGACCCCAGTCGATCCTAAGGTCATCGCCTTTCTTTTGCAATACCGGCTGCGCCGTTGTGCCGGCTTTTAAAATAGACAACCCATTCGCAGCGTATTGATTGGCTTTAACTTCCTGTGATGGCGTATTTGTAGCAATGTCCGTTGAAGCGCCGAGGTAGAGTTGCACATCATGACTTGCACCGTCATTCGACTTCACTTTAGCGCTGATATATGAAACCGGGCGGGCTAAAACATCAAGCTCATTGATCAACAGTGGCGACGTAAACGTCAACGCCAGGTCAACTTTACTGCAGGTGAAATCGTAAGTTGTTTGTGTGGCAGTCAATTCAAGTTTATTCTGGATGGCGGTTTGAATATTGGCGCTCTTTGTTTCTTTTGGTTCTTCTACGATGCCGGCGTCAAGCCAGGCGCCACCTACGTTATTGGTAACATGAATTGCAAGTAAGCTTTTTCCTTTCTTGAGGTTGTTCTTTATTTCATCACTGATAGGCAGGTAAATAAATTTACCGGTGAAGCCTTTGGTTTTATATAATTGCTGACCGTTGAGGTAAACCTCTACATCATCATCGTGCTGAAGTTTCAAAAAAAGTTTGTGAAAACCGGACTGCGTAATGTTGATCTCGCGGCGTACCCAAATGTCTTTAGAGAGCCACATGGTTTTTGAAATAGACTTGTTGTCGCCAAATGGCCCGATGCCTTTCTTCCAGTGTTTGTCATCAAAACCGGCATTCATCCAGCCTTCGCCCGGATCGGTTTCGGTGTAGTTTGCCGCATAGTTCAGATCGTCCCCGGCGGGTACGATCGTTTTATAAATTTTAGAAGCGTTACCCAGGAACCGATAAATCGCTCCATCCACTTTGATCATGCCAACAAGAGAATGGTCCGTACCTGTCCAGTGTTTCGTTGGCGAGGCGGCAAGATCATCCGTGGTTGACCAGATGCTAAAATAAGGATCATGCGTGATCAGCGGGTATGCAGGCGCCTTGGTGCTTTGCGCAAAAATCAATACCGCATGTAAGACAAGAACTAAGGTGCCAATAATTTTTTTCATGTTGAAGACTGTTTATTTTTTTTTGAGAACCAGCCCAGGCGGGCTGGTCAGAAGCTTTTATGATCGATCCAAACCTGTTGTGTAAATGCACCGTTTGCTGCCACGTCCCATAACTCCAGGCGCATCCATTTCCTATTAGCCAATGTTGTATTGAAGCGGAATACTTTTTTTCCAAAGGCATTTGTTTCATTGAGGTTGATCCGCTCCCGATACACTTGCGAACCATCTCCTGAAATAATTTCTGCATAATTCAATGGGAAAGTCCAATCGGCTTCTACTACAATCGTTGCTTTACCATCAGCTCCCAGCGCAATCGTTTCGCCAGCGCCTTTCCCATTGACTTTAAATGACGGCAATAAAACTTCACCGGTTGAAACAAAAAACTTTCCCTGGCTCATGGCATCCAGCACAGGCGCCCAGCCATCCGCATATTTGGGCAACGCGTCTAATTGCAAATAATTTACATTTAAATGAGCATACATTTCATTTTCCGGTTCTACTGAAAACAAGTCGGCTTCAGCGATCACATGCTTTTTAAAACCCCAGTTTGACATATCATCCATAAGGTCAAGCACGCGCTTTCCCAGCTTTGGTTGCGACAGATCCGCAGGCATCGCTTTCCAGGCTGCACCAAAGAAGCGGGGCGATTTAAAAAAGTTCTCGTCCTTATATTTATCCGGGAAACCCGTAGATCCTTTTGTTCTTGCATGCGCCGTCCAGGAAAGACCATTTTCTTTTTCTAACAGCTCCAACATTTCAGCTGCATTCCCGATGCGGTAAACTTTACCATAGACGCTATCCATCGTAACCATCGGCTCTTCCGGCTTTCGCGACATGATCCAATAAACCGGCTTTGGAAAAAACTGCATCCAGTGGCCACCAAAAAATTCATTGGGTTCTTCACCAGGTAAGAGGAGCAATTTATTATCCGAGAACTTACGGCAAACTTCAAAAAGTGTTTTTAATTCCTGCAGCCGTAGTAAGGCCGGGCCTTTCGGATGTGCCGAGTAATGAAACTCCCCGAGGTGAACGATGTCAATTCCGGATTGCTTAAAAACGTTCACAAAATTTGGAATGCCCGGCTTCTCTTTACCCGGCACCACGACGTTCATCACATATTCATTGTGAAAATGACTCGACATGGTTTTATAACCGGCTACAGGCTTATACGAATCATCATGTGTAAACCGCTTCACACTGGCAACAGTTTGTTCCACCGTCCCTGCATTTAGCAGGCAGAAGAAATTCAGGCGCTGCGCTGTACCGGGCGGAGCATTGAACCAGGGCACCCAACGCCGATCACCCATCAGGTCCTGGCGAATGCCAATTCCATATCCATCCAGCATTTTGCGGTAGCGCGGGCCATGCCAGGTGAACTTTAAGTTGAAGGCCTCATCTAATGGGTAAAAGTACTGGTGGGGCGCCGGAAATACTGCCAGGTTTCCTCCCTTACTAACACCTACGACCATGCGATATTTCACCGCCAGGTTTTCACTGCTGTCTTGTAATATTGAACCCGACTGTAATTGATCTTTTGTATCCGTCCAGCTGATTTTTTCCCAAAGGTTAGTTTTGTTAACCAGCCCCGCATCATAGATAATTGCGGTTGAATCCACCGGCGTCGCCATCACGGCTGCGATGTTTATTAATGGGCTTCCGTCGTAAGCGGTGATCTCTATTGATCCGGTAAAGTCTCCAGCACGCACGCTACCGATCTTTATCACGGTACGGCTGCCTTCACTAACGACAGCGAATGAGCGCTTTTTTAATACCACCGGGTAAGACTGGTGCGGAAGCTTACTTGTTCTGTCGAAAAAAATATTCCAGCCATTTTGAGAAACCAGGTCTCTTTTACCGACTGTGAGAAGAAACGCGGGATCAAGGCTAATTCCCATCTCTTTCACAGTTCCAGAGCGAATTAACTGGATGCTTTTTATGAGCGGGTTTGAAGGATCAAGGTCAAATACCAGTCGCCCCACTTCATCCTGGCCGGTAGGCCAGTTCACTGTTAAAGCCCGTCGCTGTATTGAAACAGTACCACCAGGTCTCCTATTAAACTTCGAAACATCAACAGCTACCTGCGCCTGAACCAGGTTACCGGCACTCACCAAAAGAATAAGAATGTATTTTTTCATTAACTGCTTGCCAACCAGGTTAGGATAGACGATTGATTGAAGAGATGGTATTAACGATTGGTGCGTGGGGCGTTTTATTTTATTGCCACGCGTACATTCTGATTAGTGTATAATTTCTGGTGTAGCTGGTTAAGTTTTTCTACCGGTATTTTTATTTGCTTGCGATCATAGGTCATGAGGCCATTGGTTTCTACTTCAACATCAGTTGTTTGGGTATATACCGCGGCGGACAATCCTTTATCGATCAAATGGGGAATGCGATCAATAAATTCTGCATACCGTTTCAACAATTCATCGCCGCTTTTAAATGACTGGTAGCCCCAGTTATTTTTTTGCTGCCAGGTATGATTATCAACCGGTAAACCCAGCCCACCAAATTCACCCAACACCAACACCTTACTTCCGAAAAGCACCGGGTCGGGCATCAATGGTTCAGGATAATTGTGCAGGTCAGTTATGTGGCCGGCGTTTTCAAAATTGCCACCACTGGCAGTATTAACGAGACGTGACGGGTCTTTTTTCATCGTCCAGTCCACAATCTCCTTTGTTTTAAACTGGCCCCATGCTTCGTTAAATGGAACCCAAACAACAATCGAAGGAAAATTGTGCAGATCCTGCATGATCTCCGTCCACTCTGTGCGGAAGATCTTTTCCGAAGCCTCGGTGCGTTGTTTATCGGTAGCACGGCCATAAATCCCCGGGCGGCTTTCCCACCGGTTTCCCAGGTCACCACTTGGCATATCCTGCCAAACCAACATGCCCATTTTATCACAGTAATTGTACCAGCGGGCTGGTTCCACCTTCACGTGTTTGCGGATCATGTTGAAGCCCATCTCTTTTGTTTTTTGAATGTCGAAAACAAGTGCTTCATCTGTTGGTGCCGTATACAAGCCGTCAGGCCACCAGCCTTGGTCGAGCGGACCATATTGAAATACAAACTCATTATTTAATAACATGCGCTGGATGCCATCACTCCCTGGCGCCATGGATATTTTACGCATTGCAAAATAGGATTGGGTTTGGTCTACAACCTTGCCCTTGCGCATCACCGTTAGTTTGAGGTCATACAGGAATGGATCTTTAGGTGACCATAATCTTGGAGTTGGAATCGACAACACCGCTTCGCTGTTGGCAGCGACGGTTTGCTCTCCTACTTTCTCTGCTCCTTTCCAGGCAGAAATGCTGACCTGGTCGCCGGGTTGACTGTTGGCAACCGTTGCAAGAACTTTTAGTGATTTCGCATCGGTGTCCGGCGTTTGCATGGTAGCGCTGATATAGGTTTGTGGCACCGCCTCCACCCATACTGTTTGCCAGATGCCTGTTACAGGCGTGTACCAGATACCGCTAGGGGCTTTTACCTGTTTCCCTCTTGGTTGCGGTCCATCGTCTGAAGGATCCCAGACATTGATGGAAATTTTTTGTTTTCCTTTTTTATTAAGTGCGGCGCTGATGTCAAACGTGAATGGATCATAACCACCTTCATGACTGCCTACTTGTTTGCCATTTACATACACGGTACATTTCCAATCCACTGCACCGAACTGCAGCAGAACTTTTTTACCACTAAAATTTCCTGGCAGGGTGAAACTTCTTTCATACCATAACACACTGTCTTTACCAACGGTTTTACCTACCCCGGATAAAGCAGATTCTACGGCAAAAGGGACGAGAATATTCCCCGCATAACTTGCGGGAATGGCCTCCTGTGATTTTGGAAGGATGTTGTATTGCCAGAGGCCATTTAAGTTCATCCAGTCACCGCGAACCATTTGTGGGCGTGGATATTCCGGCATTGGTTTCGAGGGATCCACCTTTGCTGCCCAGGGAGAACTTATTTTATCCCCCACCAGCTTCCAATCATTCTGAGCCGTGATAAGTGTAGTGGAAGCAACAAACAAAAACAAGGAAAATAATTTCTTCATAGTATATCATTTAGCACGCAAAAGATGGTGTTCTAAGTTAGTGCGTTTTGTGTTGAAAAATAAAAGCCATGTAGCGAGGGCCTAGATGGCTTTTGGGTATCAAAATATTGGATTTAATCGCGGTTGATATTAACGACTCATTTTTGATCACAGGTGACCATAATATTTCAGCGTGTCACCTATTCCTTCAGCAATCTTAGAAAGTCAGTTTCACCACGGGTGAAAAGATCCGGTCTTCAACACCTGCAATCTTGAGACCGATGCGGGCGAAAACAAAATTTTGCGTTGGTACAATGTTCGGGATGGTTGCACTGAGGATAACATTATTGAGGTCGGTAATGGCGCCACCACCAATGCCAGTATTTGCGATATTGTCTGCGCCAGAAACAAACTGTGTTTTGTTTACATACAGCGTTACATTCTCGATGTCTTTGGCCGTTGCATCTGTTACAATTTTTTCAATCTTGAAATTGCTCATCACCTTACCGCCGGCAGCAGTGATCTGCGGAGTTCGGATGAGGTAGTAAGGGGTTACTTCCAGGTCAAGCACCTGGCTTCCATTCATGTTGATCGTAACACTGTCCGGTGCACCGGCAGCGGTTTGCTTCCATTTGAAAGGCCCCTGGCCGTTCGGCACAATAAGCTTGAAGGTACCGTTAAACAGGAGTGAAGAATAAGTTCCATCCTGCGCAAAGGTTTGAACGATGGCGCCAACTTTTCCAAAACCATATTGGTATAATTCGAATGGTACCCGATCGTGCTCGACGTTGATGGCCTCACCCTGGTAAACAAGTTTACCCTTGAGGCTGGATGTTGGAGCGTCGAAGTTGTCTTTTTTACAAGAGGCAGCACTGATCATTAGTGCGAGCATCCCGATAAACTGAAATTTGATTCTCATCTTGATTATTTTTAGTTGAGTTGTTTGCGTTTTTTCACCAACGTTTGGTAACCCAATGGTGCATGGTTTTGTTATTGAACATTATTGGTTTGGTTGCCGTACGATCTTCGGGTTATTTGCCCGGATATCGTCGCCGATGGCTGAATAGTAGTTTCCAAACTGGAAGTTATTAGCGCCTGTAACGAGTGATGGAAGCACGATCCTGTAAACCCATTTTCCATCATTGGCATTACCTGGGTTAAAGTATTTGTAAGCCCACAAAGCGTATGGTTGAGTATTGCGTTTTGTTGCCTTGCCAATGTTTGTTACCAGTTCAGCCGGTGACATTTTGTTGCCATCCCAAACCTGGTGTGCGATTCTCCAGCGTTTGTGATCAAACAACACATGTCCTTCAAAGGCAAGTTCAGCCCTGCGTTCATGAACGATGCGATCAAAAGTAATTTCACCCGGGGTTAGTGGTGTGGTTAAACCGGCCCTGGCCCGCACCTGGTTCATGTAACCGGCGGCATCTGCTGACATACCCAATTCGAAAGCGGCTTCGGCAGCATTCAATAAAACCTCCGCATAACGGTAACGAATAAACGGCAACTCACTATTGGTTCCACGTGACCCGGAGCCAATTGCTGGATCAAGATACTTCCTGAGATAAAAACCACTTTGAGCTGTAAATTCTTTTGCATTGATAGGACCATCGAACCCAACAACCTGTCTCAGGCCTGTTGTACCTGGAAGCACTTTTTGCTGCCCCCTGTCATCGCCACTGAAAACAGATCCGTCGGCAAGCAGGTAGCCGTTCCAGATATCGACCGGTCTTCCTTTAAAAGAAGTTCCCGGTAACATCACCGTACCCGCAAGCCGTGCGTCTCTTCCTGCAAATGGATCAACCTGGCTGCTGTAATAGATCGGGTTACCACTTCCGTCGGTGATGGGAATGGGTGCAAAGCTGTTGTCTAATTTTTCAAAAGACTCAACGAAATTCAGAGAGGGATTGATGCGGCCACCCTCTTCTTCTTCCGCGCCATAGCGGGGTTGGTTCCAGCCGGTGAAATAATGCACCTTGCCGCTTTTTAATTTAAAGTCTTCAATAAAGATGGCTTCCGGGTTGTTTCCCTTATCGATAAAAATACTGGAGAAGTTATCAGCCAGGTCAGCTTTCTTTTGATACAAGCCATAGTTTCCAACTGTGCCGGAAATGATCTCCTTTGCCGCAGCAAGTGCCTTTGTGTAATAGGCAACTGCCATATTCGCCGGGATGCCTACTTCTCCACCGGGTAACGATACCTGTGGTGTACTGGCGCCATATTTTGCTATAGAACCCGCATACAGCGCGGCTCTTGCCTGCATGGCCATGGCCGCACCTTTTGTAGCCCTTGCTGCGTCCGTAGCATTTGCTTTTCCGTCGGTTGGCAGATCACCTTTGATCTCCTCAGCTTCCCTGATCACAAAATCATACATCTCCGATTCTTTCGATCTTGCATATTGCAGGTCATCGGTTTTGCCACTGAAGTCATAAGATAAAGGAGTTAGGATCAGCGGAACACCTCCTAATCTTTTGGTCATTTCGAAATAATAATTCGCACGCAGAAATCTGCCCTCGGCTTTGAACTTCGCCTTATCCGGTGCGGTGAGGGAGGTAGAAATTTCCAACCGCTCTAAAAACAGGTTAAGTTGGCGAATGTAACCGTAGTCCCAGGTACCCCATTCTCCATAACCCCAACCGTTCCTTTGCACCAGGAAGGCGCGACCATTTTCAGAAGGAAAACTTTCGCTGAAATCTGCCATGGAATACCAGTCTTTCACCGTTGAAAAATCTACCTGGCGGTTATACAAATCGCCAAGGACAGACAAGACATTCGCAGGATTTGAAAATGCCAGGTCGGTGGTGATAATGGAGGTAGGCTCCACGTTCAGGAACTCACTATCTTTCTTGCAGCCTCCCATACTGAGTACGGTTGCGGCCAGTAAAAGTTTATATATATTTTTCATTGAATGAAGCTTGAGTTAGATTAAAAAGTAATGTTCACGCCTGCGTTGACAAATTTGTTCTGCGGAAACTGGAGACCGTTGTCATCGTTTACTTCCGGATCAATGTTGTACTGGTGTACATTATCGATGGAAAACAGGTTGTAACCATTGAGGTAGAAACGGGCACGCTTCACGACCTTAATGCGGTTCATCCAGCTTGTAGGCAGGGTGTACGCCAACTCGATCGTGCGGGCACGCAGGTAACTCACGTTGTGTGCCCAGAAAGTTGAGGAACGATTGTAGTTACTGTGACCGCCTTCGTTGTAGCGCAAGGCCGGGTACTTACCCGGGATCCAGGCGCTGTTGCGATCGTAGAGATCTTCGCGGTGCCACCTGTCTTCGAAGATCGTATTCAGGTTGCCATCGTTTTGAAATGCCCATCTTGTTTCCCAGTTTTGAAACCAGGTATAACCAGAAGCCCCGGAAAAATCGGCGTGAAACTCAATGCCTTTATAAGCCAGTGCGATGTTGAAACCGAAGTTGATGTTTGGTTGAACACCTGAACCATAACCGATCGGGCGTTGGTCAAAACCTGTGATCTTACCATCACCGTCAATGTCTTTGTAAATGAGATCACCAGGCAGTAAGGTTCTGTTACCTTGACCGTCGATGTTGACGGTGTAGTTATTAATTTCTTCCTGTGTTTTAAACTGGCCGGATACTTCATAACCCCAATCGATCCTTGTGTACCTGCCGATGTCGGAGTTACGATACTGATCCCAGGAGTTAAAGAAAGTTGGATTGTAGCGGGACAAATATTTTGAACGTGTGTAGGAAAGATTTCCACCAACCTGGTACTGGAGATCTCCCAGTTTTCCATTGTAGCTTAATGATCCTTCGCTGCCGTACTGCGCATCGCTGTTAAGGTTCTCATTCGGTAAGGCGTAGCCGATTTCAACCGGAACCAACACGTCGGTTTTAACACCGCGAAGACCGCTACGTTTCCGGTAGAAATAATCGAAGGAACCGGTGATCTTTCCGTTGAACATACTGAAGTCAACACCGATATCCGTGATCTTACTTTTCAGCCAGGTGATGTTTGTTGTTGGTGCACCACGATCATTTGAAGTGATGATCGGCTGACCATTTAAGATGCTTATGCCCGTGTTGTAGTTGTAACCGGCGATGTAGCTGTAAGCCGGTAACCCGAGCGCATTTCCATCATCTCCCAACTCACCATACGAACCCCTGATCTTGAACTCAGAAAGGATATTGGTGTTGCCTAACCAATTGCGCATAAACCTTTCCTGGGTAACTCTCCAACCTGCAGAAGCACTTGGGAAATAGCCAACCCGGTTAGCCGGGGCAAACAAATAGGATGCATCCCGACGAGCCGATAATTCGAGAAAATAAGTATTAGAGAAATTGTAGTTGAATCTTCCGATGTACCCGATTCTTGCCTGGCGATCATCACTATCCTGGTACTGATCTGCAGTCGCAAAATAAATGAGCGGCAGTGCATTCGTGGTAGGCACAGAATGGATCCAGTTCCGTAGACGTTGGTTCTTGATTCGTTCAGCAACGAAGGTTGCGCCAATGGAGTGATTGCCAAATTTATTATTATAGTTCACCTGTCCCTGGGTGCTGATATTGATCTGTTTTACCTGCTCGCGTTCTCTCCATGGGTTAATACTTCCACCTGTTCTCTGGTAAGTATCATCACCTGGATTATGCGTGTAGGTATCGTAAGTATACTCGTGATTGTTGAACAGGTAATCAGCAATGTAGTAGGAGTACAATCCCCGCAGGGTAAGACCTTTGATGAAGGGTACTTCATATTCGAGTGTAGCATTTGCCTGCAATACCCTCCAGTCATTATGAAACCGACCGGCATTTTTATAGTTCAAATAGGCCCAGTTTGTTTCATTGTGTTTGATGTCGTTCAGGTATTCAGGATTATCGTTTGCATACGGCCGTTCCAATGGCGTATTGCGCAGGATCGCAAAACGAGCCAGCCAATAATCATCGCCGCCTGGAACACCTGGATTATCCCTTGTTTCGATGCGACCGTTGACGGCAAGACCGATCTTTAACCCATTCGCAATCTGTGCATTGATGTTTGACTGAAGGTTGGTGCGGCCGAATTTGTACTCTCTTCCCAACACTGAATTTTGAAACAAGCGTGTGCCGGAAACATAATAATTTAGTTTGTCTGTGCCACCGGTGAAATTGATGTTGGCAGAATACAGCGGCGAGTTTTTCTTGATGATAAAATCTCTCCAGTTGAAACTTTTATCATATCCAGCTTCAGTGCCCTGCTTCCACTTTTCGAGCACGTCAGGCGTGATGTTGGTACTGCCGTAACGGTTTACTTCGGCTTCGGCGCGGTAGCGCTGGTAATCGTAGGAGTTAGTAAGCACATCTGTGAAGCGAGCCCAATTTTGAGCACCCGTATAAAGATTTACATTGATGGTATTTGCTGAGTTACGTTTGCCTTGCTTCGTGGTAACCACGACAACGCCATTCGCTGCACGTACACCGTAGATAGCTGCCGAAGCATCTTTCAAGATGGTGATGCTTTCAATATCGTTGGGCGCAAGGTTATTAAACTGGCCGGCATCCTGTTGAATGCCATCGATTACATACAGAGGATCACCCATGTTCCTGATCTGGATGTTGGCGCTGGCGCCGGGTCTTCCATCAGGCATACGAAATGTTACCCCAGGCAATTTGCCTGCAAGGCCGGAGCTTACGGTTGAACCGCCATGGACCCGATCGAGGTCCTTCGACGTAACGCTGGAAACCGCGCCTGTTATGGATTGCTTCGTCTTGCTGCCGTAACCTATCACGACAACTTCATCCATATTTTGTTTCGTTTGTTCCAGTGCGACCACGATGTTTGTTCTGCCCGCAGCTTTTATTTCCACAAGCTGGTAACCGACAGACGAGAACACCAACGTCGTCTGACTGTTAGATGCCCTGATCGTGAACGTACCCGACTCATTGGTAATAACGGAGGCGGAATTTTTACCTTTTTCCGTGACAGTAACATTTGGCATGGGTAGCCCGGCGCTATCTTTTACAACACCGGTAATAGTCACTGACTTGTCCTGCGAGTATACAGCGGAAGCTGTGGTAAAAAAGAAAAACAAAAACAGCAGCATTTTTTTCTTCTGCCAAAAGCTAATTGCAGCAAGCGCAATGCAAGGCGAAAAACGCATTGTAGGGGATTTCATGTAGCGAGTAATTGGTGAGTTAATAATGGTGTAATCGTTTACATAATTAATTTCAGTCGTTAATCTTACTTTTAATTATGGCGTAAAATAAAATCATATTTTTGGAGGCGTTCATTCCTTGCGTATCATAATGTTCTCAAAATGTTTCATTTAATTTTTGAGATAACAACTTCGAATATGCGACACTAACTGAAGATTTCTACTGCTGCTGATGTTTGTAATGTTCTTTATTATCACTTGAACTCTTGAGAAGATCCACACATAATTTCACCTCGCTGCTTTTGCTTGCAATCCTGCTCTGGAAATGGATTCCAGCGAAAGCGCAGTCATATTATTTCAGGCACTACCAGGTGGAGAATGGCCTTTCCAACAACACTGTTTTCTGCAGCACCCAGGATTCGTCGGGCTTTCTCTGGTTTGGAACGAAGGATGGATTGAATCGTTTTGACGGCTATCACTTCAAACAGTACAACATTCGCAACGTCGGGTTTAGCATGACGCCCGACATGATCACTTCGATGACCGTGGATCGAAAAAACACCCTCTGGGTCGGCAGCCAGAAAGGACTTTTTTATTTTGACCGCCAAACAGAATCGCTGGTAAGTTTTATTGATTCCCTCGCCTGGATCAATAACATGCAGTTAGATAATAACGGGCAACTCTGGTTCATATCAGCGGTTATGCTTTGCCGTTATGATTTCAACACAAAAACACTCACACGTTTTCCGGAAGCGAATTTTTTCCAGGCAACGGCGATCACAAAAACGCAGGATGGAGAAATCTGGATCTCAACACCAAACGGTTACCTGCAACGGTATGATGCGGCCCAGAAAAAATTCCAGGCATACAATGTTTTTGAACACTCCCCTGCCGCCATATCCAATTGGATACAAAAAATATATGCGGATAGTAACCGCGCCATATTTGTCGGCACTGCAAGCCAGGGATTAAAGAAGTTTGACCTTGCGTCAAAAACATACACAGATATTCTCACTTACAACGAAGACAAAACGACCGTTCACATCCGCGACATTGCCCGGTATAAGGGTGATGAGTTTTGGTTTGCATCTGAATCGGGCATTTTTATCCTCGACAATTCAACGGGAAAATTTACGAACCTGAAAAAGAAATCACTTGACCCGTACTCACTCTCCGATAACGCCTTGTATTCCTTATGCAAGGATTCTGAGGGAGGTATCTGGGCGGGCACTTATTTCGGCGGCATCAACTATTATTCGGAGCAGTACACTGTGTTCCGAAAATACTTCCCCGACAATTCCGGCAGTTCGATCAGTGGTAGCGCCGTTCGCGAGATCTGCGAGGACAGTATTGGAAATCTGTGGATCGGAACTGAAGATGCCGGTCTCAACAAATTAAATTTAGCTACCGGGGCCATTACGCAATTCAAACCTTCGGGCAAACGCACAGACATTGCCTACTCAAACATTCATGGCTTGCTGGTTTCCGGCAAGGAGTTGTGGATCGGCTTGTTCGACTATGGGCTCGACATCATGGACGTACAATCCGGCAAGGTGATCAGGCACTACGAATCGGGCCCGGGCAAACATGAATTGAAAAATAGCTTTATTGTCACCATGCTGAAAACCCGTTCCAGTGAAATCTATGTTGGCACGGGTGCCGGTATCTATCATTTCAATAAACAACTAAATGGCTTTGATAAAATAACGGCGGTGGCAGAAAATATTTTTGTCGCGGCCTTGCTGGAAGATAAAGCAGGAACCATTTGGGTGGGCACACATGGCAACGGCGTTTTCTATTTTAAACCCGGCACCAACGAACACGGTCATTTTGATACCGACCCGGCTGTCGAAAACGGGCTTACCAATAACATCATCAATGCCTTGTTTGAAGACAGCAAAAAGAATTTGTGGATTGCGACGGAAGGTGGCGGGCTCATCAAGCTGGATTCGGCGAGAAAAACTTTTAGCAGCGTAACAACGCAACAAGGTTTGCCAAGTAATTTTATTTTCAAAGTACTGGAGGACGATGCGCAGCAATTATGGATCACAACCTCTAGAGGGCTTGTAAAATACGATCCGGGTTCAGCCGCTGTTATTATCTACACAAAGGACAATGGACTCTTAAATGACCAGTTCAATTACAATTCAGGCTATAAAGATGATAATGGAAACTTATACTTTGGAAGTGTAAAAGGCATGATCCGGTTTCGGCCGGACGCATTCAGGCATACTGCGTCTACCCCTCCTGTTTATATCACCGCCTTCCAGGTAAAGAACAAAGAACTGGAGATCGACAAAGACAGTTCCTTCCTCAAGCAATCGATCATTTTCACTGATGAGATAACGCTGCCGTACGACCAGTCTTCCATCAGCATCGACTTTGCTGCGCTCGGGTACATATCGCCAGAGATGACGGCATACCGGTATTTTTTAAAGGGCCTGGATAAAGAATGGACAGACATAAAACCCAACCGGAAAATATATTTCACCAACCTTGCGCCGGGCAAATACGTGTTCCGGCTAAAGGCCGCAATCAATGGTGTTTGGGGACAACAGGAAAAGCAACTCATCATCCGGATCCTGCCGCCGTTTTGGGCAACCTGGTGGGCCTACCTCCTATACATCATTTTAGCGGCGGTACTTGGGTGGTACTTATTAAGGACCTATCACATCATCGTGCAAGACAAAAAAGAGAAAGAAATTTATGAGGCGAAAATTGATTTCTTTACCAATGTTGCACACGAGATCCGCACACCGCTAACCTTGATAAAAGGGCCCGTGGACAACCTGTTGGAAAAAGTTGAACAGGTACCCGAAATTAAAGACGATGTGTTAACAATGGATCGAAATACCAATCGCCTCATCGCCCTCATCACGCAGATCCTCGATTTTAGGCAAACAGAAACAAAAGGCTTTAGCATCAATTTCGCCAGGGTAAACATTACCGACCTGCTCCAGGATTTTCACCAAACGTTCGCCAACCTGGCACACAAGAAAAAACTGCAGTACACTATTGAAGTACCAACCGAAGAAGTGGTCGCCTTTGCCGACGAGGAAGCATTGAATAAGATCCTGAGCAACCTGTACAACAATGCGATCAAATACGCGGAAGCCAATGTTACCGTACGTTTGCTGCTTGATACTGACCAAGCCGACAGTTTTATCATCGAATTTTTTAATGACGGGCCATTGATCCCGGAAGATATGAGTCAGAAGATCTTTGAGCCATTTTATCGGTTAAAAGAAGTGATAAAAAAACAAGGTACCGGCCTGGGCCTTGCATTGGCCAGGTCACTCGCGGAACTTCACGGCGGGAAGCTGTACCTGAAAGAACAACAGCCCCCTTCCAATGTATTTGTATTGACAATCCCGCTAAAAACGGACGGCTTCACAAAAGCAAAATTTAAACTAAAATGACGAGCGTATTGCTACCCATTATTCTCCTTGTCGACGACAATGAAGAGATACTCGAGTTTCTCGAACGAACCTTGAGTTCAAAGTACGCCATCATAAAAGCGGAGGATGGGCGCCAGGCATTGCAGGCATTGGAAACAGCGGCCGTGCAGTTAGTGATAAGCGATGTGATGATGCCGGTGATGGATGGCTTTGAATTATGCAAGATCATTAAGACGACCATTGAATATTCGCACATCCCGGTCATACTCCTGACCGCGAAAAATACGATTCAGTCAAAAGTCGAAGGATTGGAACTCGGTGCCGATGCCTACATCGAAAAGCCATTTTCAAAAGAACATTTGCAGGCACAGATCGCAAGCCTCCTAAACAATCGAAACATGGTGCGGGAGTACTTTGCAAATTCGCCCCTCGTACACATCAAGAGCATGGCGCATTCCAAAGCAGATGAACGATTTCTTGAAACCCTGAATGATACAATTTGCAAAAACATGGAAGATGTAAATCTTGATGTGGAGAAGCTGGCGAAGATCATGAACATGAGCCGCATCACGCTTTATCGTAAGATCAAAGACATCTCGGTGCTCACCCCGATTGAGGTCATCAACATCACGCGCCTGAAAAAAGCAGCCGAACTACTGGCCGAAGGAGATCATAAAATTTACGAAATATCCTACATGGTTGGGTTTAGTTCGCAGAGCAATTTTGCAAGAAATTTCCAGAAGCAATTTAACATCACTCCTACCGAATACATGCATTCAAAACAAGGTGAAAAAAAGAAACCTCATTAGGCGATGGTTAGCTGTTTTTTTGTTTCAGGCTTCAGTTCGCTCTTCAGCTTCATTGGCGTCGCACGTTTGAACAGCTGAATGGTGAGCATCGCCCGGCAACATCAAATAACTTTCGTAAAATCCTGAAACTTTTTCTGTCGATCCCTATTGCGCGTTACTCCAACCTTACCATTTCGTTTCTACGTCAGCGTTAGTGCTGCAGCAATTGATAGATACTAACTACCGGCCGGTCTATCCTCCCGATTTTTTTTAGCCAGGCTTTGCTTAAATTTTTTGAAGCGGGAAACATGTTGCGCCGTATCCGTCTTAAAAGGGAAGAAATCTAATACGTCGTATTTCCAGATGTTAGTCGGGAAAATCACGACCATGTTGGCTGTCTTTTTTCCAATATTTTTAAACGCATGCGGTACACCCGGCGGGATGTTCACCATATAGGGCGCCTTGATCGTAAACATGGTGTCGCCCAGGGCATACAGGATATCGCCTTCCAACAACACATGCGATTCTTCCCCGTCGTGGGAATGCATTGGTGGCGCACCGCCGGGGTACGTTTCCGTGATCCCGATCGTAAGATTTTTATAGCCATGATGCTGGCCCTCCATCACGTGCACATACTCTCCCGGCCCGGGATTGATCACGGGAAGCTGATCAAGTTTAACCGCGTGACTTGAAAAATATTTCATCTCTGCAGGCACAAATGGTCCGGGCACTGTTCGCTGTTCCAATACTTTCAATTGGTGATGTTGGGCGTTGAGGGAGGCGATCACTGAGTCAGGAACCTTTTTCGCTTCCGCCACCAGGCCACTGATTGAAAAAGTTTCTTTTGTTTGTTCGGTCGCAACGGTGGTTGAACTATCCTCCTTCACTGGCTCAGCACAGGAGTGCAGCAGGTAGAGGGATATAACAACCGGGAAGAAAAATGATTGAATGCGCATATCTGTCGATTTAGGGTTGACCTGGTAAAAAGTTCCGCTGATCATTTCGAAATAACT
>JAURWD010000224.1 GCA_030655145.1 Ferruginibacter sp.
AATGCTTCATTTTCAAAAATGATCCACGCCTTGTTCAAACCTTTTCCTTGCTGAACGTTCTTTTCCTTGTTGTTATTTATTTCTTCTGTCATTTTTCCCGGGCTGGAGTTTTCTTTGGTTCAATATTTTTTGCCGGAGCAACAGTTTTTTTATGAGACGCATTCAAATATTTCAGGAGCCGAACTTCTTTTTCACTTAAGAAACGCCACTTGCCTCTTTCCACATTTTTTTTTGTGAGTGTTGCATACATTACCCTGTCGAGCCCTTTCACATCGTAACCGAGGTGTTCAAAAATCCTGCGCACAATACGATTTCTCCCGCTATGTATCTCAATTCCAATGACAGATTTATCCTTAGAATCTGCATACGCAAGCGAGTCTGCTTTTATTTCTCCATCCTCAAGTTTTATCCCCGACAATATCTTATCAAAGTCAGCCTTGGTGAGGGACTTGTCCAGTTTAGCTTCATACACTTTCGTGATATTGTAACTAGGATGAGACAATTTTTGAGTTAACTCGCCATCGTTTGTAAGCAGCAGCACACCTGAAGTGTTTCTATCGAGGCGACCAACAGGATAGATCCTTTCGGTCGTCGCCATTTTTGTTAATTGCAAAACCGTTTTACGACCCTGCGGATCGTCTGTGGTGGTGATGTAATCTTTAGGCTTGTTAAGTAAGATGTACACCAGGTTTTTGCTGACAAATAGTTTTTTGCCGTTAAAAATAACTTCCTCTTTTTCCGACACTTTAAAAGCTGGTTCCAAAATCACGGTGCCGTTAACCTTTACCTTTCCTTCCTTAATAAGGGTCACAGCATCTCTACGGCTACACACACCACAATGCGCAAGGAATTTGTTCAGTGGCATTTCGCTTGCAACTTCTGGTTTTGCACCGCCTTTTAAAGGAGTTCTTCCTCCCCCGCGGTTAACGGTGGGAGCGGGTTTCTGTTCCTCGGGAGCAAATTGATTTTTAATCGCTTCAATCTTTTGCACTTGCTTAAAGTTTGACTCGATAGCCTTCACTTTACTTTCACGCGACTTAGCGGGTGCGGCCGGTTGAGCCGGGGCATTCTTTGCAGCTGCCTTAAGTTGTCTCTTTTCTTCAAAGCGGCGGTCGATCGCTGCGGCGCGTTCTTTTTTCGCTTTCTTTTTGGCTTGCCTGAATTCTTCTTTGACTAAGCTGTTCTTTTTTTTTGGGGTAAATTTTTGGAAATGCGACTGGCTCATGACGAGAAGTGTTTTACTGTTATTTCAACAGGGGTGAGCCGTGAAGGTAACAAATTATATTTAGTGCCCTGGTGAATGAAATGCGAGCCAGCCCTGGATTATATGTCGTCGGACTAAAATGGGTAAAGGCGCCCTTGTGAGGCGCCTTGTATGAGAAGGGGTTTATTAGCTTTATTTACGACTTTTTTTTACGCGATCTTTTTTCATCGACTCCATTTTTTCATATTGATCCGGAGTGAGCGTTTCCTTGTAAAAGGTTTTCGATTGACTCTTCACTGCATTCATCTTTTCCTTTTTCTGTTCGGGCGTTAATTGTTTGTCTTCACGGATAGACTGAAGTGCCGCTTTTTTTTGCTCCCGGTTTTGTTTCAGTCGGGTCACCTGGTCATCGCTAAGATTGAGCGAAGCCTTCAAATGATCGGGGTTAAAAGAACGGTGCTTGCCGTCTTTACCATGACGTCCCATTTTTGTTGCAGCAAACTTTTGTTTCTGCTCCTCTGTTAAAATGTTATCCATCTTAGCCTTTTGATCTTTTTGGATCTCAGCTTTTTTTGACCTGTATTCTTTGACAGTTAACTGGTCGTTTTTTTCTAAATCAGCCAGTTGGGCCCGCATTGACTCCCGGTTTGTTTTCAACTGTTCTTTTTGGGCTTCGGTAAGATTCAATTCCTTGGCCATGTGATGTTTTTCATGGCGCTGGCCGGATTGATTGTTTTGTTTACGTGTTTCCTGGGCCTGTGCGGAAAAAAGCAAGGCGGTAAATCCAATGGCAGTTACTATTAATTTTTTCATATTATTAATTTAAAGGTTGATATCTATAGGGTAATAGATACCTAACGCGTTCGAAAGTTTAAAGTGGTGAGAGAAAAGAAATGTTAAAGCCGATAGCAAATTAGAAGGCATTCACCGTGGGTAGCCTTTAGGTTAAAGGATGGAAACAAAAACGCCCACAAATATTCGTGGGCTGTTTTATAAAATATAATGGAGAAACTTAGTTGCCTTTGTTTGCCAATTGACCGCAAGCAGCGTCAATATCTTTTCCGCGGCTCCTTCTAACCCGAACATTCACCCGGTTTTTTGCAAGGTGATCTGTAAAGCGCTGTGTCGTTTCATCGTCAGGCTTTGTAAACCTCCCACCCTCAATCGGATTATATTCAATCACATTTACCAGATGGGTGGGTACTTGCCGATAGATCTTTGTTAACGCCTCAGCATCTTCAATGGAATCATTAAGATTTTTGAATAGGATGTATTCGAGGGTTATGTCGTTTTTTGTTTTGTCGTAAAAATAGTTGAGTGCCTCGATCAAGGTGGCTATGCTGTTGCTTTCGTTGATTGGCATGATGTCGTTGCGTTTCTTATCATCCGCCGCATGTAGACTAAGCGCAAGGTTAAATCGCACTTTGTCGTCTCCCAATTGTTTTATTTGCTTGGCAACT
Source organism: Ferruginibacter sp. (assembly GCA_030655145.1). Taxonomy (GTDB): domain Bacteria; phylum Bacteroidota; class Bacteroidia; order Chitinophagales; family Chitinophagaceae; genus Ferruginibacter. Next base: position 2,665 of record JAURWD010000224.1, read on the forward strand.
CCGGCCGTTGAAACGGTGATGCGCTTAGGACTCATAGCCATGCCATCATTTGAAATAAGCTTATCTATGGCTTTTAAAACATTCTTGTAATTTAATAAAGGCTCACCCATACCCATAAACACAACGTTCGACAACTTCTTGTCAAAAGTTTTTTCAGACTGTTGATTGATTAGCGCTACCTGGTTGTAGATCTCATCGAAATCGAGGTTACGTTTCCTGTCCATGGTACCGGTAGCACAAAACTTACAGCTCAAACTACAGCCGATTTGCGATGAGACGCAGGCTGTATTTCGTTTTTCAGTTGGAATTAATACACCCTCTATCATATGACCATCGTGTGTCATAAACCGTGATTTCACGGTGCCATCGCTGCTGAACTGGGTGGTATTAACTTTTAAAGCGTTGAATTCGAAGTTTTCCGCTAATTTCTGGCGCAACTCTTTCGACAAATCAGTCATGTCATCAAAACTTTGCGCATTTTTTTTCCAGATCCACTCGTACACCTGCTTTATCCTGAATTTCTTCTCACCAAGACCTAAAAAATACTCAGTGAGTTGTTCAAGGGACATATGACGAATGTTCGGTTTTACTGCTATCATGCCGCAAAGATAAGAAACTGAGCCCGCCTTCAAATTGACGAAACTGTTAATACGTGCGTAAAACAATTCGGATCATTTAGAAACCGGCTTGCGGTGCCATAGTTTTAGTTGGACATGTGCGAGGCTTAGACATATATTTCAGCCTGATACAATTTTGACGTTTTTAATCAGTTATAGTAGGGCAATAAAATTCAGAAGCTCCATGCAGGAAAAATTCAAGCAGTTATCCATTCAACTCAATTTCAAGAAATTACACCAGGTATTGGTCCTGCTTTTTGGGCTGATCATTTTTTTCCTCCTGGGCACATGGTTGTACAATGGTACTTTACTAACGAGTGCGCCAAACCCGGTTAAACGCCTGGTTACACAGTTGAATTTGGGAACTGAGAATGTGGCCGCTTCATGGTACTCATCAATGTTGCTTTTTTTAGTTGGAGTTGCGGCCGGCCTTTGCTTTCTTGCCGATAACCAGCGGCTTAAATCTTTTTGGAACCGGGTATTAAACTTGGGTTGGATAATGTTTTCATTGATATTCAACACCTTGTCATTTGACGAAATGGGGTCATTCCACGAGGTTATTGGCGACTCCACGCTGTTTAAATCAGCGGGCGAAGGAATGAGCGGAGGCGGTTGGTATATTTTTTATTTATTGGTAGGCGCCGTAGGCATCTTTATGATGATCTTCTTCCTGCTTAAGTTTTTTCGCAATTGGGCTGCCTTGGGCCTTGCAGTTCTAGGTGTATTGCTGTTTTTAAGTAATCCCCTCCAGGAGAATTTCGAAATTGAATCTATGAAAGCAGCTGCAAACCAGGCAACGTGGCGCCGTCCGATTTTCTTCTTGTTGCTGGAAGAAGGTTCGGAACTTTTCGGATCATATTGCCTCCTTTTTTCTTTTATCATCTACCTCCGAACCTCTGTGGGGAAAGTCGGAAATGCTTACGGTCCCGCAAGCCTTTCCCTGCCATCACGCCGACTAATTTTGATTCAAGTCGCTTTAGCCTTTGCAGCACTAACTCTTTGCATGCTGGTGATTCGTTTCTACCTGCCTGTTCCAAAAATTTCCGGAAGCGGTTCTGCCGACAATTGGTTTCCTTCAATCACCTCTTTTTTCTGTTTCATCTTTGTATGTTATTTGTTGAGTGCGTTTAAAATGTCACGGCCTCTTTTTCGGACAATGGTTCTTGCCGCCGCATTTACCGGGTTCATGTCCTTATTTTTTGGTGCGAATCTTTATGATTTTGACGATGTGTTTTTTGTGTATTTCAAGGTGGCTTTACTTATGGGGATCATCGTATCAGGTGTTTTATTTTCAATCAGATTTAAAAATAAGTTCTCGCAAATCATCGCCCTAGCAGCTACAGCTTTGGGGGTAGCAAGCTTGTTCGCGACTGATTATGCCATATCCTTTCTCGGGTATTTTCTCTTCTGTTTCTTTACTTATTCAATTCTTTCGGATTTTTCAGATCGCGGGGGCAGCAAAGTAAAAATCTAATAGGCGACAGCCTTTAACTTCACGTCTGAATATTTCGGCAGAGCTACTATCGCGTTGTCTGGCTGCTAAGTGTAAATCTTTAATTCTTTTTATGGAAACAGTGTATGTTATTGACGCCGTTAGAACCCCCATAGGAAAATACGGCGGCTCGCTGAGTACCATTCGTCCGGATGATCTGCTTGCGCATGTAATTGTTGAATTGCTAAAACGCAATCCAAACGTCGATCCAAGCCAGGTTGAAGATGTGGTAGCAGGGGCTGCCAATCAAAGTGGAGAAGACAATCGAAACGTGGCCCGTATGGCAGCATTGCTTGCGGGGTTGCCGGTCAGTGTCCCGGGAACAACGGTTAACAGGTTGTGCGCTTCTGGTTTGCAGGCAATCATGGATGCAAGCAGGGCAATCATGGCAGGTGACGGTGGACTATACATCGCCTGCGGTGTGGAAAATATGACCAGAGCTCCCTATGTGATGCCAAAATCACCAGCTGCTTTCTCACGTGAGCAGCAGCTTTTTGATACTACGATGGGGTGGCGGTTAATCAATCCCCGCCTTTCAGCCTTACATCATCCCTACAGTATGGGAGAAACAGCGGAAAACGTCGCCCGCCAATGGAATATCAGCCGACAGGCGCAGGACCTATTTGCGCTGGAAAGTCAACTTAAATTTGCCCGGGCGAAAGGCCGGCAACGATTTCGCGAAGAACTGGTCCCCGTGGAAGTTGGCGAAGGTCTCCAGCGCTTCACTTTTCAACATGATGAGCATCCACGCGAAACCTCTCTCGAAAAATTAGCTGGGTTAAGATCGGCATTTGTAAAAGATGGAACTGTCACCGCGGGAAATAGTAGTGGGATTAACGATGGAGCGGCAGCTATGTTGCTAGCCAGCGAAAAAGTCGTTAAACAGTATCAATTGGAGCCATTGGCAAGAGTAGTAAGTATGGCGGTGGCTGGAGCAGATCCTTCGATCATGGGTATCGGGCCAGTGCCTGCGACGAACAAGGCACTGCAACGAGCTTCTATTTCAGTTCAGGATTTGGACCTTATCGAGTTGAATGAAGCTTTTGCCGCTCAGTCAATCGCCTGCATTCACGATCTCGGGCTTGACCTGGAAAAAGTCAACGTTAATGGTGGTTCCATTGCGCTGGGGCATCCGCTCGGGTGTAGCGGAGTTAGGATAAGCACCACTTTACTACACGAATTAAAAAAACGTAAGGGAAGGTTCGGACTTGCTACAATGTGCGTAGGTGTAGGACAAGGTGCCTCTGTCATTTTCGAAGGTTTATAACCGCATCAATAATTTTCGAATCAGCCGGTAGTTTGTGATCATTGACAACACAAAAAGCGCCATTGCCAATAATATTATAGACCAGTGAACCCAAATTGAAAGTTGCTGACCAGCCTGTGCCAGGAAACGTTGAAATGCGAACTGGAAAATACAAACACATAGCAGAGCGGCGAGGCTTATGAAAGCATAAACCGGCAGCCATTTTTTGGTCATGGTTTTTCCGAGCCACTGAGGCGAGAAGCCCAGCAATAATAAGAGCTGCAGATTATCTTTACTTTTTGCAATCATCAGCTGCAGGTAAAAAGAAAATAATACCAGTGATAAAATCACGACAAGCAAACCAAAAGAGCCGATACCTGTCACCACTCCCTGCAGAACTTTTTTTACCCTTCCGAATTTTGTTTTATCCTTATTGACCCTTAGTCCATTGCTTTCAAGAAAGTTGATTAAATCGGGGTTATTCGCATCTTTTGTTTTTATGTAAACCCTTGAGGCGTTTACATTCGATACACCGCCGAAATTTTTATTTGCCCAGGTTAAAAAATTGTGGGGAACAAGAACGGAATTTATCCGGTCGCTAAGTGCAACGATCCTTGCCCGAAAATTTTTCACACCGAAAGGTGTGTAACATTCCAGGATAATATTTACCGAGGACATCGTTTTTTCAGAGAGCTGAGGAAGGTCCTGGCTTGGCGCGAAAACATTATACATTTCCATGAAATCTGAAGAAAAAATAATCGGCACATCAACCTGTCCCTGTTCCCATTTAAAATCAGGCGGCACAGTATCAATGAACGCTTCATCAACAGACTCGAGAAAAAGATCAGTACTGAATGGAATAATATTTCCTGCGCTGGCCTTAACGCGGAATTGATTCGAGATCAGCGGCGCTGCCGCTTCGATGAAGGGTTGATTTTTTAAAAGATTGATATCGGCAGGAGAAAACGAATTGTTCTTCCCCATATTTTCATTGGTAATCAGCTTAGTCACAGAAAGAAAATCAGCGCCTGCTTTGGGTGCACTTTTGTCTTTTAATAATTCATTTAAATTAATGTACATCTGAAGCGAGCACAGTAAAATAAACACTCCGATACCAAGCCCTAGATAACTGATCAATCGTGACCGTTTACTTAGGTCATTTGAAAGGAAGGGTACTATGGTCGCGAAATTTAACTTCATGCTTCATGTTTGTTGATCATAACTCTTCAGTTGATTTCGTAATTTCTTTTTTATAAAACATCATCATTATAAATGAACTTTTCTTTCATGTTTGAAATATTCAATTTCCCGCAGGTCAGCCAGTATGATGGTAGCATTTCGGAGACTGCTTTCTTCCTCCATTAATTCCATTGCCTTTTGCCGGTTATTTTCATCAAGGTGGCTGAACGGCTCATCAAGTAGCAGGAAGTCGAAAGGTTGTTGTAAGGCTCTTACGATGGCTATCCGCTGTTGTTCGCCGTAGCTGCAGGTGCTGCATTTAACGTCGAGTTTAGAAGCAATTCCTAGCCGATCTGCCATCTCAGCTATTTTGTTTTCGCTATGAAAGGGATTGAGCGATCTTTTAATCTCGATATTTTGTAGTACCGAGTGTTCCGGAAATAAACGCAAATCCTGGAACACAATGCTCAGGTGTTTTTGCCGCCAGCCCGAAAAACGACCCGCATCAAAATTTGTTATATCAAAGGAGTCGTACAAAATACTGCCTGTATAGTCCTTTCTTATCCCGTATAAAAAATGAATGAGTGAAGTCTTGCCACTCCCGCTCGGGGCAATGATGTGCAGGTGTTCGCCTTTATTAAACTGCAATGTTTTATCCCAGACCTCCGAGTTTGTGATTTTACTTTCTTCAAGAAAAATTGGGCGCACCTGGCGTAGAAAAATTTGCATGCAATAAGTAAATATACAAACTGCCAATTCAAGGATGAATTGGCAGTAAGAAGAAATTCTTTAGTTAGTTAGTGGATTTGACCGCATTTGAATCGATCTTGTTTTCCGGATCAGGAAACCCATCGAGTGCCACGCTTTCTGTTTTCTTTTTTCGATGATTTTCTTTCATGACCGGTGCAAGTTTTGCGGAATACTGATTCATTTGTTTAAGACTGTTGGTAGCTTTATCAACCAGGTTTACTTCCATGCTTTGCAGCACTGCACCATCTTTGAAGTTACCGCCTTTCCATAAAATATTTTCCCACATCTGAAGCGAAGCTTCATAAGCAATGGTCTTCGCGCTATCTTTCAAATCGGCTGAACCGAAACTTTTTAGCACAGATTGAAGATTAACGTAACCGCCAAATGGTTCGCCGTTGATCTTGCTGATAAAGTCAAAGTTTGTTTTTTCAGTGCCCAGGTATTTGTCAACGTTTTCTTTTGAATTGCTTAAAGCAAAGTAGGTGCCGTTCATGTTAAATGCGAAAGGAGCTTTGCCACTATCCATTATCGGCGTTTTCGAGAGATTTTTGCCAGCATTAACCAGTTTATTGAACGCGTCTTTGTCGCCAATAGCCGCAGAAAAAATGAAGTTAAACGATGGTTTAGTCTGAATAGCAACATTAGTGTCGCTGCGTTGTTTTGTAGCAAGAGAATCCGTCTTGAACACAAGATCAGAAACACCAATAACGATGTCGCCTTTGTTGGCCTTGATAAAATCATCCATTGTAAAACCAAGTTTTGAAATACCCATATTGATCAGTCCGTCCATACCGGTGAGTTTGATCAATTCCCTGATTCCTTCAGGCTTAAAATTCAAAGCCATTAACGCAACAATGTCTTTCCCGGGAATGCGTTTGATCATGTCTTCATTGATCTTACCACCACCATATTCTTTGAAAAGTTTTAGCATATCATCGCTCGCATAAGATTTCATGTTCACCTGGATTTTTCCGTTCTCGAAATTTAATGTTCCAGCTGTCACATTCCCTTTATAAAATTTGTCGAGGTTTAACATGGCGAGAGCGCCATTCGTTTGATTATTTTTATTAAGTTCTTCCACATTTAGCCAAAACTGCACATCTCCTTTATCATTCATTAGGGAGGAGAAGTGTTCATTTTTTGCAAGTGTGTTACTTTCACTTAAGTCGAAAATAGCTTTGCAGGTTGCATTGATATTTCTTGTTGATTTTTCGATTGGCGTTATTGAATCCCTCATCATTCTTGCTGAGAGCTCATCCATTTTTGCCATTTGAGGTGCATCCAGAATGTACACGAATTTCTTTTTCGTCCAGCCGATGCATAATTGATTTTTTGCTATAAACTGCACACCATCTTTTTCACTCGCAGTTCCGTTTTCTGTTGCTTGTCCGTTGAATTTTTTAAATGCAGGTTCATCTTTTACATTTCCTTGAAAGCCAATATAACCTCCCAGGGAATCAGTGACCGAAAACAACATAAATTCTGAAGCCGGATCAACTCCTGCGTTATCGGGATTGTCTAGGAAACTTTTTAGAGAAGCAGGTAAGTTGCTGTCTCCATACATCTGCTGAAATATTGGATTTTGTTTGATCTCGCTCCAGGGTAATTTTTCCGACAATGATTTTCCATCAATTCGCATAACGAACCCTGCTTCCTTCGGGATCATTCTGCCTTCTTTATTTGATTTGCCGCAAGATGCTAACCCAAATGAAATGAAGGATACCAGTAGTAGCTTTAAAAAGAATTGTTGTTTCATACAACGTTTATTTGTTTTGGTGAAAGTGTGACGATATTAAACTTGTTTAAAAAAATCCTGAAGCCGATCAAATACCACTACCTCCTGAACGCCGGTTGAAAGGTTTTTAACGAGGCAATAATTTTGCTCCATTTCTTTACTTCCAATGATAACCGCAAAGGGGATCTTTTTTCGTTCTGCGTAGCTAAATTGTTTATTGATCTTAACGGGTTCGTGATATAATTCGCAGGGTATCGATTGGGCCCTGAGTTGTTGCATAATTCCGAAAGCAAATATGCTTTCGGCTGCTCCCATATTGAAAAATATAACCTGCGTACCTGCATCAACCTGGGTAGGAAAAAGCTGCAATTCTTCCAACACATCAAAAATGCGATCCACGCCAAAACTGATGCCAACTCCGGGTATCCCAGGGACATCAAACAAGCCGGTAAGATCATCGTACCGACCGCCCCCACCAATGCTTCCCATTTGAACCTCATTAGGTGCCTTCACTTCAAAAATACTCCCGGTATAGTAATTGAGTCCTCGTGCCAGCGTGAAGTCTATTTCAATGTTGACATTCCGAAGCAGGTTTAAAATTTGTTCTAATTCGTTTATCCCTTGTGCACCCTGACTAATATGGCCGAGTAAGCTTTTTATTTGTTCGATTCGATCCAGGTTAGAGCCGGTGATGGTGAGATATTTTTCGATCACTGAAATTTGTTCTTCAGTCAGTTCTTTCAAGCGGAGTTCTTCCTTTACTTTTTCTAAGCCGATCTTATCCAATTTGTCGATCGCGATCGTGATGTCGATCATCTTCTCCTGCCCGCCGGCTAACAACGATAAAGCGGCCAGGATTTTCCGGTTATTAATCTTGAGCTGGTAGCCAGGTAAATTTAAATTGATAAACACCTGGTGATACATGTTCGCCAGCTCTACCTCGTTCATCAGCGATGTGCTTCCAACAATGTCGGCATCACACTGGGTAAACTCACGATACCTCCCTTTCTGCGGTCTATCAGCCCGCCACACTGGCTGCACCTGGTAACGTCTGTGCGGAAACGTTAGTTTGGTATGATTCATCGCAACATGCCTGGCGAAAGGAATGGTAAGGTCATATTTCAAAGCTCTTTCCGTGAGCTCTGCAGTGCTTTTGCCTTCCATTAGTTTTTCGAAACCGGCCTTGGCTTTATCTATATTTTTCGGATTGTTTAACCCGTTGTTAAGCACTTTAAAAATAAGCTTGTCCCCCTCATCTCCATACTTACCCATGAGCGTCTCCAGGTTTTCCATCGCTGGCGTTTCCAGGGGTTCAAATCCATAAATCTCAAACACGGCTTTGATTGTTGAGAAAATATAATTTCTTTTCCGTACAACCTCTGCAGAAAAATCGCGGGTGCCTTGCGGTAAACTTGGTTTAGCCATTGATAATAATTAATATAAAAATGAGATTAATAGCGGAGGTTCAGGATTTTATTTTTTGTGTGGCAAAGGCCGGACGGTGTACGGTAAAAATTAGTTCGATATAGCAATTGCCTTTTTGAAGATAAATTATCTACCCAGGTTGTAATGCTTCAGCTACTATCTTATCACAAGCAGTACTGATCAATTTGTAAACCTCGTGATACCCATCTTCCCCGCCATACCAGGGATCAGGAATATCCTTCTGCTCTCCTGGGTAAAGTACATCCAGGAGTAGGTGGATTTTGCGCGAATCAAATTTATCTTTTGCGATCCATTTCATTTCTTCGATCACATCAACAGCCATGGCGTATATACTGTCAAAATCTTTTACGTCTGCTTTAGTGAAAAGCCGGCACTCCTGGCAACTGATATCTATGCCATTGTGCTTTGCTACTTTTTGCGACAATTTGTGTGGGTTCTCGCCAATGTGGTAACCATTGGTGCCTGCGCTGTCTACCTGCCAATCGAGACCGGCTCGTTCCAGCTTTTGTTTTAAAATTCCTTCTGCAAGGGGACTTCTACAAATATTCCCAAGGCAGACCATCAAAACTTTCATCGTGCAAATATACAGGGTTCGGGTTTCGAGGCACGATCAAGAGGTGAGAAAACAATCAATGAGAACGCTTCAAAGTTCTAAAGGCGATATTTTTTATGGAATAAATTATTTTATCAATCCTAGTTGACACGGCGCCGGTTTTAAATAGATTTTCCAAAAAATAAAATCATGTGTATGAATACTGATTACATCCTTCGTACCGATGTCCTTGACTTGGTATTTGAAAATAGGAACAAAGCTTACGGCGCTTATACGTTACGCAAATTTTATCCATCTCGACTTTTCTGGTCGCTGGGCGGAATGAGTTTGCTGGTGGTCATTCTTTCCGCGCTCTCACTCATCCCTGGCACAGCTTCCCAATTGGTGATTGCAAAGGATCATATTTTTGGGAATATTCCGCCAGCAAGAAAAGTAAGTGAAGAAGCAAAACCTAAGCAGGAGAGGAAAATGAAAAGTAATGAGTCCGCAAGAAAAAAAGATTCGGGTCTGCCGGTTGTTGTAAAAGAAAACATAACCGACACCCTTCAAACTGAAACTGCCGTTGATATTGTGGGCCTAACGGATGAAAATGAAAAGGAGGGAGATCCTGGAATATCTTTTCCTTCGAGTTACGGAAACGCTCAATTCATCCCGGAAGCAGTCGTCGTCCCCCAAAAGCCTGATCCTCTTGAACCAATCCGAAGTCCTGAAATAATGCCCCAATATCCTGGTGGGATCACTGCGCTGCGAAAATATCTTGAAAGAAATCTGACAAATCCCAGGGATTTGGGCCAGGGAGAAAGGATTGCAGTAAAGATGCAATTCATAGTTGGGGTTGATGGTAGGTTAAAAGCATTCGAGCTAGTGGAAGATGGCGGTGCAGAATTTAATGAAGAGGTGATCAGGGTGCTGAAAAAGATGCCTGTTTGGATACCGGGAAAATCAAATGGACAGAACGTGTCGGTCTATTATACAATTCCTGTTAAGTTTATCTCCGAAGATTAATATTCCGTAATTAATTTAGTAATTTGCTTTCCCGCGAAAACTGTGAAGTAAATACACTTCACAGTTTTTTTTCTAAAAGACAAACGATATGGCCTTAGAAGAATTCGAAAGAGAACCACTTAGTGAAAGAGAGAAAGGCATCATCAGGATGCGCACCATTACAAATTATGGGATGGGGGCTTTCCTAATCCTGGTAGGCTGTTTTTTTATGTTCCCAATCAAAAATACGAAGGGCTATATCAGCCAGTATGACCCGGACCTGATCAAAGTTTTCGCAGTTATTTGCTGGTTGTATGGCATTTTCCGGATTTACAGGGGCTATCAGAAAAATTATTTTAGAGATTGATGAAAGTAAGATTGGGTATTAACAAAATGGAAGTGTGGGCCTGTATTTGTGTTATTTGCGCGGTTTTGTGGGGGTGTAACCTCGACGGCGACGCCAGGTTGCCCGTAACTGATACCTTAACAAGCGGTACAATTAACATAAGTATTGACGAGTCTTTTAAACCTGTGATGGATGAACAGATCAAAGTGTTTGAAAGTTCTTATCCAGGGTCTAAAATTATCGCACATTATAAACCAGAGGCGGAATGCCTGAAGGATATATTGCGGGATTCTGCAACGCGAATGATTATTGTAACACGGGGGCTTAATCGAAAGGAAGAGATGTTTCTGAAAGATTCTTTGTCATTTGTTCCCCATTGGGATGAACTCGCTACTGATGCGATTGCAGTGATTGTCAACGCTGAAAGTACCGATACGATTTTTTCTGTACAGCGCCTTAAAAGTATTTTGACAGGCGGTGAAAAAAACAGGCAAGTTGTGTTTGATGGCCTATCTGCAACAAGCACAGTTCGGTTCGCGATTGACAGTATACTTGGTGGTAAAACCTTTGATACAACAGTAGTGCAGGCCGTAAAAAGTAGCAGTGAAGTATTAGATTATATCGCTTCGGCTGAAAATGCAATAGGGTTTGTGGGAGTGAGTTGGATCGGAAATCCAGAAGATTCGAGCCAGGTAAAGATGTTAAATAAAGTGAAAATGGTGTACGTGAGATGTGAGAATTGCGGAGATACTCCGTACGTTAAACCAAGCCAGTATTCCATCCTGACGCGGAGGTATCCTTTGGTACGTGGTTTGTATTACGTCCTTAAGGAAAATTATGCAGGACTTGGTTCAGGTTTTTTGAACTTTCTACAATACGAAAGAGGCCAGTTGATTTTCAAAAGAGCCTATTTGGGGCCGAGCAAAATTGGCTTTGGTTTACGGAACGTTCAAATAAACGAAAAGCTGGTTCAAGAATAAGAGTATTCAAGAGTTTCTCGCTATTTTTTATAACATTGTAAGACTTAAAAGCTAATTAAATGAACAAGATCAAATCTGGGTTGCTGATTTTTATGACATTGCTACTTTCGAACGTTATGATCGCTCAGAGCATTGAAGAAGGAAAGAAGTTTTTGTATTATGAAAAATACAAGAGTGCTAAAAATGTCTTTGACAAATTAGTCGCTGCCGATGCTAACAATGTTGACGCAGTGTATTGGCTTGGTCAAACGCTGATCGGCATGGAGGATCTCGACGGGGCAAAGAATTTGTACCAGAAGAGCCTCGCAACCAACAGTAATAGTCCGCTTCTTCTCGCAGGTATGGGACATGTGGAATTGTTGCAGAATAAGCCGCAGGATGCGAAAAGCAGGTTTGAAACTGCTTTAAGCTTGAGCCAAAATAAAAGTGTACCGGTACTGAATGCGGTTGGCTATGCTAACTCTAATCCTGATTCAAAAAACGGGGATGGTAATTATGCTATTGACAAACTCAAAATTGCTACTGGAGTGAAAGGAATGAAAGATCCCGATGTTTTTGTCAATTTAGGAGATGCATATAAAAAAATAGGCGACGGTGGTAAAGCGCAACTTGCTTACGAATCTGCTTTAGCCTTGGTTCCAAACTATGCCCGTGCTTCGTATAGGATCGGTAAAATCTATCAAACACAAGGTCAGTCTCAAGAAGAGATTTACATGAAGTATTTCAATGAGGCGATCGCGAAAGATGCGGGTTATGCACCAGTTTACAAAAACCTGTCGGACTTATTTTATAACACCAATGTTACCCGTTCAGCGGAATACCTTGAAAAGTTTTTGGCTAACACGGATGATGATCCCAAAAATTGTTATTACCAGGCTTCTATGAAATATGCCCAGGGATTATTTACAGAAGCGATAACAAAAGCTGACCAATGTCTTGCTGCTCCCCAGCCTTACTGGAAGCTTTATGGTATCATCGCATATGCTCAAAATAAGTTGGGAGATTCTGTAAAAGCTAAGTCTTCCTTTGAACAGTATTTCTCAAAAGCAAAACCAGAGCAGATCGGGATGGGAGATTATTCAACTTACGCGAACGTGTTGTTGAAATTCCCAGGCAATGATTCACTCGCCGGTACCTATGTTGATAAAGCTGTAAGCCTGGATTCTGTTGAAGCAAATAAAGTGACTTATTTAAAGTCTATCGCTTCTTACTACGAAACTCAGAAAAAATTCAAAGAAGCTGCTGATTGGTACAACAAGATTATTTCTGTTAAGAAGAACCTTTCTAAAACAGATTTGTACAACGCAGGTTACAACTACTTTAGATCCGGTGTTTATCAGCCAGCGATAGATGTGTTCAATTTGTACAATAAATCTTTCCCTGATGATCCATTTGGTCACTACATGATCGGTAAAGCAAATTGGGCCATTGATTCAACAATGGAACAAGGGCTTGCGAACCCTGCTTTTGAAAAAGCTATTGAGGTTGGACAGACGGATAGGAATAAATATAAAAATCAGTTGATTGGTAGTTACAAATACTTTGTTGCTTATTACGCGAATGTTAAGAAGGACAAGCAAATGGCCATCAATTATTGCGATAGTGTATTAGCAATTGATCCAGCCGACGCTGAAGCTTTGAATAACAAAACAGTTATAAGTCAGATGAATATGAATGCCCCTGCTTCTAAGCCAACTAAGGCGCCTGCCAAAGCCGCTGAGAAAGGCACGAAGCCCAAGTCACCTGAGGCATAATTTAAAATATTTATTACTCGGATCCCCGCACTCGCGGGGATTTTTTTTGCTGTTATGGCCGTTAATTTTCAAAGCGGTGTAAAATTTCTTTGGAAAGAAGTAAAAAGATTTGGTTGATATATTCATCGCACTTACCTTCGCACTCCCAAATAAAAAAAGGGAAAAGTTCTTCAACAAAATTTGATCATCACACAGCTTCTTAAAAAGCATTTCTTTCAGAAATAAATTTTGAAAAAGGTTTGTGTAAATGAATAAAGGTAGTTACCTTTGCCGTCCGATAAAAAGGGGGGCTGGTAAGCCGGCCTTAAAAGTTCTTTGAAAGTTTGGAAACAGCAGCGAGAATATCTTTAGTAGATATTTTCGGAAATAGAAAGGTAGGTTAACGCAAATAACATTTTAGAATTAGACAAGTTTTTTTCCGAGAGAAAAATACGAAGTCAAGATTCATACAATTCATTTACAATGGAGAGTTTGATC
>JAURWD010000234.1 GCA_030655145.1 Ferruginibacter sp.
ACGGCGGTCGATTTCATATCCTTTTTGTTCTTTAATTGCACGGGCAATTTGAACAGAAGTAACACTACCAAAGATCTTTCCGCTGGTTCCTGTTTTGGCGCCGATTTTCAACGGGCTGCTTTGCAGGGTTGCAATTACACTATTGATTTCTGCCAATAATTTGGCTTCTTTCTTCTTTTGTTGCTTAACTTTTTCGTCCAGCTGTTTTAAGTTGCTTGGACTAGCTTCAATCGCCAGTTTACTTGGGATTAAAAAGTTACGGGCGTATCCGTTTTTAACTGTGACTAACTCGTTGGCACCGCCAAGATTGTTTACGTCTTGTATTAATATTACCTGCATGATTTGCATTTTTACCCAATCCTGTCCATTGACCGGACTTTCTTCCCGTGATCCGGGAATTAGGGTGGTGAGAAAATTATTTCAATAAATCCGTAACGTACGGCAGGATAGCCATTTGACGAGCCTTTTTAACCGCATCGCCAACTTTACGTTGAAACTTTAAAGAGTTTCCTGTGAGACGGCGCGGTAACAGTTTACCTTGCTCATTCAGGAATTTTTTAAGAAAATCGGCATCTTTATAATCAATGTAGTGAATGCCCATTTTTTTGAAGCGACAATATTTCTTCGGACGCTTCTCAGCTTTGATTGCTGTGAGATATTTGATCTCGTTAGGTTTTGCCATGATTATGCCTCCACTTTTTTAGATGCTGAATTAACGCCACTGCTCTTTTTAGCATTGTACTCGACGGCGTATTTATCGAGAACAGTGTACATGTGACGCATAACTGATTCGTCACGTAAAAGTTGAGTTTTCAACTTTTCATTGAAGCTGGATGGCGCTTTGTACTCCATCACCCAATAAAGACCGGTAGTCTTTTTGGCAATAGGGTAGGCCAGTGATTTTAGTCCCCAGGGATTGGTGTGCACGATTTCGCCTTCGTTGTCGGTGACAAGAGCGGCAAATTTGCTCTGAGCGGCTTTATATTCCTCTTCAGACAGCACAGGGGTAAAAATCACCATCAATTCGTAGTTGTTCATTTCCCTGATTTTAGTTTAAAAATTAATTAAATACCCGAACCATTTTGATTACGGGGCTGCAAAGGTAAGGGAATTAGGTAATATTTGGAACCTCCATACCGATTAATTCATAACAGTTTTCCGGGAGTGCAAAAGCCTCAACAATTTTATTTTACGGATACACGTATGCCCTCACTATGACTGCTAAATTCTGGCGCATACATGCTTTGAATGGTTGTGATTCCGTTGCTAAAATTGCCGGGCAGGCTAACAAACAAGTTATATTCGAAAACGTATGATCCCCTGCGTAACTGGCTGAAAAAGAAATTGGTACTTGCGTCCGAAATGGCTTCGTAATAGCCAAGTCCGCCTTGGAACTTGTAGCCGCTCAAGACATTTACTGGCTCCATCGAAGCGGCCCGCATATCTTTCATGTGGAGGTACTCCATATCGCGATCAACTTTCAACAGTATTCTTACCGTAACCTTATCCCCGACTTTAAGTTCCTCGTTGCCTCCAATTTCCTGCAGTTGCGGCCCCCTGTCTGAATTCTCAACGACAAATAGCTTTTTCTCCAGTTTCAATGGCGTTGCCGCACTGTTAGCTTTATCGAGATCCTCGAAATATTGCCAGTACACGGCTCCCCAGGAAGATTTCAATGTACTCGAACCTTGCGGCTGCACCTGGACCTGCACATTGCCCATGGATGGAGTTACCTGGTTGCCAGGAATTGTTTGTTTAAAATAACCAGTGCCGGCTTCTGCTTTCTCTGCTAGAGAACTGAATGACTTGTCGCCCAGCCTTATCTGTACCGTGCTGGTATTTTGCAGCGTTGAGTTGCCCATCAACAATGCATAGCAGGCATCTGCGGTAGCACGAGTAGTTCGCCAGTTTTGAGTTTGCTTTTGTTTCAACAGCCAGGTTTTCAACTCATTGATGGTCTCCTCGTCCTGGCTCGTTTCCGTGAACGCTTCTATCATCAGCGCCTGGCTTTCGATTGGCGCCTGGTGCCAAAAATATCCACTTGTGGTCCATTCTTTCCAGTACATGCCGAGTTCGTCATGATGGATAGCATTTTCTTTTAGGGATTTTATTATTGAGACTGCCGTTGGCCGGTCGTTGGACCTAATGGCACTCAACGCTATCATAGCCTGCAGGTTTTTCGTGTTATTTAACCAGTACTTTTTTGACTGATTGCGATAGAATTCGAATGCTGACCGGGCAGAACTTGCAACGTTATACTCCGGGAAAAAACTGCGCATGTAGAGATACTGGATGACAATCGGGTTGAGGTGATTATTGTTCATGTTCACCTTGCTTTTAACCAGTTGTGCATAGTCTTCTGCAAGCTTCTTGTCCAGGTAGGGAAGTGCTTTGTCTATCACCGACTTTAATTGTTGATCCTGTTTGGCGTCAGCATTGAACGCTTTCAACTTTTTGAGATGGCCAACGCCGCTTAAAATATACTGTGTGATATACCGGTCGTCTGGTCCGCCTTTGAACCACACAAATCCACCACTCGGACTTTGCGCTTCTTTAAGTTGGGTGATCGCTTTTTCCGACTCCGCGGCAACTCGGACGAGGTCGAACAAAACCGCTATGTTCTTTTTTTGCTGACTCTCGTTCATTGCATCCATCACCCAAGGCGTTTCCTTTAACAAGGCACTTTTCAACTCCTGGTTCTTCTGCAGGTTACTGAGCAATGCCGCAGTATCTGCATATTTCCACTTTTCAAACACTGCTTTTATTGCTGGAATCGAATTGCTAATGCTCGACGCAAGTGTGTTAGCATAAAACCTATTGAATACTTGTTCCGCACATTCGTATGGATATTCCATCAAATAGGGAAGCGCCTGGACTGCATACCAGGAAGGGTTAGAACTGTACTCAACCGTCAACGCATGATGCATGATGGAACTGCTTTCCGAACTGTTGATCAATTTTTGGAAGATGAAATTCTTAGTTAGATCATTCCGCATATTCAATGGCAAGGTTTCAGTAACGAGTGTCCGGTTGGTTAGAACGGGTATTGCCATTTCTTCTCCATCAGAAAAATTATCAGCCCGTGCAATTATCCTGTAAGTAAGTGCAGAGGAAAAATTGAAAGGCACTTCCATAGGAAATTTTACCGCCGCACTTTGACCCGGCGCGATCGTAAAATATTGATTAGGAAAAACATTCTTAAACCAACCATCTACAGGCTTGCCGGTCGCTGCATCCAGTAGCTCTAATTGGGCCGTACCTGTAACTTCTTTCTCACCGAGATTCACCACTTTTGCCGAAAATTCCATTCGGTCACCTTCGCGGAGAAAGCGGGGAGCATTCGGCTGAACCATCAATGGCTTTTGGGTGACAATCGATTTTGCGATGTAACCGCTGGCCAGTTCTTTCGTATGCGCAAAAGTTAGCAATTTCCATTGTGTCAGGGCCTCAGGGATTGTAAAACGAAACGAGATGTTACCTGATTCGTCTGTTTTAAGATCAGGATAAAAGAAGGCTGTTTCATTGAAATTTTTACGCACTTGCACGCTTTCCTGCCCCTTTTGTGCAAGTGGGGGCATCGATGATACCGAATTTGCGTTTCCCGAATCCATCGCCTGATCCTCCTCAGCTTTTGATTCGACTGCGATGCCCGCTACGCGGCCTTGTAAAGCCCTGGCAGTATCACCAATCAAGTCTTTTCTTTTTGTAGCACCATATCCCACGACAACAACTTCGTTAAATCCACCATATCCAGATCCAAGCAACCGATCGTAAGACTTAGGCTTCAAATCCACATATTTCCAGTCATACCGATGCAATTCTTCTGAGTTTACAGCATTGAATCCGTTAGACATCCAGTTTACAGCATCAGTAAGCGAGGGCCAAATGTCCAGCGGCGACCAGCTGTGCGCTCTAAACTGGTCCAGGCTTGCATCATACATCGACACCAACATCTCTGCGGCAATTTTTTCTCCTTTATTGCCAATAATTTTAACCTTCAACTGCTCCTCGGTGCCTGGCAAAAGTTTATCCCTAAATGTTTCATATTGAACATTTAAATTTTTATTACTCCACGGAACAGAAAAGCTTTCATTCCCTGCGTATACCCGGTTATGTTGTATAAATGCATAGCTAACGGAGATGCCTCCACGATCTTCTTCAGTTACATTCAGTTCCTGGCTAAGTGGTTTGGAGGAGATGTTTTCATAACTCGTTAATGCCTGCTTGTCCATCCGCGTAAGTGAGTGAATCAGCCATATATTCTTGAAGCCACTTGAAATGGTGTACTGGATTTTTTTGCCAGGTTCAGCTTCCGAATTTTTTACCTCAAAAATTACAGGCTCGTTTACCTGGCTGGCAGTAGCATCTGTAACCAGGATGTATTTTTCGGCACGTACTTCTTCGCCGGATTTGTCTTTTGTAACTGCGACAATCTTATACCAGCCCGCACGCCAGCCTTTTGTTTCCAATTGCCACGAGTTGTTACTGCTGTCTGTTTTATCAAAGACAGTCTTCTCAACCTCGTAATTTTTTGGATCATTTTCATCTTTATAGATGTCATAAGGGAACAATCGGTAATATTCTTCCCTACTCATAGTAAACTGGTCGGCTTGCTCCCAATAACGACTACGGAAGATTTTCGTCGGTTCCTTCAGTTTTTCTGCCGTAACAGTTACGAATGCACGCTCTTCAATCTCATTGAGGTTTGTGCTTTTTATTTTAATCGAGCCTAAACTGTCTAAAGTGATTTTGGCTGGCAGCATAATTTCAAGTTGCAGTTGCTGGTACGCTACTGCAACCGATGTTGTACCCGAACGGGTTTCTCCATTCAGATCCGTAACGTCGGCATTTACTTCGTAATAGAAAGTCGGCTGATCTTTTTTGTCAATTGTTTTATCGGGCAGCGCTTTAAAAACAATCGTAAATTCTCCAGAAACGTTTGTTGAGGTTTCTCCATTGGTGATTTCCTGTTCGTCAGTTCTTCCCGGTGGATATATTCTCTTGCTACCGCGGCTGTAGTTTGTGTACCACCATGGCTGGTAGCGAACTTTTCTTACTACCCGGTACTTAACCGGAGCACCGTCAACAAAGTTCCCGGCAAAGGCCTTCGCCGAGCCTGTTATTTTTATACTGTCTAACAAACGATAAGTTCCGTCTGGCTTTTTTATTTCTACAAGGAATTTGGGCCGTTTGTATTCCTCCACACTAAAATATTGAGACGAATTGGTGGAAGAATCGTACAAACTAAACTGGCCATTTAGCACGCCTTCGGGCAACTTGAAAGAAGCATGGAAAGATCCAAAATCATTGGTTGTTAATTTCAGTTCCTGCAAGTTTTGACCGTTGGCATCTTTTAATTGGATGGTAGAACTGTGAGCCGGCATCACGACACTTTGTTTTGCCGTTTTCGATCGGTTGATCACAATGCCCTTAAAATAAACAACCTGGCCCGGGCGATAAATTGACCTGTCGGTGAAGAGAAAACTAGCTGGCCGGGTAGGTTCAACATAACTATTGAATACATTATAATAGTTGTTTTCCTGGAGAAACAATTCGTCTCCAGAAGTTTTTACCTGCAACGTGAAACTCCGGTATTCGGCTTGTTGCTTTAGTTTGAAGAATCCGTTCTTGTCGGTGATATAATTCTCTGCCTTTATTTCTTCATTCGAATTTTTGCTGTAGTTATATTTCGTTTCCCAAACCTGTACGTTGGCTGAATAAATCGGCTGTCCATTTTCACGATGTAAAACATAATACTCATTGCTGTTAGTATGGATATAGCTGATGTTGCTGACATGCGTAAATTGCTTAGCCAGGATATTTTTTTGCAGGCTGAACGACCGATCAATACTTGCAAGAACGATATACGTTCCTGCAGGTAGCGCATCAATTTTCACCTCTGCTCCATGCGATTGATAATCCTTCATGTCAGGTAAAGCGATCTCCCAGGAAGTTGTAGGTTTTAGTCCCACAAGTTCTTTCCAATATTTGTCTTCGTTCCGCCGGTCCATTGACAGCATGGCTTGCCTCGCTATTTTGATTACGCGGAAATAAACAGTAGGTACGTTTTTATATTTTACCAGTGTACGAAAAGGTTGACCGATCAGGTTGACGCTTTCTGTTTCCAAAGACAGCGACGGTTGTTGCACCTGGTTGACTAGATTCTGACAATTGGCAGCCCCGTCAGAACCGGGATATTTTTTGATGGCCTCCTGGCAAATCTCTACAGCCTTTTTGATATCAAATTGATTGGCTGTTTTTGTAAGCGGCAAATACTGCTGGCCGCGTTGGAAAAGATTGTTTGCACGCAGGTACATGGCCTGGGCCACTCCATCATTTCCTGCATATGTTTTTTCCAGTTTTAATAGAGCCTCCTCGTACAAGTTCGATTTGTCGGGGAGCACCGAATATTCGTTTGCAAAATTCAGCCGAGCCAGGTCGGCATCCAACAACGCGTCTTTCCGGGTATCCTGCAAATGAAAATCCAGTAGATCCTGCATCAACAAAACCGCCTTGTGTTGTAAAGAAGCGGTATCCTTTGTAATAAATTTTGCCTTTACGAACTCCTGCACGGGAGCGAAAATCTTCGCCTGGTCAATGGTGAAATGATAAGCCGGGCGAATAAGGTTTCTTTCGTCATTGGAGAAATATGCCAAGGCCCTATGTGCCAGGAAATCATAGAGTGTTGGGCGCAGCTGGCGCGTGTTCTCACCCTTTATAATGATTGCGTCATAGCTGTTGAGTTTTGTTTGTTGTAACAACTTTGCGTTTTCAACAGATGCAAGGTAAAGGCTTGAAATTGTAGAGTGTAATTTTTCCAGGCTCCAGGTAGAAATGTCTGTTGCTTTTTCGTCTACGACATTTGTGCGGTTATAAAATTTATACCGGTTGGTTTGTAGGTATTGCCAAAACATTTCTGCCTGCATGCTTAGCAGGATACGTTTTGCCGGCTGACTTGCTTTCTGGATGAGGGTGTCGATATAAAAAATATTTGTTTCTCTACTGTCCTCTTCAATCATCTGCCGGTATTTTACCTGGTAGATGCTGCTTTTGACTTGTTGTGCATCATTCTTCGTTTTAACCGCAGCATTGTAAACAACCAACACTTCTTTCAATGCGGATTTTGTTAATCCCTTCTTTTCAAATGCTGCAACCCGCTGCCAGTTTGTTGCGAAATCTTTTTCTTTCTGTGCCGCGAGTTTTCCGGCGAAAAAAGTGACGAGGGCAATTAGCAATAAATTTTTCTTCCAAACCATAGTTCCAATTTTATTTTTTTTTGAATGTCAATCCTGCAAAGATCAACAGCTCCCATCCTTGAGTAGCTTCAAGGAAGATGTAAAGTACTTCTGAATTACATACCGTAATTACTACTTATTTCTTTAACGTTTTCTTGTAATGCCAACACATGTATCGGCACAGCATTTGAAAATAAATGGTTACACCCGGTTGATCTTTCAGTAGTGTTTTCTCAAAGCAGGTGCGTTAAGTTTTGATCCAGAATAAAATTTATTTCATGCCGGGAGGCATGATCGATAGTGGTGGTTTTTTGGTTAAATTGAAGGTAGGGGCTTTTGCTTCTACCTTTTTTATGCCCAAAAAAATAACAGCACCTACGGGGTGCTGTTAGTCTAATATCTCTCTCGGAAATAATTTATTTTTTTAGCACTTCCGCCATTGTTTTGCCGATGTCTGCAGGACTGTCGACTACGTGAATACCACAAGCTGCCATGATCTTCATTTTTGCGGCAGCAGTATCATCTTCGCCACCAACAATAGCACCGGCATGACCCATCCGTCTTCCCGGAGGCGCTGTTTGACCAGCTATAAAACCAACTACTGGTTTCTTGTTGCCTGTGGATTGAATATAGTGTGCGGCTTCTGCTTCCATACCACCACCAATTTCACCGATCATTACAATGGCATCAGTTTCAGGATCGTTCATAAATAACTCCACAGCTTCTTTGGTTGTGGTTCCAATAATTGGATCACCGCCAATTCCGATAGCCGTTGAAATGCCAAGCCCTGCTTTAGCCACCTGGTCAGCAGCTTCATAGGTTAACGTACCACTTTTGGAAACGATTCCTACGCGGCCTTTAATAAATATAAAACCGGGCATGATGCCAACTTTACATTCATCTGCTGTGATCACCCCCGGGCAATTTGGCCCGATCAACCTTGTTTCTTTTCCCTGTAAATAGTTCTTCACCTTCACCATGTCTTGCACGGGAATTCCTTCGGTAATACAAACCACCAGGCCAATACCCGCATCGCAGGATTCCATGATAGCATCCGCTGCAAAAGCAGGAGGCACGAAGATGATACTAACATCAGCCCCGGTATTCTTGACAGCATCTGCAACCGTATTAAATACTGGCTTATCAAGGTGGGTGCTACCACCCTTGCCCGGTGTAACGCCACCAACCAGCTGGGTGCCATACTCAATCATTTGTGTCGCGTGAAAGGTGCCTTCGGTACCGGTAAATCCCTGTACAATAATCTTAGAATCTTTATTTACTAGAACTGACATGATGGCAATAAATGATTATAATGAATAATAAATTTCCGTAAAGATAGGGCAGATAGGTAATTCTTGCCAGACAATATTGGTGGAGCCGAACACCTGTTATGTACTACGAGATGCCGTTTTTCAACATCTCTTCCATATCGCGGTCATCATCAATAATACCTTTTGCCTCCAGCATACGCATATCTTTCGCGTCCTGCAGGAATTTGGAAGCAAAAATAAATTCGTTCAGCCGTTCATTTTTTGAGAAAATGATCTGTTCATTATTTCCATTCCATTCTTTTTGTCCCTGGTACATATAAAGAATATTTTCACCAATTTCCATAACGCTGTTCATGTCATGGGTGTTGATCACTGTAGTCATATTGAATTCCTTCGTGATATCGTAGATCAGTTTGTCAATTACCATACTTGTTTGCGGATCAAGACCTGAGTTTGGCTCATCACAAAAAAGAAACTTTGGATTCAGTACAATTGCGCGTGCAATACCTACTCTTTTTTTCATCCCACCGCTGATCTCCGCAGGGAATTTTTTATTCGCATCAACCAGGGCAACCCTGTCTAAAACTTCGTTTACGCGTTTATGTTTTTCGGAATGCTTAAGCCTTGAAAACATATCCAGTGGAAACATAATATTTTGTTCAACGGTCATACTATCAAACAAAGCAGATCCCTGGAACAACATACCGATCTGTTGGCGAAGTTCTTTCCGGTTCTCGTCGGTCATATCTGTAAAACTTATACCATCGTAAATGATCTCACCTTTGTCGGGTTCAAACAAGCCAACCAGGCATTTCTGTAGCACGGTTTTTCCGCTACCACTGGTACCGATAATGAGATTGCACATGCCTGTTTCCATCACGTGGCTCACGTCATTCAACACCTTTTTGTCACCGAAACTTTTTTCTATATTCTTAAATTCAATCATACTAGCCGGCGGGATTTAAAAGCAGTTGGGTTAAAATATAATCGGCGAACAGCAATAAAATACAGCTAACAACAACACTCTTCGTACTGCTTCTGCCGATCTCGAGTGCCCCTCCTTTAACGTAGTACCCGTAATAGGCAGGAACACTACTGATAATAAATGCAAATGTGTAGGCCTTTATCAATGCAAACGTGACATTGTATGGAACGAAGTTTTGCAGGAGACCCCGATCAAAAGTGTCGGTAGAAAGAATGCTTGAAGCAGTACCCGCAAGCCGCCCCCCCCAAATTCCCAATACCATAGCGATCACTACCAACATGGGAATCGTTAGCATCGCTGCTGCTATTTTAGGCATGATCAGATACGCTTTTGTATTGATACCCATGATTTCCAGCGCATCAATTTGTTCGCTTACCCGCATATTGCCAAGTTCACTCGCAATCTTACTGCCAATAACGCCGGCGAGTACGATACAAACAAGGGTAGGTGCGAATTCGAGTATCACGGTATCTCTAACAATCTGCGCGATGGTAGTTTTTGGGATAACTGGACTTACTAACTGGTAAGCAGTTTGAACCGCACTTACCGCACCTATAAAAACCGAGATAATGGAAACAATGCCAAGGGAGCCAATCCCTATATCCGTGCATTGGTGCATGAATTCTTTCCAATACATTTTGGCATTTTCCGGCCGCGTAAACATCCCCTTGATCATTATAAGATACCGGCCGAAGTGATTAAAAAACATCATAAAACAAATTTATTGAAAAGATGGTAAAGCGGTGTTTGGATTATTGCCTGTTGGAGATCAGTAGCTCTTTGAGGTGTTGATACATGAGTTGGGGCATAGTAGTACAGTTTAAAAAGACCGGGTTATTGTTATAATGCACCGATAATTCAGCAGCAAGTTGGTGGATCTTTGGTTCGGTTGAAAGCGGATCTTCGGCCGCGGCTACACGCAGATCACGCAGGCGTTGCCGTTCGGATTTGATTCTTCGAATAATCTGTGATCGTTCTTCCTGCTGGTATTGCCGGATGACCTCGCTGTTCAAATGTTTTTTTACCAGTTGCACAAACACGAGGTTTTCTTTATAAAACTGCGGCAGGTATAAATTTTTACTACCCTCGTACGACTGCTGGTCGAAATCGATGGAACGAATTTTAAATTGAACATCGTCAAAGTCCTGCGTAATGTCGAAAACGAAGTTGTAACTGCGCATATCCCCCAGCAAGCGGATAAAGCAGCGTTCATTGAACTTCACAAATTCTTTTGCGATCCTTTTCGGGTTAAACTCCGGCCGCTGCAGGTATTGTTTGATGAACATATCCCCCGGTACCCCGGAAATGTGCTCCTCAACAAGTGTGTTGCCATCTACCAGGAAGTTTAAAAAATTTGGCGATAGAAGGTGCTCTAACTCTAACCCAAACAACCGCGATGCATCCGCCACTTTGATGTAGAAGTAATCATACACCTCGTTGAAGTTGTTTACAATTTTTATCCGGAAAGGTTTGGAATTTGCAAACAGGCAGTAATCGATGCGCTCAATATATAAGTGCTCCTCCGCGTGCGTGTGACCGCTGGATTTGAGGATTGAGTAGGTTCGTTTCAGCGCAGCATGAATTTCATCCGTTAAGGAAGGGTTGTAAAAAACCGTCTCCCAAAAGGTATCCTGGCCGTTAGAATCGATAACAGGGATACTAAAGTTGAAATGTTTCAGCGTGTCGTAAGCGACGGGTAACGGTACTTCACGGGCATATCTTTTTAAATACCTGCGAAATGATTTACTGATCGCAAAAGGAATCTTCTTCCTGCTGATATGGTCTATGCTATTCATCAGCGGTTACAATTCATGCGAGGTGCGCTTAAAATGCTTCCACCATTTGCTATCCTGTATAGCCTGTTTTGAATCATGATCAGATTTCATTTGTGCATCCACGACCGCGATCAACACCACGTTGAAAATTGATCGGATGGAACTTCCCAGTTGCAAAACATGCACCGGCTTTTTAAGTCCAAGCAAAATCGGGCCAATTGAATCGGCGCCACCTACCTCTGCAAGCAGGTTGTAAGCAATATTACCCGCGGCCAGGTTTGGAAAAATGAGGGTATTCACCTCACCGTCCAGTAGTTCTGTAAAAGGATAATTATCCTTAAGAATTTCTTTATTGAAAGCCAGGATGCCTTGAACTTCCCCATCACAGATCAATCCCGGGTCTTTTGACTTAACGATTTCTCTGGCCTTGCGTACGAGATTTGCCTCCGGGGAATCACTGCTCCCGAAATTTGAGTAAGACAGCATCGCTATCCGTGGAACAATATTGAATTGCTTTACTTCCTTGGCTGCCAGCAACGTGATCTCTGCCAGTTCTTCAGCGGTGGGGTTGAAATTAATGGTGGTATCTGCGAGAAAAAGCGGACCCCTCTTTGTCAGCAGGATGTACATCCCCGCAATTTTATTCACGCCCGGCTCTATACCGATGGTTTGCAACGCGGGGCGAATGGTGTCGGGATAATTTCGCGTCAAGCCACTGATCATGCAATCGGCTTCCCCACTTTCCACCAGCATGCAGCCAAAATAATTTCTTTCCTTCATCATTTTGTTCGCCTCATGCCGGTTTATTCCTTTACGCTGGCGTTTCGCGTAGAACAATTCGGCGAATTTTTTTCTCAATTCCTCTGTTTCATCCGATTTGGGATCGATGATGGGCAAGTCCTCAAGGTCAATGCTATTGTCCAATGCCAGTTTCCTGATCCTTTTTTCATCACCTAACAGGATCGGGTACCCGACGCCCTCTTCAACCACCAGTTGCGCAACTTTTAAAATTTTGATGTTTTCCGCATCGGCAAATACGACTCGCTTTGGATCATTCCTCGCTTTGTTGCCAATCACCCGACTTAGCTGGTTATCGAGGCCGAGGCGCTGGTTAAGTTGCAGCTCATACGCATCCCAGTCAGTGATAGGGTATTTAGCAACGCCACTTTCCATTGCTGCCCGCGCAACTGCAGGAGCTACCGTAGCCAGGAGCCTCGGATCTAACGGTTTTGGTATGATGTAATTTGGACCGAAGCAGATGGTTTTTTCATTGTAGGCGAGATTCACGATATCTGGTACAGGCTCTCGGGTAAGTGCCGCCAAAGCCTTTACAGCAGCCAGCTTCATGGATTCATTAATGCTGGTAGCCCGAACGTCCAGGGCACCACGGAAGATATAAGGGAAGCCAAGCACGTTGTTTACCTGGTTGGGATAATCACTTCTGCCGGTAGCCATGATCACATCCTTACGGGCGCTGATGGCCAGGTCGTACGTGATCTCCGGGTCAGGGTTTGCCATGGCAAACACGATGGGATTTTTTGCCATGCTCTTCACCATCTCCGCACTAACGACATTCCCGACACTAAGTCCGACGAAGACGTCGGCACCGACCAGGGCTTTTACCAGGTCATAGTCTTTCAGGGACTCGTCTACGCAAAAATCTTTCTTCAGGTCTTCCACATCGGGCCGGCCCTTGTATAAAATCCCTTTCCGGTCAAACACCATAAAGTTGCTGTGTTTGGCGCCTAAAGATTCGTACAATTTCATACAGGCCATGGCGGCCGCACCAGCGCCGTTCACAACGATGCGCACGGTTTCTATCTTTTTGCGTTGTAGTTCAAGTGCATTCAACAGGGCGGCAGCGGAGATGATGGCCGTTCCATGCTGGTCGTCGTGCATCACCGGGATGTGCAGCTGTTCTTTTAATTGTTGTTCTATATAAAAACACTCGGGTGCCTTGATGTCTTCGAGGTTTATTCCACCGAAGGTGGGCTCAAGTGCTTTTACGATCGCTACAAATTTTTCCGGATCAGTTTCGTTGATCTCGATATCAAACACATCGATATCAGCAAATATTTTAAATAGTACCGCTTTACCTTCCATGACGGGCTTGCCTGCTTCAGGTCCAATGTTGCCTAAACCAAGTACGGCCGATCCGTTGCTGATCACACCTACCAGGTTGCCTTTTGCAGTGTATTTATAAACATCTTCTGGATTTGCTGCTATTTCTAAACAAGGCACAGCTACTCCGGGGGAATATGCAAGGGACAGGTCACGCTGTGTTTTTGATTCTTTTGTGGGGATTACTTCTATTTTACCGGGGCGGCCCTTGGCATGATATTCCAAAGCCTGTTGTTTACTTAATTCTCTAGACATAATTATTTTTTATTATCCTGGAAATCGGCTTGCATTTCGATTTGGGTAAAAGGAAAACAACCTGATAGTTGTGTTGAAGAACTCAAAAGCCGGAAGGATGTCATACCGCTGTGGTGAATGAAGGATTGTTTTAAAATGATAATTACTTGTTTCGCTCATATCGCTGTTTGACCAGTCGTGCAAGGTACAGAATCAGTTATTATGAACTTATTGGTGAATATTGTGGATTGAGAGATAAATGGACGCTCCTTGCATTTTACAGCATCGACCTATAAACCTGCGTTTGTTGCTCCAAGCAACGCCATCATACCGATGCCAGTTTCAATAGCATTTTCATCTACATCGAAGGTGGGAGTGTGGCCGCCGATGGTGATTCCTTTTGCTTCGTTACGGGTGCCCAACCTGAAAAAACAGCCAGGGATCTTATGAGAATAAAATGCAAAATCTTCGGCACCCATTCTCAATTCAGTTTCCTCGATATTGTCAGCGCCGAGATACCCCATTGCTGTTTCCTTTGCAGCCATACTCAGGCGTTCATTGTTTAGAACGAATGGATAACCAACATCAATTCTTATATCGATCTCGGCGCCCATACTGTTAACCAATTCGGTTGCCATTTTCCTAATCAATGAATGAGCCTTGAAACGCCACTCTTCATTCATGGCGCGAAAAGTGCCCATCATTTTAACCTCAGAAGGTATCACGTTGGTTGTGTTTCCACCCTGTATGGAAGTGATCGTTAGCACTGAGGGATTGAAAGGGCTGTTGTTCCGGCTGATGATCTGCTGCAGGCTTACCACCAGGTGAGATGCTATCAATAGCGTGTCGGCTGTAAACTGGGGAGCAGCGGCATGTCCACCTTTTCCTTTTATAGAGATATAGATCTCGTCGGCGCTGGCCATCACCATTCCTCCGCGGAAACTAAGTTTTCCCGTGTCAAGCGTTGTGTGCACATGCATACCGAAAATGCTTTCGGGAGCAGGATTTTCAAGTACGCCTTCGTTGATCAACAAACTCGCGCCGCCCGGATTCTTTTCTTCACCCGGTTGAAATATCAATTTGATGGTGCCTTCCCACTCATCTTTGAGTTCACTTAGTATTTTAGCTGCACCCAACAAACAACTGGTATGCACATCATGGCCACATGCATGCATCACACCGGGCACCGTCGATTTATACTCCACATCATTTTCCTCAATGATGGGCAGGGCATCCATGTCTGCCCGTAGGGCGACCACCCGCTTTTCCGGATTGCGGCCTTTTAATAAGCCGATGACCCCGGTGGTTGCCATTATTTCAAAGGGGATGTCGTAAGAAGATAGCTTTTGTTGAACAAATTTGGAGGTTTCAAACTCCTGGTAGCTCAACTCTGGATGTGCGTGCAGATGACGACGAATGCCAATAAATTCGTCCCCGTATTTTTTCGCCAGAGACCTGATCTGTTGTTGTAATTTTTCACTCACCTGTAGCCTTTATTTACAAAGTTAAGCGTTCACGGGTTGAATGCTTTTAAAACTAGGTGAGCAACAATTCGGGAAGGGGAGAAGGCTATTGAATTTCTTTTTCTTTTAATTTGTCGGCTTTTACTTCAATATTTTCGGGCACGACATAAATATTGGAGCTAACAAAATTTGACCTGGAAATCTCATCGCGATAGCTATCAGCTTCTGATCTTTCCAGGAAGTTGCCAAACTTGATCTTGATATACGGCGGCTGGAAGCTCATGTATACTTTTTGCTCCGGAAACCGCTGGAGCAATTTCGCCCGCAGGTTCATTGCCAGGGAACGATCATTGGTGCTCAATAACATTAACCGGTATCCGCGGGCCATCCGGGGACCATTTGCCAAAGCCTCATTGAATTCAGCTTCTTTTTTTGCAAGAAGATCCAAGCGAAAATCTTTGTGAACAAGTACTTTGCCATGCATTGGCAAACTGTCTATTGTTAAGGGGGACTGGGCACTCAATTGCGATTGGCAAAGGAAAAATAGAAGGGCAATGAGCGTTGTTTTCATAAGCGATGATAGTCAAAAATTGTTCCACTTAATTAAGTTGGTCCGCTTCCTGCAGAATCTGGACACTGCTACTGCAGCCCAACCTGCTTGCGCCTGCCTCAATTAACTGTTTGGCAAAAATAAAGGTTTTGATCCCACCACTTGCCTTGATACGTACTCCATCTGCCAGGTGCTGGCGCATCAGTGCCACAGCTTCCACCGTGGCGCCTTTTTCCGCATACCCGGTTGAGGTTTTCATAAAGTCGACTCCAGCAATGCCATAGAGATCGCAACATTTGATGATCTCCTCGTTCGTAAGAATGCCGGATTCAATGATCACCTTGATTACTTTTTGTTGCTTTTTGATGATGGGTAAAATTGTATTAAGCTCGTTCGCAAGAAACTGCCAGTCATTATTTTTTATAGCACTGATATTGATCACTACGTCCAACTCATCAACTCCGTCAATGATTGCAAGCACTATTTCGGCCACCTTTGCCTCAATAGCAGAGTATCCAAATGGAAAGCCGATTACGGTCGCAACTTTTACCTGGCTGTGTTGCACGAGACTCTTCGCCTTTTTTACAAAAAGCGGCGGAACGCAAACAGCGGCAAACTTGTAATGCAGTGCTTCACTACACAGTTTCTCAACCTCGGTAATGGTTGTCACTGGTTTCAATATAGTATGGTCTATAAAAGGTGCAAGATTCATATTCAATTGTTTGTCTTGCAAAGTACGGGGAACATCCAAATTTTTTATGTTATGAATGGACCAAACGAAACCTGCCCTATATTTAAGGCTGTTAATTTTTTCAACTAAAATCAAATATTAATGAGAAACACCAAATTAGCGTGGCTCTTCTTTGCATTACTTGTATTTACTTCTCATGTAAAAAGCCAGACTACTTTTCCTGTAAATGATGTCGCCACCCCGCGTGAAGGTTTTTATGCCTTCATCAATGCGACCATTTATAAAGATGCAAATATCAAACTCGAAAATGCAACCCTGATCATTAGAAAAGGTAAAGTGGAAAGCATTGGCAACAAGGCTACGGTTCCAGCCGGGGCAATCATTGTGGATTGTAAAGGGAAATATATTTATCCTTCTTTCATCGACCCATGGTCGGATTATGGAACGCCGACTACAAGGATTGCCACTACTACAGGCGGTGGGTTTGGAAGGACAACACAAATGGTTTCAAACACAAAAGGCGCCTACGGCTGGAACCAGGCCATTCGATCTGAAACCGATATGTCAGCAATTTTCGAAACGAATGAAATGAAAGCCAAAGAGTTGAGAGGCCTTGGATTTGGGACGGTACTTACCCACCAGATGGATGGCATTTCCCGTGGTTCGGGAGCTGTAGTCACCCTGGGTGCGGAAAAAGAAAACAAAGTTGTACTCAAGGCTAAAGCTGCCGCATTTTATTCTTTCAATAAAGGCAGCAGTACCCAGGATTATCCAACTTCGCTGATGGGGTCGATCGCTTTACTGCGGCAAAATTTCCTGGATGCTCAATGGTATAAATCACGCCCCACCGAAGAAGGAGTAAACCTTTCCCTGCAAGCATTCCTGGATAACCAGGCCCTTCCCCAGTTTTTTGAAAGCGCTGATAAATGGAGCGACTTACGCGCCGACAAAGTTGGAGACGAATTCGGCGTGCAGTACATTTTAAAAGCAGGGGGTAACGAGTACCAGCGCATCAACGAGATCAAAGCAACAAATGCCTCCTATATTCTGCCGCTCAACTTTCCCCAGGCAATGGATGTGGAAGACCCGACAGATGCACGTTTTATTTCCCTGGCAGATCTAAAGCATTGGGAACTCGCGGCGGCAAACCCTGCGGCTTTTGAAAAAGCGAACATCAGTTTTTCGCTAACCGCGTATGGTTTGAAAGAGACTTCTTCCTTCATGCCCAATCTTCGGAAAGCCATTCAAATGGGGCTCAGTGAAGAGATGGCCCTGGCTGCACTCACAAAAAATCCGGCGACACTTGTTGGGGTCTACGACCAGGTTGGTAGCCTGGAGGCGGGTAAGCAGGCCAATTTCCTTATTACGTCCGGACCTGTTTTTTCTGACAAAACAGTTTTTTATCAAAACTGGGTTCAGGGAATTAAATACAGTTTAAAGGAGGAAGGTTGGAAAGATGTGCGTGGCAATTATACGTTAGATGTAAATGGACAAACCTATAACCTGCAGGTAAAAGGAGAACCTGGAAAGCCAGTTGCCAACCTGATCAGCGGAGACTCGACGAAGATCGACCTGCTGTTAAATGATCGGTTAGTCAAAATGAACTACACCTTGAAAAAGGACAGCGCTGCGATGATCCGGTTGAGTGGAGTAATGAGCGACAGTAGCTGGAGCGGTACTGGTCAATTAGCCAATGGACAGTGGGTGAGTTGGACTGCCAGGAAAACGAGTGAGTTGAAACCTGGTACGGATAGCGCTCGCAAAAAAAGAACTGCTATTGAAAAATTGGGCGAGATAACCTACCCGTTCAATGGATATGGAACAGTGCAGATACCAAAACAACAAAATATTTTGATCACCAACGCGACGGTATGGACAAGTGAAAAGGAAGGGAAATTAGCCAGCACAGATGTGCTTGTGAAAAATGGGAAAATTGTTGCAGTTGGTAAAGGGCTGAAGGACCCTTCCGCGCTTGTAATAGATGGCGCGGGTAAACATCTAACTGCCGGGATCATCGATGAGCATTCGCACATTGCGGGCACAGGTGGCATTAATGAATGCTCGCAAAGCGTTACTTCAGAATCCAGGATCGCTGACATCATTGATCCGGAAGATGTTGATATTTACCGGCAGCTGAGTGGTGGTGTAACCAGTAGTCATATCCTGCATGGCAGTTGTAATACGATCGGAGGACAAACTCAATTGATAAAATTACGGTGGGGCGTAAACGCAGAACAAATGAAGTTTACAAACTGGGATCCCTTTATCAAGTTTGCTTTGGGCGAGAATGTAAAACGGTCCTCTACGCAAAATAACCCGCGTTTCCCTGATACCCGCATGGGTGTGGAAGAAGTATTAACTGATGCATTCACCCGCGCCGTGGAATATCAAAAAATGGGAGCCGGCAAACGGAAGGATCTTAAGCTGGAAGCACTGAGTGAGATCCTAAATAAGAAAAGATTTATTACCTGCCACTCTTATGTTCAAAGCGAGATCAATGCGTTGATAAAGGTGGCAGACAAATTTGGGTTTACGGTGAACACTTTTACGCATATTCTTGAAGGTTATAAAGTTGCTGATAAGATGAAAGCACATGGATCTGCAGCATCGACATTTAGTGACTGGTGGGGATACAAAGTGGAAGTGATTGACGCTATTCCGCAGAATGCTTCGCTGATGCAGAAAGTAGGGTTAAATGTCGCGATCAATTCCGATGACGCGGAGATGGCGAGGAGATTAAACCAGGAAGCAGCAAAGAGTGTAAAGTATGCTGGTATGGGAGAAGAGGATGCCCTGATGATGGTCACCATCAATCCAGCAACCATGCTGCACGTTGCTGATCGCACCGGGAGTATCAAAGCAGGTAAGGATGCAGACCTCGTTTTATGGAGTGATCATCCTTTAAGCATTTATGCAAAAGCGGAAAAAACGATTGTGGATGGTACTATTTATTTTGATCGCCAGCAAGACCAGGCACTTCGCGATAATATCGCGAAAGAACGTACCCGCATCATTCAAAAAATGATTGCTTCCAAAAAATCTGGCGACCGTACAGGGCCAGCCGTTCCTTCCTTCCGGGATCGCAATTCCTGCGAAGATGATCATCATGAAGGCAATAGCCTTTGGGACCGTATCGTAGAGAGATTTGGTTCAACAGAAACGGAGTAAGCGTTGTGAATCACCGCACTATTTTTTTAATCAGTCAATGCAAAAAATTATGTATAAAATATTCTTTTCGATCTTGTTAATGTCAACTACCTGTGTTGGCTATACGCAGGAAAATATGCACCCGGCGCCAAAGCAGGCAAAGCCCATTGTTATTCAAAACGCGACCATTCATAACGGCAACGGTAAAGTGCTCGAAGGGGCCTACCTGGTTATCGAGAACGGAAAGATTAAAGCGCTTGGAACCGGGACCGTTACTTCCATTCCCGGTGCCGAGATCATCGATGCATCGGGTAAACATGTGTACCCTGGCATCATTGCCGCCAGCACAAACCTGGGGTTGGTAGAAGTAAGTACGGTGAGGGCCGGTGCGGATTACCAGGAGTTAGGTGATCTCAATCCCAACATACATTCTATTGTAGCATACAATACCGACAGCAAAGTGATCAATACCTTAAGAAGCAATGGTGTATTGCTGGCCCACATTGTTCCTGCAGGTGGGGCCATCAGGGGGTCTTCTTCGGTGGTGCAACTTGATGCGTGGAACTGGGAAGATGCAGCTTACAAGATCGATAACGGTGTACATTTCAATATGCCCGTATTGTTGAACAGGCCAAATCAATTTCGCCGTCGCGGAAGCGAATCAGTGGACCTGGTGAAACTGGGATTGGATAAATTAGAAGAAGCACGCAAGTTCTTTCGCGAAGCCAGCGCGTACAACAAAGAGAAAACGCATACGGCAGTCAATTTAAAATATGCAGGTGTGCAAGGATTGTTCGATCAATCGCAGACCTTCTTTGTGCATTGTGACCTTGTCCGCGAAATGATGGTCGCCATCGACCTCGCCAATGAATTTGGATTTAAGCTGGTGATCGTCGGCGGTAGCGATAGTTGGTTAATCCCGGACATTTTAAAGAAAAACAATGTGGCCGTCATCCTTTCGGAACCGCATAGCTTACCCGCTACAGATGATGATGATGTAGATCAACCTTACAAAACAGGAGCAGCACTGCAGAAAGCCGGCGTGTTATTTACCATCTGCCAGGATAACGGCTCCGGCTACTGGCAGCAACGGAATCTGCCATTCCAGGCGGGCACTATGGCCGCCTATGGTTTAACTAAAGAAGAGGCCTTAACCGCAGTTACGCTGAGTGCTGCAAAGATCCTTGGCATTGAAGAAAAAGCCGGTTCACTTGAGGTTGGGAAAGATGCCAATATTGTTATCAGCGAAGGCGATCTGCTCGATATGAAAAGCAGCAAAGTCAGCCGGGCATTTATACAGGGAAGGATGTTGAACCTCGACAATAAGCAAACTCAGTTGTATGAAAAATACAAATACAAGTACGACATAAAATGATCGTACTCATAAAATGATACCCACAATAATGCCGGAATTTAGTTCCGGCATTTTCTTTATTAGTTAGTGCTACTAAGCATCTTTTCCATGACAATTCTTAAACTTCTTTCCGCTTCCACAAGGACAAGGATCATTCCGGCCGATCTTCGGATCAACCCGCACCGGTTCTTGCTTAACAGCAGGAGAGGGGTCGTGGTACTCGGTTTCCTGGCTCATGTATTCCGGGCCTTCTGTTGATGATGTTGCTCCTGCACCTGCAAATTCTTCTTTGCGTTGGCGCATTTTGCTCATGTCTGTTTTTTGTTCCCGCCCTTCTTTTATTTTCGCCTCGTTTGTTTCTTCCATCGGGATCGCACAGTGACACAGGAAGCTGACAATGTCTTTATTTACCTGGTCGTCCATTTGTTTAAAGGCGCCGAAGGCTTCGATCTTATAAATCACCAACGGATCTTTTTGCTCGTAACCTGCAGTTTGTACACTGTGTCTCAGGTCATCCATCGCCCGCAAATGTTCTTTCCAGGCATCATCGATCAAGGCCAACGTAATACTTCTTTCTAATGCATTTGGTAGCTCAGCTCCCTCAGACGAAATCGTCTTATCAAGATTGGCCAAGGCCTGTATCGCTTTACGTCCATCCGTAAACGGTACTGCAACATTTTCAATGTGGTTACCTTGTTCTTTCCGAATATTTTTGATGATCGGGAAGGTTTGTTCGGCGATTGCTTTAACCTTGCGGTTGTAATTTGTTTTGGCTTCCTCGTATAATTTTTCTGCTACGGAATTCACAGAACCTTTTTCTAACTCCGTCGCCTCGATCATGGTATCAATACCGAAATTCATGATAACGGCCAGTTTAAAACCTTCGTAATCGTTGCTTTCGCGGAAAGAATTTATTAAGCCTTCAGCTACAGAATAAAAAGCATTGTCCAGGTCAAGTGCAAGTCTTTCACCGAACAACGCGTGGTTACGTTTGCTATAAACAACATTCCGCTGCTTATTCATCACATCATCATATTCCAACAACCGTTTCCGGATCCCAAAGTTATTTTCCTCTACTTTTTTCTGCGCCCGCTCTATGGATTTCGAGATCATGCTATGCTGGATAACTTCGCCTTCTTTATAACCCATTCTGTCCATCAATGACGCTATACGTTCACTACCGAACATGCGCATCAGGTCATCTTCAAGGCTCACAAAAAACTGGGTAGTACCTGGATCTCCCTGGCGTCCGGAACGGCCCCTTAACTGCCGATCAACGCGACGACTTTCGTGTCGTTCTGTACCAACGATCGCGAGTCCGCCTGCATCTTTCACACCGGGTCCGAGTTTGATATCCGTACC
This sequence comes from Ferruginibacter sp., assembly GCA_030655145.1. Taxonomy (GTDB): domain Bacteria; phylum Bacteroidota; class Bacteroidia; order Chitinophagales; family Chitinophagaceae; genus Ferruginibacter. The sequence goes on from JAURWD010000234.1 coordinate 22,189, forward strand.
GCGACCAGCCATGTTCGTGGCAATGGTTACAGCGCCGGCAAGACCCGCCTCAGCAACAACCTGCGCTTCTTTCGCATGCTGTTTCGCATTCAGTACATTATGCGGAATATTTTTTTGTTTCAACATGCGGCTGAGCAATTCACTGATCTCTACCGAAGTAGTACCAACAAGAGTTGGTCTACCGGCAAGGCGTAAGCGCTCAATGTCATCTATAACCGCTTTATATTTCTCCCTCTTGGTTTTGTACACAAGATCCTGTTCATCCTTCCTGATTGCTTTCAGGTTTGTCGGGATGGTCACTACATCTAGTTTGTAAATGTCCCACAACTCAGCAGCTTCAGTTTCCGCAGTTCCCGTCATACCGCACAATTTGTGGTACATACGGAAATAGTTTTGCAGCGTAACCGTCGCATAAGTTTGCGTACTCGCTTCTATCTTAACATTCTCCTTTGCCTCAATCGCCTGGTGTAACCCATCCGAATATCTCCTGCCATCCAGGATACGACCTGTTTGCTCATCTACGATCTTAACCGCGTCTTCCATTACCACGTATTCTGTGTCCTTATCAAAAAGCGTGTAGGCTTTTAATAATTGTTGAACTGTATGGATACGATCTGCTTTAGAAGAATATTCGTTCAGTAACAATTCCTTTGCATGCAATTTTTCTTCCGCGGTTGTTTCTCCTTTGTCGATGTCTGCAAGCTTGGTTGCAATGTCGGGCAGAATGAAAAATTCAGGATCTTCACCCGAACGGGTGATCAGGTTAATACCCCTATCCGTAAGATCAACCTGGTTATTTTTTTCGTCGATGTGAAAAAACAATTCTTCATCAACCTTCGGCATTTCTTTCTGCTGATCGGCGAGATAATAATTTTCTGACTTCTGTAATTTCACCCGGATACCAGGTTCACTTAAGAACTTGATCAATGCACCATTTTTAGGTAAACCACGATGGGCCCGCATTAGCGATAAGCCGCCATCTTTTGGATCATCATTGCCTTCGGCAATTTTTTTCTTTGCGTCAATGAGGTACTGGCTTACAGCACGCTTTTGCGCATCGACCAGTTTTTCAATGCGTGGTTTAAGGTCGAAAAATTGTTGGGTGTTGTCGCTATGACCAACAGGTCCGCTTATGATCAACGGCGTTCTTGCATCATCAATCAAAACACTATCTACCTCATCCACCATGGCGAAATGATGCTTGCGCTGAACCATCTCGTCTGGGCTATGCACCATGTTATCGCGGAGGTAATCGAAACCGAATTCGTTGTTGGTACCGTAAGTAATGTCGGAATTGTAGGCGGCTCTTCTAGCGTCGCTGTTTGGCTCATGCTTATCGATACAATCTACGGTAAGGCCGAGCCATTCGAAAATAGGACCGTTCCATTCACTATCGCGGCGGGCCAGGTAATCATTCACCGTTACAATGTGCACGCCTTCTCCCGCAAGGGCATTTAAATAGGCAGGTAACGTACTCACCAGCGTTTTACCTTCACCGGTAGCCATCTCTGCAATTTTACCGGAGTGAAGCACGGCACCACCGATCAACTGAACATCGTAATGTACCATGTTCCACATCACTTCGCCACCAGCTGCCTTCCAGGTATTGGAAAATATTGACCGATCACCTTCGATGCGGATATGATCTTTTTTTACGGCTAAGGTTTTATCTAATTCTGTCGCAGTGCTTTCGAGGACTGCATTTTCTTTAAAACGACGGGCAGTTTCTTTTACAAGGGCAAAGGCCTCGGGTAAAATTTCCTGTAAAATTTCTTCGATCTTTTTATCGCGGTCTTTTTTCAGGCGATCAACTTCCTGGTAAATGACATCTTTTTCGTTGATCTCTGTAACCGGAAGATTTTCGGCCTGCTCTTTTTTTGAAGTTATTTCTGCATCAACTTCCGCCAGGTGTGCTTTAATGCGGCTTTTGAAGTCTTGTGTTTTGCCCCTTAGGTCATCATTCCCTAATGATTGGTATTGAGTAAAGAAACCGTTGATCTTTTCAACCTGTGGAGTAATCTTTCTTACGTCCTTCTCACTTTTATTGCCGCCGAAAATTTTTGATAAAAAGCCTATCATATATTCTTGTTATTGATAATTTATAGAATTTTAAAACCGGGTAGTGTTGCTTGTCAAATTTGGTGCTTAAAATGTAAATAGCCAAAATGACAGGGTGGCAAAGGTAACAATTAGTTAGGAGTGTTTACTTCCGTCAAAAGATTCCGGCTTCACTTCGGGGACCAGGGAAAATCAAATGATCAAAGTACCCACCAGGGAATAAGTAAGCCAGCAGTTTTTGTTAATCGATATCAGGATATGTAAACTTTTACCGAACCGCGCTGTTGTTGATGGGATGAAAAAGCTTTTCAATCTCGGCGTGTTTTTGATGACCGCTTCTTGTGTGGGAGCACAGGTTTCCACCCTCGACGATTTCGAGAAAAAGCGCATCAGGATCGATAAAACCGGTATGCTTACGCTGGCCGGATGGTCCGCGGCGAACTTAGCGATCGGGGCGATCGGTACTAATTCGAGCAACCGTGAACACAAATATTTTCATCAAATGAATTTAACCTGGGGAGCAGTCAACCTGCTGGTCGCTGGGTTAGGGTTTCATGGATCCAAGGAAATAGTGGTGGGGGTCAACCTGAGTGATGTCCTCCTCCATCAAAATAAGAAAGAAAAAATATTCCTGTTGAACGCTGGTCTTGACGTGGCCTATATCACAGGAGGCCTGTATTTGCGGGAGCGAAGCAGGCGAAACGTTGACCCTGCTAAACTGAAAGGATATGGCAATTCGGTGATCTTACAGGGCGGGTTTCTCTTATTATTCGATGCAGTTATGTACTCGGTTCATCACACACATGGAAAACAACTCCGGGGATTTACCGACAAAGTCAGCTTGAGTGGAACCCCTGCAGGGATGGCACTGGTTTACAGGCTGTGACGCAGTCCCGCTGCGACTCCCGCGACTTGCTCAGGCCGGGAGTAAAAAAGATCGTCAAGCGGAACTATTTGATTAACGAGGAAGCTAAGAATATTCAATACCAGCGACATCACAATGGCCTTTTTCCAGGGAACTTCCAACACTTTGTTAAATGCAATGGCCTCGCCAACGATTACCAGTGCCTGGATGTAGTAAATATTTACGTCAGTCGAAAAGAAGATCACATGTGCAACAGCCCAGGAAATGATGTTGATCAGCAAGCCCATATAGATTGCATTTTGTCGTTTCTTTCGTTTGAAAAAGAGTACCAATATGGGTAGCTCGATCAGGATAAGGAGCAAAAAATCAAAGGCTAACTTCATCATTTATTGGTTAAAACACTTGTTCACTGCGGTTTAGAGCGATTTTTCACCAGGGAGCCAGGAAATGAACAATTTGCAAGTATAACTACAATTGAGTTAATTGTTTGGTTGAAACATTCGCAATAATCAATGAAGCACAAATTCAAAGCTATCTTTCGGCATAAATGCATTCTCAAAATCGTGAAACTCTCCGCCTGTAACTTATCGGTGTAATTGTATACTTTGCACCTCTTTCAGCATGACAAACTTGCCATCGATACCGATATTTTCTTACAGCCAGGTCAACTACATAAAGTGGCTGAAGGACTTTGCCGGCGTATTGGGCTGCAGCGCCAAAGACAACACACTTACATTTAGTCCCGCGCAAGGTGAGGGTTTTTCTAAAAGTTTTTTTCTAGAAAACGGGTTCACTGCCTGCGTGAACAATTATAAGTTGAACAATGAACACCATTTTAGCCGCATACCTACGGAGAAATTTGGAGTCATTATCTACTTGTATTACATGGACAATAAAAATCTGTTGGAGTACACGTTCGATCATGTGCCGGTGGAATTTCAACTTGGCAGTGACTATGCTTTGAGGATAGCAAGTTCGCAAACACGCCACCACGTCAAGGTGGAAAAAGGGATCTACGTCAAAGGGCTAAGTATCTACCTGGAGCATGAATGGATAGAAAAGAATGCGCACCTACGCGTGATGGATGTGTTCAAGTATTTACAGAAGGTAAATTATTTCGAACAGTTTTTGAACGCCAAGCAGAAAAAACTGCTTGCAGAGATACTCGAACTTCCGGCAGATCATCCTTATCCCGCCGTCTTTGTAAAAAGTCGGATCTATCGCATCATGGATAAGATCCTCGAAACTTTTATCCAGCGTGAAATTTCTGAACAACCGGAACGGATCAGCGAGGAGGACTTTAAAATGCTCCAACAAATTGAATCAATTCTTACCCGTAGTTATGAAGAGGCCTTTCCAGGCATCGAAAAGTTGTCCCGTATTTCACTCATGAGCGAAAGCAAACTCAAGAAGTTGTTTAAACAGGCTTTCGGAATGGGGTTGTATGAGTATTTTCAAAAGAACCGCATGCACCGGGCGAAGGAGTATATATTATCTGGGAAATACTCGATATCTGAGGTCGGCTCCAAACTGGGCTATCAAAACCTTAGCAATTTTTCAGCGGCTTTTCGTAAAGAATTCCAGTGTTTGCCTAGTGAATTGGCTGTCGGTTAGCCTCCGAAGTACTTTCATCCCAATAACAACCCTTATTTGTTGTCAAATGCCCGTTGATTTTGTCGGCGGGAATTTGTTCAATAGCCGTTTCCTTGTATCCAATTTTGCCCTACCTTTGCCCCCCGAAAAGCAAGTTTTCAATTAATAATTTATTCTGATATGTCTGGAGCATTAAAAGAAGTTCGTAACCGGATCAAAAGTGTACAAAGTACTCAACAGATTACCAAGGCTATGAAAATGGTAAGTGCAGCGAAACTGAGAAGAGCGCAGGATGCCATTACTCAAATGCGTCCTTATGCCCAGAAACTCCAGGAAGTATTAAGCAACATCGTCAGCAGCAATGACGGTGATGTTAACCTTGCCCTGGCCGCAGAGCGCCCGATTGAGAAAGTATTGGTGATGATCGTTACAAGTGATCGTGGACTTTGCGGAGGTTATAACAGTAATCTGATCAAATTAACCCGCCAGGTGATCCTGGAAAAATATAGCAGTCAGCAAGCAAAAGGAAATGTGCAAGTGCTTCCGATTGGAAAAAAAGGATATGAGCACTTTTTGAAAAGCGGTTTCTCTGTTGTTGATCAATACTGGGACATTTTCACAGGATTAAGTTTCGACCGTGTCCAGGCAGCTTCAAAATATGCAATGGATGCCTTTTCAAACAAGGAAATTGATGCAGTAGAACTTGTATATAGTGAATTCAAGAATGCCGCTACCCAGCGATTTGTAGCTGAGCAGTTTCTGCCGGTGCACAAGATCGCACCTCAGCAGGGAACAAAAAAAGCCGACTTCATATTCGAGCCAAGTAAAGAAATCCTCATCAGTGAACTGATGCCGAAAATATTAAACACCCAATTATTCAAAGCTGTGCTTGACGCCAATGCCAGTGAGCATGGTGCCCGCATGACCGCGATGGATAAGGCGAGCGACAACGCCAATGAGTTGCTAAAATCGTTGAAGATAAGTTACAACAGGGCCCGCCAGGCCGCGATCACTACCGAACTTACAGAGATCGTAAGTGGCGCCGCAGCTTTAAATGGGTAGGCTTTAAAAAGGTTCACTTGGTTTTCAGGTCCGGAGAAATTCCGTCCATTTCAGCAACAGTTTTCAACACATAAAATAGTAGTCAGACCCACCCGGGTTTGAGGCATGGAACTTTCACAAATTATACCGCACATCGAAGCTTTAATCTTTGCAAGTGAGAAGCCCTTGACCAACATGGACCTGGTTGAGTTGCTAAACAATGCCATCGGGTTTATCGAAGATCGGGCTACACTTGACCAGGTAGAGTCGGCTGTGGAGGGGATAAGTGAAAAATACAGTGCGGAATTCTACGCGTTCGAATTGAAGCAGAGTGGTGGAGGTTGGCAGTTCCTGACAAAAAAAGAATTTCATAAAACCGTAGCGCAACTGAACGGTGATAAATTTTTAAAGCGTTTGTCAACAGCAGCGCTGGAAACCTTAGCGATCATTGCCTACAAGCAGCCCATCACTAAAAGTGAGATCGAGTCTATCCGCGGCGTAAACTGCGATTACGCGGTGCAAAAATTATTGGAGAAAGACCTGGTGATCATCGCCGGTAGAAATGAAGATGCTGTAGGGAAGCCGCTCATCTACGCCACATCAAAATCTTTCATGGATTATTTTGGCATCAACAGCACAGATGATCTTCCTAAGATCAGTGAAGTGTTGATGGAAGAAATGGTACAGGCTACCGTGATGAATGGAGCAGCAGATTTGCTCAACAATGAGGCAGCTGAAATCAATGACGCGACACCAGGAACACTTGCCGTGACCGAAACCGGGGAAATCATCGAAGAGATAGTGCCTGCTGAAGAGCAAGTGGAATTGACATTGGAAAATGAGCCAGGGGATGAATCAGTGGGAGAAGAGAATGCAATCGATGAAGAAGGTAAAGTAGATTCAGATGCTGCGGACGCAGACAAGAAACAGGAAGATAAACAGGTACAGGATGAAGACGATCATTCAGAATCATAAACTATTAATGAACTATTTAATTAAGGTATGACGAAGAATGTTTCTCATACCTTTTTTTATTGCCCATTCTTAACCACCCATCACCAATACTAGAAATTAAAAACAATGTCAAAGACTTTAACACACCAACAGCTTATTGAAATTGCAGACGAATTTGGAACACCCGTGTATGTATACCATGCAGAACGGATCGGCGAACAATATAAAAAGCTGCAGAAAGCTTTTTCCGGATGCAATGCCAAATTCTTCTACGCCTGTAAATCTCTTACCAATGTAAATGTGTTGAAGTATGTTCAGTCAATTGGTGCTTCACTTGATTGTGTTAGTGTGAACGAGGTGAAGCTCGGGCTGATGGCCGGGTTCGCAGCGAAAGATATTTTATATACCCCTAACTGCGTCGATTTCCAGGAGATCGTTGAAGTAAAGGAACTTGGTGTTAACATCAACATTGATAACATCTCCATCCTGGAACAATTTGGTCATAAGTTCGGCAATAGTTACCCTGTTTGTATCCGGTTGAATCCGCACATCATGGCTGGCGGAAACTATAAAATTTCTACAGGGCATATCGATAGCAAATTTGGGATATCGATTCACCAGATGCGCCACATTGAACGCATCGTAAAAAGCACCAACCTTAACGTCACCGGCATTCACATGCACACAGGCAGCGAGATCAAAGATGTTCGTGTTTTTTTAGAAGGACTTGAGGTAATGTTTAACACCGCCACTCATTTTCCAAACCTGGAATTCATTGACCTGGGAAGTGGTTTCAAAGTGCCTTATCAACCGGGGGACGCCGAAACAGATATTGTTGACCTGGGTAAAAAAGTTTCGCAGGCCTTTGTTGATTTTGAAAAAGAGACAAGCAAGAAATTAGAAGTGTGGTTTGAACCCGGAAAATATCTCGTAAGCCAGTCGGGTTATTTTGTTGTGAAAACAAACGTGATCAAACAAACCCCTGCCGCGGTTTTTGCTGGGGTAAACAGCGGTTTTAATCATTTGATCCGCCCGATGATGTATGATGCCTACCATCATATTGAGAACCTGAGTAATCCAAAAGGGCCGGAAAGAATTTATAACGTAGTTGGAAACATTTGTGAAACAGACACCTTTGCGTGGGATCGCAAACTGCATGAGGTAAGAGAAGGCGACTACCTTGTTTTTAACAACGCCGGCGCCTATGGATTTGAAATGTCTTCTAATTTCAACTCGCGTTTGAAGCCGGCTGAAGTGTTGGTAATTAATGGTAAAGCCCAGTTGATCCGCAAGCGGGATGTGTTTGAAGACTTGCTCCGTAACCAGGTCATATAACCAAAAGAGATAAAAAAAGCCCGCATTTTTGCGGGCTTTTTTGTGAAATTAAATGCTATCTCGTCGTCAAGTCCCGGGTCATAACAATTTTTCAATTCAAACTAACAACCCCGGCTCAAGAATAAGGACTTTGATCAGACCTAACTTTTTTTCGTTGACTTTGGTTTGGAACTTTTGGTTGCGGGTTTCGCCTGTTTTTTTGCCGCGGCTTTTTTTAATGGTGCTTTTTTCAGGGAAGCCTTTTTCAGCGGCGCTTTTTTTACCGGCGCCTTGGTAGGTTTCGGATCCTTGATGCCTGAAGTCAATAGCTTTGCAGCTTTCTTAATCCTTTTGTCGAATTTTTTTGAACCCAGTGCCTCCTTGAGGCTGGTGAGTGAAGTTGACAGTTGAATACTTACTTCTGTCATCATCTTCTTTTTGAGCGAATTGCTTTTGACGGGAGTCGTTTTATTGAGGGCCATGATCTGAGTTTTTTAGTAATATAAAATTAATTATATCAATTAACTAGCAATGTTAACTTTCAAAATGAGCTGGTGTTGATTTTTTATGCCACCCATCAACCCAGTTGCTTCTTCCGTGAATTTTCCTGTTGGGTCAACTGCCGCTTTAATTTGTTGGCTTCTATCTGGTGGTTCTTCCGGATCACATCCCAGTATTCTTTTCCATAACTCACCAGGATCTCATCTCCTGCCGGGATATCCCGCAGGGCCTGGATGTAGATGTGGTCTTCATCGTTTACATACTGTGAATTATTGCGGAAACCTTTGGGCCGTTGAAGTCCACGGGCATCGTTCGCATAACGCGCCAGGGACTTGGTGTTTTTGCTCGCATCAATTACATGTTTCCGGTTGACGTAGTAGATGTAAACATTGGCGCCTTCATCATGATCAACATCCTTCCACGTAGTGATAGTGCCGGTGTACTCGATAATGTACGTGCCTTTCGCAATTGGCTTTTTTGTGAACAGGCCTTTTCCCGCTCCGGGGATGGTCGACTTCTTGACTTCCAGGTGCTTTTCCAACAATGCCATCAGGGGGTGAGATTTAGTAAGGGGTGAAGTTATCATATTAAAGTTCGGATTCGTGACTGCAAAGTAGCTGGATAAAAAAACTGTACCCGGATCAGAGGCTACTTAAGTATTAAGATGTGATGATCGGGATAATTGGCCCCGATCCGGGCGCTTAATTTGGAATGAGATCGATCAGTTCATCCATCATCTGGTGGTATCCACTAGGAGAAATAGGCTTCGCAACCACGGTGATAGCGCCTGATTTATAGCATTCATCGATTAAGCGTCTATCCGTGTAAGTGGTATACACCGCAACCGGAATCTGGGCATACCGTGGTGTGCTTTTTAGCGACTGCAATGTTTGGCTCCCGGTCATCTTCGGCATGTTCTGATCAAGCACCACCAGGTTTGGTAGTTCATCAACATTGATGATCGCATCCAGGTATTCAATTACTTCCATCCCGTTTTCACAGCTATGGACCAGCTCAAAGTCATTCCTTTCTTCTAAAAAGTCCGAAAATAACATCCTGTCATCTTCATCGTCTTCGGCAAGCAGTAACCTTCTTTTGTTCATATTGTAATTAACTAAAAGGTGTTTTGCCTTGTTGGTAAGACAATAATAAATTCTGATCCAACGCCTTCCTGTCCTTTTGCAATGATATTGCCACGGTGCTTTTCGATGATCTTTTTTGAGATGGCCAATCCTATACCTGTCCCTTCAAATTTATCTTTTGTATGTAGCCGGCGAAACAGCGTGAAAATTGTTCTTGCAAACTTATCGTCGAAGCCTATCCCATTATCCTTAAATGACAAGTAACAAAAACTTTCGTTATTAGTTGCCGGCTCGTTGCCGTCTACACCAGGATTAGCAGAAATGCGAATATACGGTGGCGTGTCTTTCCTGATAAATTTTAAAGCATTACTGATAATGTTTTGAAATACCTGGCGCATTTGCCCGGGATTCACTTCAATAGAAGGAAGCGGATCAACAATGATCGAAGCCTTTTTTTCTTTCAACAGTATTTCGTAGTCTTCCAGTACCTCATTAATAAGCACGTTGAGGTCAGTAAATACGTAAGAATTGTCCTCCTGCGATAGCTGGGAATAGCTAAGGATATCGATGATCAGCACTTTCATCCGTTGCGATGATGAAATGATCTTGTCCAGGTAAGCAGACGCCTCTTGCGTTAGATCTGTGGCGAAACGTTCTTTTAAAAAGTTACTGAAGATTTGAATTTTCCGGAGCGGCTCCTGCAGATCGTGCGAAGCTACAGAGGCAAATTGCTGGAGATCATGGTTGCTCAATTCCAGCTCGTGATTCATTTGCTGCAGCTTTTCATTATTTGCTTTCAACAAAAGTTGCGTCTGTTTCTGTGGGGTGAGGTCAGTAAGGATTATACTGAGTGATGTGCCTTCGTCTAACTCAAGCGTTGTGATGGATAATTGAACCGGGATCACTTTGGTTGCACTGGATAGCAAGACCTCTCCTTTACTGTCTTCCGTCCAACCCCTTGAAATTAAATCTTCATAAGTGTTCTCATCCCCCGGTGAAATAAAAGAGCTGAAGAATATGCCGGTAATTTTCGACAGCGGTAAGCCCACCATCTTTCCAAATTGCGAGTTGCTATAAACAATTATTCCATCCCTGTTTAAGGTAACGGCACCTTCAGTCATCTTTTCAATGAATACGCGATAGGTTTGATCCGCACTTTTCAGCGTATACAACTCATGCCCATTGTCGCTTTTTACGATCAACGCGTCTACCTGCCCGGTCCGAATCGCTTCGATGGTATCATTTGCTTCTTCCAGTTGAATCTTTAGGTTCTCGATTTCCGCAAGAAGTTCGTCCGTAGATTTATGGGTTGTTTCCATGAATTTTAAATGAGGCCCAGGCCTCGTAAAACTTTTTCATTGTCTGACATGTCGCCGATCAGGCGGCGTTCAGGTAAGGGACTTTTTTTTATGAGCAGCGGGAGCGCTACCAACTGTTCCTCTTCCGCGATAGCTGCATTTTGATAGATGTCGATGATCTCCAGGGAGTATTTATGTTGGGCATGACGCTCACATATGTTCTTAATATTACTGATTGCACGCACAGAATTCGGCGAGGCACCGGTTACGAATAGGCGCAGTTTCAGGTGATCGGGTTCCTCATGACCTGGCCTTTCGGGTTTGTCGTTGGTTTTGCTCATGTCGATTTTTTAACCGGTCGGATATTAAGCCCGACCAAAACTTTCGCCTCGTTGGACAAGTCTCCAATTATTTTGCGAATGGGTTCCGGCACTTTTTTAACAAGTGTCGGAATAGCCAGTATCTGGTCGCCTTCAGCTAACTGAGGTTGCTTAAGCAGGTCAATTACCTCGATGACATATTTTCCCTGAAGGTGCTCTTCACAGTACTTTTTTAAATTGGTAAGTGCTGCGTTAGATTTAGCAGTATTACCAGCGACGTATAAACGCAACTCCCATATTTCCTCCTTTGGTTTCATAATTTGGTTGGCTGTTTTTTCTTTTTTTGGTTATCGATACCATGCCTTTTCTCCGTCATCTGTAACCGGTTTTTCTCAATGATATCTTTTCGCAATTCGTCTTCAACAAATGTTTTGTTGAGTTCTTCCTGCAGAGATTCGAATTCTTCCCTCAGGCTTGCAATCTTCGCATGGAGTATGGTCTCTTTTCTTTTTATTTCGCGATCCTTACGGGAAATGGCGTTTGAATGAACTGCCAGCGACTTTTGTTCTTCCAATTGCTGGGTCTCCCTGGCCGAGCCGATAAGTACACCATTCTCGCCAAGAAACACGTCTACAAGATCAAGCCCCGCATCACTTATTGTAAATTCCCGTACCTGGTTAGAATGGCTCATGCCGCGGGACTTCATGATGTACATGCCCCTGTTGCGCTCACCATTATCTTCAATATCCCGAACCATCATCCAGGCATCTACAAGTGATGAAACGCCCTCGTCGGTTTGTTCGGTGTAACTGGCGCTATTTGTAAGAGCAGTGAGAATAACGGTGATCTGTTCCTGTTGTAAAAAGTCGAGCAAACGAATCAACATCGACTTCACCTCACTCACTGAACCAATGCTCACCAGGTTTGTGATGGGATCAATGACCACCACCCTCGGTTTAAACTCCTTTACTTTTTTATGGATAGCGACCAGGTGCATTTCAAGTCCGTTCAGGGTAGGTCGTGAAGCATGAAATTGAAGAAGCCCGCTTTCTACATGAGTGTTCAAATTGATGTTGATGGACCTCATGTTTCGAATGATCTGCTGCGGAGATTCTTCGAATGCGAAATAGAGGCAACGCTCTTTTCTTTTAGCCGCCTCGTTTGCGAAATGAACCGCGATGCTTGTTTTACCGGTACCTGCGGTACCTGAGATAAGGATGCTGCTTCCACGGAAAAAACCTTTACCGCCGAGCATTTTATCCAGTGAAGGAATACCAGTTGATATGCGCTCAGACGATACATTTCGTTCAAGCTTCAGGGAAGTCACGGGCAAGACTGAAATGCCATCCTCATCGATCAGGAAGGGATATTCGTTTGTTCCGTGCAATGAACCGCGATATTTAACGATACGAAGTAAACGGGTAGCAATCTGGTTTGATACGCGGTTGTCGAGGAGAATGACGCAATCAGAAACATATTCCTCAAGGCCATGACGGGTTAATACACCATCACCTTTTTCCGCTGTGATAACTGCGGTTACACCTTTTGACTTTAACCAGGTTAAAAGCCGGCGAAGTTCTGCTCGTATGATGGCTTCATTCTGCAAGCCCGCAAATAGATTTTCAATGGTATCGAGCATTACCCGCTTTGCGCCGATAGAGTCGATGGCATAACCGAGGCGAATAAACAGCCCATCCAGATCATACTCTCCTGTTTCTTCGATCTCACTTCTGTCAATATGAACATAATCTATCTTAACCTTTTTTTCCTGCTGTAACGTTGCAAGATCAAATCCGAGGGAGGCAACATTTGCAGCAAGTTCTTCAGCTTTTTCTTCAAACACCATTATTACGCCGGGCTCATTGTAAAGCAGGATGCCTCTTACTATATACTCGATGGAGAGCAGGGTTTTTCCGCAGCCGGCTCCTCCACAAATCAGGGTCGGTCGTCCTTTGGGCAGCCCTCCCTCTGTTATTTCATCCAGGCCACTAATCCCAGTTGGTGATTTTTCAATTTTCCTTGGCTGAACTATTTTTTTCTTTGCACGTGTAGTACTCATTTGCTACAATATGTTAGATTGTAAAAAGTAATCTTGCCTGCTTTACGATCATCAGGCAGAAATTTTTGATTTCGGAATTGAGGGGCGCTTTTGCCAGGATGTTTTAGAAAGCGAATAAACATACAGGTCAATAAAACGCTGGTTAAAAAACTCCCCATTTTTAATAATTCCCGTTCTGCAAAAATTTAGCCGTTCTGCTATAGCGCTACTTCGCTCATTATTTGTGGCACACCTGATCTCTATTTCATCCAATTGCAACACCTCGAATGCATAATAGATCAAAGCCCTGCAAGAACTCGTGATAACCCCCTTTCCCTGGTGAGATCCTGCGATCCAATAGCCAAGTGTAGCATAGCCTTTCTCTTCGTCAATGTTATAGATGCCAGCCCGGCCGGTTAAGTGACCATTGTCGTTGATGACGCAACTGATCTCCAGTCCGCTTGCGACACGAGTATTTGAGGCTTTAATAAAAGCTTGAAATTGAGCGAGAGAGCGCATTCCGTCAACCCACGGAAGCCAGTTTCTCAGGTATGACCTGTTTTCATTGATTAGAGCGAAGAGCTCGCTGGCATGGTTTTCAGATAATAATTCCAGTTGCACGCCCTGGGTTACTTCGAGCGTAAAATGAGGGTCAAGCTTGGTCATCCACGGTAAATATTTATTCTTTAAAAATTAACTAAGAGAAAAATGAGCCACTCAAAATGTATTGATCGGGCATCACTTACATATGTAGAGTGTATCGAAATAATTTGTTTTTTCAAGATAATGAAAGATTAACTTAGCGATGAGCTGACCCGCAGTGAACATCTTGCTTGTAGCTAATTTTCCCCTTTGACAAACTTCTTTATCTCCTAAATTTCCATAATGAGCACCTTATTCAATAAAGTTATAAACGGTCAGCAGTTTAATTTTCAACCCATCGAGTTTGGTCAGCAAACGGGCTATCACGTTGACGTAAAAGACGACGAAGGTACCCGGTGGGAATTCCGGATGTTCCAGGATGATGATAACGAATACCGGGTTGATGGAGAAAAACTTCCGGACTGGATCACTGCGGCTTCCAGCGAGCTTGTCAGTGCTATCAACGAGCATGAGTAACGGTGCTGTTGATCCTGATCTCCAGGTCTTTTTGAACTAACTCCAGTAACAACTTTCACCCTTAAAGTAAACCGCTTATTTACAAACCAAGGCGTCCCCAATTTTGGGTGAGTACTTTACCTTTTCGATAAGCTTGCAAAGATTGAGACTTATCCGTACACTTGTGAATTACGGGCGCCATATCTATGTAATATGTTTTTAAGTTTCCTTACAATCTAATCTTTAATCGGGTGGGACAATTTTGGAGGGTGTGGCAGTTGATATAATATGCTACACTTTGTCCTAATTGTACCACAATTTGCTATTTGCTTAGTGCATTTTTGCTGCAACAGCAAACCTCACTGATCTGGCCGGTTTTGGCTAAGCTCCTTGCTATTCAATCAAATACACAAAAAGTCAGGGATGAGGTTTCCCTGTTGTTGGATTGGGTACGTAAAATGTGATGGAATGTTAGGGGATGCATTCACGTCTGACATTGTATTTAACTCATTTTATGAACCAACTCATCGACATTTATTGTATAAATGAGGATATCATTCAAAATTTACCGAACAATTCTGCGCCTCCCCAACGTAATAACTACGAAGAGCTAATTATTATCAGCGCAGGTGCGCCAAAATTTGTGCTCGACTTCAAGCCTTTGAAATTTCCGGTACCGGTAATGTTGTATGCATCACCGGGAAGGATTCATCAATTTGTGCCGGATGTCGAAACCAGGGGGTGGTCGATTAGATACCAGAGCGAATTATTGCCGCAAACCAGTTTTCATTTTTATGAAAATTATGCAAACCTTAGTTTTTATGACCTGGGGGTTGGCAATAGCCTGGAGAACATAGAGTCTCTCTGCAAGATGATCTCCTCCGTTCTTCGGCAGTCGCCGCCGGATATGGCGCTGGTCAAGCACCTGTTGACAGCATTGTTGTCAACTGCCCAGTATGCACGACGCAGCCAGGACCAAAGTCTAAGTCAGCCGAAAAATCCCGACCTGGTAATCCTGGATTTTTTCCTGCAATTGTTAGAGGAGAATTATAAGGGTATTAACCCGGTTGAGTTTTATGCCAACAAAATGTACATGTCGGTCCGAAATCTGAACAGGTTGAGCCACCTGTTTTTTCAGCAAAGTATATCTTCAATTATAGAGACAAGGCGGCTTGTAGAGGCGAGGAAACTGCTAACCAACACCAATATGACGGTAGCGGAAATTGGTTATTCCCTTGGATACATCGAGAAGTCCTACTTCACCCGGGTATTTCATAAAAAAACGGGTTATACTCCAACCTCTTTCCGCGTAATCATGCAAGGGGTATTCCCATAACTACCACAGGTTGTCCGAATAGTATAACAAAACTACCACCGGGAAGTGCAAATTTGTGTAACAATGGTTGCACCGAAATTCAACATTAGGTGCACCATGCAATTTGTTTGCGATTTGATCCGTACCCTCTTTACCCCTTTTTTTTGCGGAAAATTATTAGTGGCCATCATAACCTTCGCGTTGACACCCTTATACACGAAGCGTTGATGGCCATGCCTGTTTAGGCATGGCCACGCTATCAAGATGGTTTGTTAATTAGAAAGATAGGAAGATGATCCAACCTGCTTGTTGAACATATTCTCCTGGCTGACAAGGCGAAGTGGTTCGGTACTTACTTTTTCGCGGTCTGCGATCATGGTGTATCCAAGTGTTGGGAGAATGATCTTCAAAGTCTGGAACCGGATGGTCGCTGAATTTTCCTTGAAGGAAATTACCGGATCATCCACGATGCGGACAGAAGCCCCGATGTTAACGTTGGATCTTTCCAATCGGATGTTCGAGTACAAGGAGGTGAATTGTTGCAAAACATTGATCTCTTCCTCGCTGATGACAGCGGGCTTAGCTTTCCAGAAAATAAAATTAATTACTCCAGGAATTTTTTTCAATGCATACAATTCGGTCTCTGTCGAATAGACAAATACGAAGGATTGAAGAAGGGGATCTTTTTTGATCTTTTTTGTGTGAGGCGCCGTGCTGGTGGTATTATTCAGCGGGTAATAATTGCTGATACCTTTTTTTGTGAGCAATGATGCTACTTTTTTTTCCTGCCGGGGCATTGTGTAAACTGCATACCAATTTCGAGTCATTCTTGTGGCTTTTGGTTTGTGAAAAATGCAGAATTTCACAGATAAGGGTTATGCTTTTTGCAGGGGAAAATGGAAAATTTCGAGAGGTGGTAAATGAAGGGATATAGGAAAAGAGGTGTTACAGAAGTGGAACAAATATACGCTACTCTTGATAAGTGCCAAATTTTTTTTAATACGTGGCCAATTATTGCTTTCCTGGTTTCGTGATTGGCAAACTAAAGAACTTCATGCAGCAGCACTTCCAGCTCCTTGAAATTGTAGGGTAATTAATTCCGCATTGCCAATAAATTTCACCGATTTTAAATTCAACGATTTGGGTAGAATTCTGTTAGACGAAATGTCGGCATTCCTGAAATTCAATATTCTCCACCTTACCGCAGCGCTGGTTTGCAGGGGCCCAATATTTGTAAGTTTCATAAATAATAAATCGAGGCTCCCTCGGTATCAGCAGCAATTAGCAACAGCGATTTAAGTTTAGAATATGCAGAAACAGGAATTGAAGGTAATAGCATTTGCAAGCAGTGAATCTTCACCGGGTAATTTTATCCTGATGTTGGAATCCATCGAAACGCAGGTGCGTCTTCCTATCATCATAGGAGCATTCGAGGCACAAGCCATCGCGGTCTACCTTGAAAAAATGAAAATGCCCAGGCCGCTTACCCACGAATTATTTAAAAATACCTTGTTGGCCCTGGACGTGCAAGTCTCGGAAGTCATTATTCATGACCTGGTGGATGGGGTATACATTTCCTGGCTGATCTTAAAAACAAGTACGGGCGAAGAGATCAGGATCGATGCCAGGACTTCCGATGCTATTGCCCTGGCGGTGCGTTTCAATAGTCCCATCACGACTTATGACCAGGTTATACAAAAGGCAGGAATTAATGCTGACTATACGAATAACAGGGAAGGGGGAGATGAATGGGACAACTTTACGGTAAACGAACTGGAAGATATCCTTCTTGAAAAAGCGGAAACAGAAGACTACGAAACTGCTGCCATGATCCGTGATCTCATCAACAAAAAAATCCAGCAAAACAATAGTTAGGTTCACTGGTACCTTTTCGAAATGGCCATTTTCCAGTCAGCCTACCAGGTTACTGCGACCTTTCCCATAGACTTTCTTTTTTCGAGTGCCTCATGCGCAGCCGCTATTTCGGTTACCGGGAATTCAGTTGCGGGATATGGTTGCAGGATGCCTTTAGTGGTAAGGTCTACCACACCTTGCAAGCATTCCTGGATGATCCCAGGTTTGTGATCAGCAATATGCAACATGTTGATACCAATGATAGATTTTGAGGCCATCATGAACATTACGGGGTGGTAAATACCAAAACCAATAGCAGCCGCAAGTTTTCCCGGCAGATTTTTTCCAGTCATTTGCGAGGCGCCGTAACAAACAAGCCTTCCACCTGGGCCCAACAGGTTAAAGCCTTTACGTACGGAGGCTCCTCCTACTGCATCAAAAATCACATCGACTCCGGTATCACCCATAACCTTTTTAATTTTTTTGGAAAAATCAGTCGTGACATAGTTGATCGGAAACTGTACTCCCAGGTTTTTCAAAAAATCGAGTTTCTTTTCACTGCCAGCAGTGGAGAACACGATGCACTTTTTATGAAGCGCTAATTGCACCAGGGCCATACCAACGCCTCCCGCGCCAGCGTGAACCAGCACCTTATCGCCTTCGCGGAGATTTACCTGCATGATCGCCGCATAATAAGCGGTGCAGTATTGCGTGGTGAGGGTTGTAGCTGTTGCGTGATTGATACCTGGTGGTATGATGGCTACTGCGGAAGACTCAGTTACCGCAAATTCTGCATATCCACCGAACCGCGTCATGGCCGTTACTTCATCACCCGGCTTAACGTTTTGAACGCTGGCTCCCACAGAAATTACTACTCCCGCCACATCGTATCCAAGTACACAGGGTTTGGGTGGCGCCTCCTTGTACATGCCATGTCGGGCCATCACATCAGCAAAATTCAGCCCGAACGCCGTGACCTTTATCAATACCTGGGTACTGGTGGGCACGGGGGTGGGGGTTTCCCTCATTTCAAAAGCTGTGGTGGCTGCCCCATTCTTTACCAGGAAAACTGCTTTCATAATATTTTCATTGCTGTTGATTGTGAAAAGGATATGTCTGTATTTAGCTGCAACCGGGTCAGTGGTTGGGCATATTTTGTAGGTAAATTACTACAAGCCCCAATCCGCGTTTACTACAATTATTTTTCGTTTTAATCGTTCTATTTGTTGTGTGATTAGACAAGCTGTAGATGTAATATTAAAATCCTCCTAATAAATATCCTATGCTCAAATTCACCAAAATGCCAACGTCAGTTTTCGGAATCTTCACGAGCCTTTGCCTCAGCCAGGTCAAAGAGCAACTCACTGAAAATATTCATTATTACACACCCAATCCTCCAAGTTTTATTTGCGACGGTCACCTTTTTGTTGTAGCGCCCGCTGAAACTTTCATCAAAGATGAGATCGAGGAATCTTATGGGTTAAAAATCAAGTACAACCTCGCCTGGAATTGATCCGGCGGCTTTTACTCCCTTATTAATTTTCTTCGTACAGGTCACCATGTGACGCCAGTATTTCGCGGTACTTGTTAAACAGTTTTGTTTTTGAGATAAAGCCCTCAAACTTGTTCTCAGCATTCAGAACGGGTAGGTACCAGCTTTGTGTCACGTCAAATTTATTCATGACACTGTGCATGTCCTGGTTTGAGCGAAGTACAGCGGGAGGACGTTTCATCAACGATTGAATACTGATCTTTGGGTATTGCCCGGGATCGAACAGCTTTTGTTTTATGTCGTTCAACTCGATGATCCCCATAAACCTTTCTTTTTTGTCTACCACGGCAAAAATATTCTTCTCACTTCGTTTAATGATCTCCACCAGGTCCTCCAACGTTTGATCTATCCTAATAGCTTCATACTGGAATTGCAGGATGTCTTCCAATTGAATGCTCGTCAGGATATTTTTTTCTTTTTTGTGCGTGAAGATCTGGCCTTCCATCGCCAGCTTTTTGGTTTCCATCGAAAACGGCTCATAACTTTTTACAATAAAAAACGAGATCGATGAAACGATCATCAACGGAATGAATAGTTCGTACCCGTTGGTGATCTCTGCTATTAGAAATATAGCGGTAAGCGGACAATACATCACGCCGCTTAAAACACCCGCCATCCCTACCAGGCTAAAGTTGCCTTCAGGTATTTTGAACCAGGGCAGACTGTTCACCAATTTCGAAAAAAAGAAACCCAGGTAAGCGCCGGTAAAAAGTGAAGGTGCAAAATTCCCGCCGTTGCCTCCACTTCCAAGCGTGATCGCCGCAGCTACCGGTTTTATCAAAATGACCCCCGCTGTAAACAAGATCATGCCCCAGTTTTCGTCGAGCAACGTAAAGAATCTTGTGTTATCGGCAAAGCTGGTGAAGGTTCCGTTCGCTACCAGTTTGATACTCTCGTATCCTTCCCCGAACAAAGGGGGCAGCACAAAATAAAGAGCCGCCAGGCAGGCGCCTCCTACAAGGGCCTTCGTGTATCGTTTCAAGGATGAGTCATGAAATTTATGCTCCACCATTTTAAAAGCCCGTGCATAGTACAAGGAAATAAATCCTGCGGCGGCTCCAAGTAGAATATAAAAAGGAACATTTTCATAGTCGAACGTCTGCTTCAATAAAAAGTTGAAAAGTGAAGCTTCCTGCAGGATGATCTTGGAACAAAGCGCGCCCATCACCGAAGAAACTATGAGGGGGATAAAGTAACTGACCACCGTCTCGGCCAATAATACTTCTATCGCGAAGATCACCCCGGCAATAGGCGCATTGAACACGGCCGAGATACCGGCAGCGGCTCCACAGGCTATCAGTAAGGTGCGTTCCTGGTAATTCAGATCAGTGATCCGGGCGAGGTTCGAACCCACAGCCGAACCCGTAGCAACAATCGGCGCTTCAAGTCCGGCCGAGCCGCCAAAGCCCACGGTGATAGAACTGGTGACGATGTGCTGGTAAGTATGTGCCAGTGGAACAAACGAAGATTTGCGGGCAACCGCTTTCAGAACCATCGCGATGCCTTTTTCCATAAAGCCTCCAAAAAAATGGCGCACAATGTACACCGTTAGTACAAGGCCGGCCACTGGAAAAAGCAGGTAAGAATATCTGCTAACGGGAAGTAAACCTATCCAATATTGTACGGCATGCACCAGCATCTTTAACAACACGGCGACTATTCCTGAAGTAAAACCGACAATGGTAGCAATCACCATAATAAACTGCATCCGGTTAAGACGGGTGCGTAAATGATTAATTACCGTTTGATACAAAAACTTGATAGGTGCCAAGGAAGAACAATTTCGTGAGGATCTACGCTACAAAGATAAGTGCCTTTATAGTTGTACTAAAGTGCATTCGTATTCAGTAAGCTTCCCGAAGTCGGCCCCAACCGTTTCAGACCGTGTAAAAAATCGAAAGGAGAAAACCGTATTGATCCGAAAGTCAAAATCCTTAAATCAATTCAAAAAAAAATGCGTTCGATGAGAACGCATTTTTTCCATACAATAGATTTTATTTTACAACCGAACACCGATCTTGGCATAATACATTGCACCACCCATACCCATTTGAATTGCTTCATACCTGGTTCCGGTTTCAGTTAAACCTGGATCAGGGCGATACTCGGGGTAGACGTCAAAAATATTTGCGCCCCCAACGGTAAGGGTTACCCGATTTTTTACGAGGTAGGAAAAAGAAAGATCGGTTGTTGTTCTTCCTTTAAACTTCTCCACTTTTGGGTCGTAATCGATTAGCTCGATGGCTGCGAAATTTGTCAGGCGCAGGTTCGTACTAAAATTGTTGATCTTGTAGTCAACTGAAAAACTGACCTTATGTTTTGGCGCTGAGGCCATGAGGAAATATCTTTCCCGGTCAGAAAAATAGATGTCTTCTTTACCCGCTAATTTAGGAACGGTATTGATCTTTTCTATTTCCAACTTATTGAAATTGGCCGCAAGTGTCGTGCTCAGGTTTCCCTTTCCAGCCTTTGTTCCATAAGTCAATATTACATCGAGCCCGGTTGTTTTTGTGTTTACGGCATTCGTGAAAAACTGGGCGGAACCGATGTTCCTGCTTTCAAGAATATCACCGATGACATCATCAGTCTGGTCAAAAAATCCTGTCAATACAACCCTGTCTTTAATATTTACCATGTAGCCATCTACGGTAAGTGAAAGGTTTCGAACTGGCCGGGTGGTGAATCCCAGGCTCGCGTTTACAGAGGTCTCTTCTTTAAGCGCCGGTATACCAACCGCATTAGCCAGGGAGCCGGAATTTGGTGCAATCACTACTTCTGATGTTACGCCTGCAGCTACGTTTGTAAAAGTATTGCTGAAATTTATCTGCGGTAAGGAAGGCGCCCGGAAACCCGTGCTGATAGATCCTCTTAGCGCAAATTGTTCCGCTAGTTTTAATCTTGAAGCTGCTTTAACATTGGTCGTCCAGCCAAAGTCGTTGTAGTTTTCTACCCTGACAGCACCGCTCACCATCCAACTCTTTGTTACATCTAACTCAGCATCCGCATAGGCGCCCCAGTTAGTACGGTCACGGTCGGTTTCATCAGCCGGTTGAAAACCGGGAAAGCCTTGCGAGCCACCTGGTGCATCGTTCGCATTCGGGTATTGTCTATACGAACCTTCTTCGCCTGCGAAAATTTTGTATTTGTCCTGGCGTAGCTCAGTACCCAATGCAATATTTAATCCTTCGGCAACAGAAGCAATTCCGCGGGTAAAATGCATGCCGACCATATTTTGCGAAAGCTGGAAACCACCCGCGTCGAACGAAGTTGGTGAGCTGGCGCCGAGCGATGTATTGAGGGTTTTGCTCACATCATATTCAAAACGATTAAAGCCAAGGGTTGCATTGAAGTCAGCATTCCATTGCCCGAATTTTGTTTTAATTCCGAAAGAACCCGACCTGTCAGAAATGGAGGAGCCAATCAGCGGATCAAAGCCATTCGGATAAATCGATGGTACGTTTCTTTCACTCGTCGCACTTCGTGTATAGGCAAAAGCGCTACCATCCCGTTCGTTGATGCCACCAAATAAGTAGAAGCTTGTTTTTGCTGTGATCGGTATGCCGGCGTTAAGGTATAAGCCATAATTCTCCAGGGCTGCATCACCGGCCATTCGGCGTGGATCATCCGGGTTTGGCGTGGTGAAGTTTGGTCGATGCGTTCTTGCCCGGTGCAGGTAATCGGCAGTCAGGTTTATAAAGCCATTGTTTTTTAAGGCAAATCCATAATTCACATTCGCGTTGAATGTTTCGCCGTCTGTTTGATTGTCCATGATCTTTCCATTACCATCATCCAGCGACTTACCGTAACCGGTGATGAATGTTGACCCCGATACCGTGGCTGAACCCTTGTTTACGGCAGATTTCAAAATGATGTTGATCACTCCCGCAATTGCGTCAGAGCCATATTGTGCTGCCGCACCATCCCGTAAAATTTCAATTCTTTCGATGGCCGCTGCCGGGATGGTGTTCAGATCTGTACCCGTATTACCACGCCCGCGACTGCCGAAAATATTTACCAGGGAAGATTGGTGCCAACGTTTCCCATTTACCAACACGAGAGTTTGATCAGGACCGAGGCCACGTAAGGAGGCCGGATCAACGTGATCGGCCCCATCGGAACCGCTTTGGCGATTGCTGTTGAAAGAAGGAGCTACATACTGCAGGATCTGGTTCAGGTCAACCTGGCCGAGTGTATTTGTAATTCTTGAAACAGGAATAATGTCAACCGGTACAGGCGTTTCTGTGCTCGACCTGCGTAAACTCCTGGTACCCACAATTTCTACTGCGCCCATGTTTTCGACTGAAGTGACCAGTGTGACATCTGCGAAAGTTTTTCCAGTTGTTGTAACCTCTTCGGTAGTGAATCCAACGCCTGAAAAAACAAGGGTTGCAGTACCCGAACTGAGGTTCACACTATAATTGCCAAGTTTGTCAGTAATTGCGCCGGCGGTGCCGGATTTTTCTTTGACGGAGATGCCTTCGAGCGGCTGCCCATTGCGGTCGACTACCTTCCCGCTCATTTGAGTTTGGGCAAATGCACCGAGGGTGGATACGATCAGTGCTAAAAAGCACGTCAGTTGTTTTATCATGTTTTGCGTTGTTTTGGTGACCTTATAAATTTAGGAATAATTTACGCGGAAAAAATAAGGCATCTGTTGAGCGGAAAGTTCAACAAATATCTTTTGCGGAAAATGGTTCCGTTTTCGATATAAAACAAGCAATAATTAACTCAACAAAAAGATGCGATGTTGATTAGGATGTTCTTCCCGGGTAGATATTTAATGCCGTTTCGAGACAGTCCATCGCGGCATTAATAGCAGTAGTGTTTAATACATAGGCAAGGCGAACTTCCTGTTTACCCAGGCCCGGCGTTCCATAAAAACCAGTAGCGGGAGCTAACATTACTGTTTCACCCTTGTGATCAAAAAACTCCAGCAACCATTGGCAAAATACATCCGCATCATCGATCGGCAGTTTTGCCATTGCATAAAAAGCGCCACCGGGATTGGGGCAAAAAACTCCGGGAATGTTATTGAGTCTTTTCACGATCACATCCCGTCTTTTTTTATACTCGGCCTTTGTCGTGTCAAAATAATTGTCTGGTAAATCAACAGCAGCTTCTCCCAGGATCTGGGCAAAAGAGGGAGGGCTTAACCGTGCCTGCGCAAATTTCATCACAGCATTCAAAAGCGCGGTATTTTTTGTGACCAGTGCACCGATCCTTCCGCCACAGGCGCTATACCTTTTACTGATGGTGTCCATCATAACCACGTTGTCATCCACACCTGTTAAGTGCATGGCGCTAAAATGTTTGCCCTGGTAGCAAAACTCACGGTAGGCCTCATCCGCGAACAAGTATAAATTATGTTTCAAAACCAACTGTTTCAACACTTCCATTTCTTCGCGACTATACAAATAGCCGGTAGGATTATTTGGATTGCAAATAAGGATAGCCTTTGTTTTTGGGGTAATTACTTTTTCGAAATCTTCGATAGGAGGCAATGCAAACCCGGTGTCGATCGTAGATAAAATTGGTTTCACTGTTACCCCAGCTTCCACGGCAAACCCGTTGTAGTTTGCATAAAAAGGTTCAGGCACAATAACTTCATCACCGGCATCCATGCAGGCCATAAAGCCAAAGAGAATTGCTTCGCTTCCGCCGGTGGTTACGATGATCTGTTCATGAGTAACATTAATGTCAGTTTTAGCATAGTATTCCACGAGCTTTTTGCGATAGCTTTCATTACCTGCGCTATGGCTGTATTCCAGCACTTTAAAATGAGTTTGACGAACAGCATCGAGGATCTGGTCGGGGGTTTCAATATCAGGCTGGCCAATGTTCAGGTGATAAACTTGTGTGCCTCTTTTCTTTGCTGCTTCTGCAAAGGGAACCAATTTTCGTATGGGCGAAGGTGGCATGTGCTGACCCCGCTGGCTGATATTTAACATGACACAAATATAAAGGTTGGAAGATGGAAACAAGTAAAAAGGAAAATCCGCAAAGCCGGTATTAAAGAAAGTTTAGGGCCAGCGATACCCACGTAGAAATTCCGCGATGCCCAGCTTTTTCTTTCCTTCGAGTTGAAGTTCTTTGACTGCTATAAATCCGTCCGGACAGGCAAAATGAAGAAAAGTTTTTTGATCTGTTTCGTATTGTCCGGCTGCCAGGCCGGTCACTGAAATGATCTTTTCGGCTTGATAGATCTTAAGCTTTTTGCCGTTTAGAGTGGTGAATGCGGTTGGGTAGGGAGACAGCCCCCTTACCAGGTTGTAAACTTCCGCGACAGTTAACTGCCAATTGATTTCGCAGGTTTCGGTAAAGATCTTTGGTGCGTGTTTGAGGTCGGCAGAAAAGGTTTGTGGTTGATCTGTGATACTATTATCGGCAAGCCCTTTAACCGTTTGTAGTAACAGGTTTGCACCAACTTCTTTCATGCGATCGTGGAGCTCACCGGCTGTATCGTTATCGCCGATCGGAATTTGTGCGCTCAATAAAATGTTACCGGTATCAATTTCATGTTGCAGTTTGAAAGTTGTTACACCTGTTTCCTGTTCACCATTAATAATAGCCCAGTTGATCGGTGCGGCCCCGCGGTATTGTGGAAGCAGAGAGCCATGGAGATTGACGGTACCCATCGGCGGCATATTCCACACTAACTCTGGCAACATCCTAAAAGCGACCACAATTTGAAGGTCGGCATTCAGCGATGCTAAGGTTGCAAGAAAGTCAGGGTTCTTCAGCTTCTCAGGTTGTAGGACATTTAAGTCTTTCGACGCTGCATATTTTTTTACGGCACTTTGTTGAAGTTGCATTCCGCGCCCGGCCTCTTTATCCGGTGCAGTAATCACACCAACAATATTGCAGCCAGCTTCAACGAGTGCTTGCAGGGAAGCCACCGCAAATTCCGGGGTACCCATAAAAACGATCCGCAGTGACTGAAATTTTTCCATGATCGCAAAGGTAAACTTTCAGCCTTTAAAACGATTTGCTGTAAGTCGTTACTTACATAGTAGGCGCTAATAAATAATTTGGGAGCGGGCAGAAATTTTAATAAAAGTCTTTGTAGAGCAGGTATTTTTTTCTTGTTTTCTTAAAATCGTCGAGTGCCGGGTTCCAGCTTTTCTTGATCTCCGCTTCGGTCTTTCCGGCCTTTACCTGGGCACTCAGTTGATCAGTGCCGGCAAGCCGCGCAATGAAATTATTTTTTAGGAAGAAGCTGTCTTTACCGGGAAAAAGTTTGTAGGCCTCCAACAAATAATGAAGTTGAATTTTGCCGTCGAGCTTTTTCAGAATTTCTTCGTTGGACCCATTCAGGTACCAGCCAAAACATTTTTGATTGAAGCATTTGCTGCTCTTCGCGCCGGCGTTTGGTTTCGGGGTAAAAGAATAAAGTGTTTTGGGTAAAGTGGGATGGCCGAACATTTGAAATGGCGCATCTGTTCCCCTGCCTTCACTCAAAACGGTTCCTTCAAAAAAACAAGTGGACGGGTATAAATAAATTGCCTGCATCGTTTTTAGGTTGGGCGATGGAGCAACAGGCAAAATATATTTTGTGGTATGATCATAATTTTTGCACTTGATCACCTGCACATGAAACGGTGTATCTGCCGTTGGCTTCGTCGTTACGTTATAGGCATTGATGGTGTTTGCTTTTTCCGAAAGCAGTCGCTCACCCGTAAGCATAAGCGCATATTCTCCAATCGTCATTCCATGAACAATGGGGATCGGCTGCATGCCAATAAAACTTTTAAATTTTTTCTCCAGTATCGGCCCATCCACATAAAACCCATTTGGATTAGGACGGTCCAGGATAAGCAGGGGCTTGTGATTCTCCAGGGCACTTTCCAGTAAATATTCGAGAGACGAAATGTAGGTGTAAAAACGAACGCCAACATCCTGGATGTCAAACACGATCACATCCACATCTTCCAGATCTGCGGCAGTTGGTTTTCTGTGATCGCCATAAAGACTTACGATTGGCAGCCCCGTTTTTTTATCTTTTGCATCTGTAACGGGTTCTCCCGCAACTGCATCCCCACGAAAACCATGTTCGGGTCCAAAAATTTTGACGATCCTGATGCCGGAACTTAACAAAGTGTCAACCAGGTGAGTGCTTCTCACCATGCTGGTTGGATTAGCAAAAACCGCTACCGACTTTCCCTTCAACAGTGGTAGGTACACAGCCATCCGGTCAGCACCGGTTAAAAGCGGTTCTACGTTATCGTTAGTTGCCGGGGTCTCATACTGGCGCCCGGGATTGGTTGGTGTCTCAACGGAACGATATGCAGATGTACAGTTGCCAAAAAAAAGCGCAACAATTAGAACGAGGTAAGTGTATCTCATGTCTCGAAGTTCTTCAAAGTTTTGTGATTTGACTTCCTATTTTAAAAAACTGCTGTAACATTTCTGTTAAACTTCACACCCACTAAGGCAAATAGAAGTGTTGCAACCGCTTCAAAAAGCTTCCGTTTGATTTCCTTAACATCATTTTTTTCTGACAACAATTAAGTACGCCTTTACGGTCTTCGCGATAAAAAATTATTGATAAATGGATAAAAATTATTGAAATTCGATAATTAATTATATTTTTGACTCCTCAATCAGACCAGCATGAAGAATGTCAAAGTTGTTGCCGCCATCCTTTTTTATTTAAGCAGGGCCTTTGCAATTATTTATTTGTCGACTACCGTATATGTGTTACTCGTGTTGCTTCTTGAGAACGGAGGACATACAAGTTGGTTTGATACCAGTGAGCCGGGGCGCTTTGTTATTATGTATCCATTCACCCAAACACCTTTCCTCCTCGGCGACGACACGGCTGAATATCTTGTGTCGATGGTGTTCCTTTTAGCGGGATATGGAGTTTTCGCCTGGCTGATCAGCAACGTGTTCAAGATTTATTTACAACCCAAACTTTTTACGGCAGCAGCTGTAAGAACGCTGAGCATTTTTTACTTGTTTAATTTTATTGCCCCCCTGCTCGTGATCCTGGGTGTAGCGATTTTAAAAGGTGAGCTTCGCGATGTAATCATCATTTCCATTTTACACGGTATCATTGGGATCTTCAT
>JAURWD010000242.1 GCA_030655145.1 Ferruginibacter sp.
AACATGTACCACGCGGGAGGCATTGCTGCAGACATCATCAAACAATATCCCGGCAGGTTTGAATCCATGCATGTAAAAGATGAGATCAAAGCAGCCGAAGCTGGCAAATATGAAAGTACCATCCTGGCAAAAGGAATTATCCCGGTGAAGGAAGTAATTGATCTTGGCCGAAAATCAGGTGGTACCAAACATTTTATCATCGAGCAGGAATCTTACCAGGGCAAAACCCCAATGGCATGCGTGGAAGAAGACCTGGCCATTATGAAAAAATGGGGATATTAAAGTCTTTTGCATCAATGGAAAGGGCATGATCACTAAGTGCCGCTCCTTCGATCACGCAGCATTTAAGACACGCACTTTTAATAAATTGTAGTAACAGGAAAAGTTAAGCGGGTGAACTGCTTAGCTTTTTTTCATCAATACATTTGTTCTTTTGACACCATCTTCGCCCTGGCGTTCGTACATCAGTTGCGTTATACCTGTAGGCAACAACTCAAATTGAAGCTTCTCAAAATGTCCGGCCGGCATTCCCGGTGTTTGAAAACGGTTGTCTCCGACAAATTCAAAGTCTTCCCCAAAAACTTCGTTCTGCAGCCAAAGCCGGTTGTCATTTTTAAAAAGCACCAGGCTGATCTTCGGATCTTTTTCGTCAATATAAGTTCCTGCAAGCCTGTCAAGAGAAGCTGGTTCTACCGGCAGTTTCTTCGACATGCCGACATTGAATACAACTTGTTGTTTGCCTTCCTGGTTCGCCCGAACAGTCAGGATGCGGCTTTTCGCCTGGGTTGACGAAGCATATGCGTCCTTAGCAATGTAGGCGTCACCGGTAAAATACAGTTGAGTAACCAGCGGTTGATAACCGGCAGCCGTGATCATCATGTGGAAGTGGGCAGGACGGGAAATGCCATTTCCAATCTCGTAGGGAACCGGGAGAATGGTTTTAAAAACGTAATCTCCTTTCGCATTTGTAAAGGTTGTTCCGCGATAATTAAACCCGGGCGAAGCATTGTCATACACGCCTTTTCATCGCAATGCCACAATTCGACCCTGGCGTTGCTGAACGGGTCACTGCAATTTTCGTGAAGCACTTTTCCTGTCAATTGAAGTGGCGTGCCTGTGCTGCCCGTCATCGCCAGGTCGCTACGAACCGGGCTGCCCGGGCGATAAAATGGTCCGAGTATATCCGAGGTGGTGGCGCAATCCCCGGTATAGCGTTCCCCGTCAAACCTGATAAAGCCAGAAGCACTCACCGCAATTGCGCACAGTGCCGTATTCTTCAGAAATGTTTTCCGTTCCATATAGATATGTTTAGGTGTTGATAACAAGTTGGTGAAACCTGGCTTAAGGAAGGAACTGGAAATTATAAACTTATGCCTCCACATCAATTCGAAGGGCTATTGACAATTGTTGAGGCGGGAACTGGTTTGGTAGGGAAAGGAAATAAAAATCTTTGGAAGAATAAGGTACTGCTAATAAGGAAAGATTTCATCATTTTTTTAAGGAGAGATCAATGGCTTGTTTAAATGCAAGCTGGCTTTATTATTGGAATGCTACTTATCTTGTACAGCCACAGGCCTTACCAGCTAAATATTGTGGAATTGATGACCGACAGCAAAAACCACCTATACTAAATCAATGAATTGGAATTTAATCGGGGGAATTATTTACGTCCTCATTGTATTGCTCGTATGCCTGCGGGTGATTTTTGAAACCCATAGTACCACCAAAACACTTGCTTATATCCTGCTTTGCTTGTTTGTCCCGGTGTTTGGCATCGCATTTTATCTCACTTTTGGAATTAACTACTGGCGCATAAAAAAGTATCGCAAAAAATCTTCTTCCGATACAAAGATCCTGCAACACCTGGCAAAAGACAGCCAGCCATACAAAGAAGCATCGTTGGGCATGACCGATCCTGCGGTACAGCAGAATGCCGAACTCGTGTCGATGTTACTCAAGGATCTGAGCAGTCCGCTTACCCGGCACAACGAGGTGCGGCTATTGATCAACGGGGAAAACAAGTTCCCCGAAATGTTTGCGGCACTTGAAACTGCCCGGCACCACATTCACCTGGAATATTACATTTATGAATATGACGAGATAGGAAGATCGCTCATCGAATTGTTGATAAAAAAAGCTAAAGAGGGAGTGGAGGTAAAGTTCATTTATGATGATTTTGGAAGTCCGGGCATAAAAAAGAAACTGGAGAAAGAAATGGTGGATGCCGGTATCAGGATCTCACCTTTTCATAAAGTTCATTTTTACCTGCTTGCAAACCGGATCAATTATCGCAATCACCGGAAGATCGTGGTGATCGACGGATGCACGGGTTTTGTCGGAGGAATCAATGTGAGTGATAAATACATCAATGGCTCGGATGCTAAAAAATTATTCTGGCGGGATACGCACCTGCGGCTTGACGGTCCGGCGGTGTATTACCTCCAGTACCTGTTTATCAGCGACTGGAACTTTTGTTGCGAAGATTCTTTTGAACCGCTGCAAAATTATTTCCCCCCGATAAAAGCGGGTACCCATGATAGTTATGTACAGATCACCGCGAGTGGCCCCGACTCGCCGGAGCCTTCTGTTTTGTTTAGCATCCTGCAGGCTATTTATCTTGCGAAGGAAGAGATCCTGATCACCACACCCTATTTTATTCCTGGTGACAGCATCATGGATGCATTGCGTATAGCTGCGTTAAGCGGACTGAAAGTAAAACTGCTGGTACCCGGTGTTTGTGATTCGCGGATCGTAAATGCAGCTTCTAAAAGCAATTACAATGACCTGCTGAAAGCTGGGGTGGAGATATACCTGTATCGCAAAGGTTTTGTGCATTCCAAAACGATGATCACCGACGGGAAATTATTCATTGTGGGAACAGCAAACATGGACCGGCGCAGCTTCGACCTAAATTTTGAAGTGAATGCGGTGATCTATGATGCGACGCACGCCAAAGAAATGCGCTCCATCTTTTTCGAGGACATTGCCGCTTCGGAAAAAATTGACAAGGAAGCCTGGCTAAATCGAAAATGGTACCACCAGTTTCCCGAAAAACTTTGTCGCCTTTTTTCGCCCGTTTTGTAACATTAAATAAAACAGTGAAAGGCTTGCACTCCTTCTTTCCATCCAACGTAAAAAAGAAAATGGTCGGTGAAAACCGACCATTGTAGAAATGAACAGAGGTGGTGGGGGTTTAAAAACTGGGAACGGATCTACTCAAGATTGAAGCATATGATAAAGTGGCTTCAGAAGCACTTTTCAGGTAAAATTCTTTGATACAAAATGAATGACGGAAACTGTTAATTAGTTGATGGTCGCTACAGTAGTTCGGCATGCGGACGACCTCTTTATTTTCCCACTGTGTTGACATGATCGAACGATTTGAAGAGTCAAAAATGGTAAAACTTTTTGCGGGATACAATACCCTAAAGTGACCATTCTTGCAAAACATTTTACCCGACGAAAAATGCCGGATGCAAGAGACATTTTCAAATATCGAGCTCAAATACTTTTTGCAGGCACCCGGCAGATGTTTTACATTTAGAAACGATTCAGCTTCGGAATGAGGCGATTGTTCTTGCGACGCATACAACGAAATAAGTTTAATAAAACACCGCAACGCTATATGAAAAGAAGTACGTTCATCAAAAACGCTGCAGCTGTTTCCGCTGCCATTATTCTTAAACCAGGACTTGTTTTTGGCACCCGGGCAAACACGGCCATTCGAGTGGGGATCATCGGTTGCGGCAACAGGGGCACCGCCGTGATTTCCTCGATGTCGAAATTTACCAACATCAATATCATCGCGATGGCTGACCTTTTTGAGGACAAGTTAAAAGCGATCGCTCCCAAACTAAATGAACTGAATGCTGCAAAAGGATTTCCGGCCATAGCAGCTGCCAATACTTTCCAGGGTTCTAAAGCATATCTCAAATTATTGTCTTTAAAGGATGTTGATGCGGTACTCATCTCCTCGCCGGCATACACGCACCCACCCTTCCTTGAAGCAGCCATACAAGCCGGTAAACATGTGTATTGCGAAAAGCCTGTCGCGACTGATGCCCAGGGATGCAAACGGATCCGCGAGGCTGGCGAAAAGGTCAATGGTAAACTAAGTGTTGTAATTGGATTTCAAATCAGGTATGCGTCACCGTATGTTGAAATGGTAAAACGAATGCAGCAGGCTGACATTGGTGACCTGGTGAATGCACAACTCTATTATTTTTCTTCGGCTACCCGCGTGAATAATTTACAAAATGTATCAAATGATGAAATGAGGATTCGCAATCACTATCATTTTCATGCGCTCTCTGGTGGCATCTTACTCGACCAGGGTATCCACATGCTGGATGTGTGCAACTGGACACTGCAGGGCCACCCTTTAAAAGCGGTCGGCACCGGCGGAAAAAAAGGCAGTGCGGGGCTCGGCGATTCGTGGAATAATTACCAGGTGCTGTATGATTATCCCGGGGACGTAAAAGTAAGTTTTCATTCAACCCAGCTGGGGCCGAGTTTTGGAGATGTGTGCTGCCGCTTCCTGGGTACAAAGGGAATCGCGGAAGCCCATTATAGTGGCGGTGTATTTATCAACGGGGATAAAGCCTGGGATTCCGGCGTGGCGAAAGCTGGCAGTGCATTAACCCCGCAACAACAGGCAGCCGGTGTATTTCTTTCATCGTTGCAGGATGCGGATGCTAATAAAGAAAAGGCTTTTATTCAAAGTATAGAAACGGGCAAATATCTAAACGAAACCGCGTCAGGAGCTGATTCAACCCTCACCGCGATCCTTGGCCGGGAGGCGGCACGCCTGGGCCGGGAAACCCATTGGGATAAATTATTAACCGAGGGAGAAATGCTGGATCCGAAATTGAATCTTTCCCAGTTTGACAAATAGAAAAATATCCTTGTTGTATTGAAGACAGGTGTCTGCTGAGCAGCTAAATCTTAACATAAGTTCTGCGTAATTCGTCGGTAACGCCACGCCTTTCCGCTCTTCGTCCCATCCAACGTAACCCTTTCTCTATCATACCCTGCCAGCCGGGAAGTTTTGTCTGCGTCAACAATAACAGGATTCCAAGATAAGCAACGCGACGGGGTGTTCCTGTGCGGTCGGTTTTGCCATCACGGGCAAGGCCATACGCAATTTGAATGCCTTCTTCAAACCCACGACAACCCGGGGTGATCAATACCGTGAAACGACTTGCCTTATTGCTGGTATTGAAGAAACGGTGGAGCGTATTTTTTTCGGTAACGACGGGTTTATCGCCGGGCTTCAAAACAATGATCTTCTTTCCCTGTTGGATATTCACTTCCCCTTCCATGCATTCAAAAGTTTCGGTATAGCCCGTGTGAAAATGTTCTCCGACCCCACCGCCCGGGGCTACTTCCACCTCGATGAGGGTGAAGGCACCACCCGTTTCGTCAACAGTTTTTAAAAAGACGGCTGTATCCCGTTGCACGGGGTTGTAAATGGCTCTTGCTGATACATCCATAACGATAATTTCTTCAAAAATGCAATGCTTATTTTACCAGGCAGTGCTCAACCTGCGTGAGTTGTTATAAACTATTTATGAATTGCGCTATCCATTTCTTTAGCAATTACACCAACCATAAAAGCAGGAAGCCTGCTCTTAAAAAATCCAGCACCCCGCTATAGATAAATAGTTGAATATTTAGTTGCACCGATTTAGCCTAGCCCGCCTGGAACAGTGGTGATAAGCTACTTTTGCAATGCGGTTAAAAGAGATTAAATTACCCGGTATCATATGAAAACAATCAATGATGTACATCAACAATTTGCTGCATATTTTGGCGGGGAAAACCTGGAACCATATGCCTGGCTCCTTTCGCAAAAGCTCGCCGAGGGCAATATCTGTTTACCCCTCGATGGTCTGACTGCTGAAGATTCAATGCAGGTCATAGAACGGTATCCTGCTGGCCTTGCAGGAACAGCAGCGCTGGCCAATGAAACACTCGTTGACACCACCGCCGCCGGCACCCAACCTTTTGTTCTTTACAACAACAAATTATACCTGCAACGCTACTTCCGGTATGAGACCTTGCTGCTGGATCGTATATACCAATTTTTAAAGGCTGAAAGTGCAGACTATGAACCACGCAAAACCTGGTTGCTGAACAATGATGTTTTGGTAAAAAACTTATTCAACAAAGGCAATGCTCCATCGGATGCTATTTTACCCGTCCATCCAGACTGGCAACTTGCCGCTGCGGTTAGTGCCTTCCTAAACAACTTTACGATCATTACCGGGGGACCGGGCACGGGAAAAACAACTACGGTTGCCAAAATCCTCTCGTTACTATTTAACTGCGATCCGGGTTTAAAGGTCGCTCTGGCAGCGCCAACCGGCAAGGCTGCGGCAAGGATGGCAGAGTCGCTTAAGTCGGCAAAACTGCCGGTGGATGAAACGGTCGCTGCAAAATTTCGACAACTGGTTCCCGCAACCATTCACCGCTTATTAAAAACTGAATTTGGATCAAATCGGTTTAAACACAACCGGGAGAATCCACTCAATGCTGACGTGGTAATTGTGGATGAAAGTTCAATGATCGATGTGGCGCTCTTTGCAAGACTGCTCGATGCGATCGGGCCTACGACGCGGCTGATCCTATTGGGGGATAAAGACCAGCTTGCATCAGTGGAGGCGGGAAGTCTGTTCGGAGACCTCTGCCAGGCCCAGCCCGAATTGAACAGCTTCACAAAAGAACGCGCCGACCTGGTCAACCATTTCATCTCAGGTGATGAATTAAAACTAACCGGCATTGCTAACCCCATCGCCACCACGCATCCACTGTTCGAACATGTGATCGAGCTTCGCCAGAGCCATCGCTTCAAGGATACCGAAGGCATTGGAAAATTCAGCAAGGCCATCATACAAAATAACACAGCGCTGATCGAAAGTTTTTTTGACGAAGGCGCCGGTAAACAAGTGCACATTGATCCCGCCCAGGGCGGCAATGTTTTTAATTCCTTTATTGATGGCTATGAAGCATACATTCTCGAATCGGGCATTGCAGAAGCCTTGCAAAAATTTAACCAGCTGCGGGTGCTTTGTGCTATACGGGAGGGTGAACAAGGTTTGTACGCGATCAACAAAAAAATTGAGGATACGCTCCAGCGGCGTGGCCTGATCCGTCGGACCGGTGAGTTCTATGAGCACCGTCCGATCATGATCACGAGCAATAATTACGAGCTGGGATTATTCAATGGGGATATTGGAATTATCCGTAAAAATGAACAGGGTATCCTGATGGCCTGGTTCGAAGACAGTGAAGGAAAAATAAAAGCGGTGCTACCTGGTTACATTGCCCAGGCGGAAACAGTGTACGCCATGACGATTCATAAAAGCCAGGGATCAGAGTTCACCAGGGTATTGATCGTTCTCCCGGAGAAGGGCGCCGTAAACCTGCTGACGCGGGAATTGCTCTATACGGGCATCACCCGGGCAAGAGAACAACTCGTGATCCAGGGAAGTAAGGCAACAGTCTTACGCGCCGCGGCAGAACAAGTAAGGAGAACGTCCGGCATAATCGATCGTTTTCATCAACATTGATCCCGGTCGATAACAAAAGCATCAACAACGGATAACGACAAAAAATTTAAGCTTCATTTAATCGTATGGCACTCCAGCTAAAAGTTTCAAATTCACTCGACCAGCTTGCGGCGGCTTTGTGCAACGATTTGCAGCAACAGCAACTGGATCCTTTTCAGCCGGTGTATATCATTACCCAAACGGATGGAATGACCACCTGGCTGAAATATAAGATCGCCGGCGAGATCGGCATCGCGGCCAACTACCGGTACCTGAAATCGCAGGACATCATCGGGCAGGTTTTTTATTTGTTAGGTGGTAAATCAGGCGAATTATTATCAACTCAAAACCTTTCCTGGGTACTCTATAAATTATTGGGTGAAGATGAATTTATCCGCCGTTACAAAAACGTGTCGGGCTATTATTCCGGTCCCGGCGGTGAGGATGATATAAAGCGTATGTCCCTT
The DNA here is from genome assembly GCA_030655145.1 of Ferruginibacter sp. GTDB lineage: Bacteria > Bacteroidota > Bacteroidia > Chitinophagales > Chitinophagaceae > Ferruginibacter. The sequence continues at coordinate 8,018 of JAURWD010000242.1, forward strand.
GCCGGTAGAACGGCAGACCTTTTTGATCAATACCAGATCTACCGCCCGGAAATGATCCAGGAGTGGAACCAGGCTACGAAGGCTGCAGATCAAAAAGACTGGCAGAAATATCTCTGGCAAAAAGCGAAGGAGCTATTGGGTAGCCGGTTGCCGGATAAAACAAACATCAGCAGTCACATCACCAGGGAATTGACGAACTCGGATCAACAACAACACCTACGGGAAAAAATGCCGGTGATCTATCTGTTTGGCTTGTCGATCACCACCAACTATCACCTCGAAGTGTATCATGCCATCGGGCAATTGGTGAACGTTGGGTTTTATCTCATCAACCCTGCGCCGGGCCAGTATTGGTTCGAAGACATTCATGAAAAACAACTCTCCGTTTTAATAAGAAAAGGCTACATCGATGCAGGCGAACGGCAAACAGGTAATGCCTTGTTAACGAGTTGGGGCAAGGTACTGCAGGATACCTACAGCATCCTGTTCCAGGATGACGAGCTGATCAATGCGTATGATGATGTTGGTATTGTAACACCCACCGCGAATAATCTATTGAAGAAAATACAGGCGGATATTTTTGTCAACAACCCGGGGGTGAGTCAATTTGATGAGGCTGACTGCAATGACGGTTCCATTGTCATCAATAGTTGCTACAGTCAGGCCCGGGAAGTGGAAGTGTTATATAACTGGCTTGTCTCAATTAATCAAACAAGTGCCATCACTTTATCTCCGCGTGACATCGTAGTAATGGTGAGCGACATTGATCAATACACCCCTTACATCAAGGCTGTGTTTGACAATGCCCCATATAAATTTCGCTATTCCATCACGGATGAAAATTTCACCAGTGGCGATACGATCACAGCCGCATTGAAATCTTTACTCCTGGTTTCAGAGGAAAATTTTACTTCTGAAAATGTTTTGCAGCTTTTGGATTCCTCCTACATCAAAAAGCGTTTTAGCGTGACCGATATACCGCTGATCCGCGACGCGATCAACAAAGCAAACATTCGTTTCGGCATCGCCAATGAAAATGCCGACGATACCCAGTATGTAAGTTGGAAATATGGTTTACAGCGAATCATGTTTGGTATTTGTATGAGTGGTGATGAAGAATACGGGGAGGGGCCCGAAAGTTTTTATCCATTGGACCTGGTCGAAGGTCTCCAGGCCAACCAATTGATCCGCTTTACACATTTTGTTGAAGTCTTGATAAGCACGATCCAGGAACGAAATAGCAATCGCACCATTACGCAATGGGTTGAATATGTGCAGCGGGTTTTAGACAACCTGGTCTGCGAACCGGAGCTGTTTACCGAAGAAGATTATTTGCTCCTCATCAAACAACTCGGCACTTATAATGTACTGAATGAGCTTTTTGAAGAGGAAGTGAGCTTCCGCGTTTTCCTGCATAGCTTTTTGCAAACCCTGGAAACCGGAACGGCGCAGGGCTCGTTTGTTTCCTCGGGAATTACTTTTTGTTCTCTCATCCCTATGCGCAGCATTCCCTTTAAGGTGGTCGCGATGTTGGGATTGAATTTTGATAAATTTCCAAGGAAAGATGCACCGCTTAGTTTCAACCTGATGGAACAGAAAAAACGCAAAGGCGATCGCAATGTAAAAGAGAACGATAAGCATTTATTCCTGGAAACACTTTTGTCGGCGCAGGAATTTCTCTACCTCAGCTATGTTGGTCAGAACGCAAAAGACAATTCCGGTATTCCTCCTTCCGCATTGATCGATGAACTGGTTGACTATATCCAGGCTGGATTGGGAGACGGTGGCTCGGTGCGTAAATTATTAGTGACGCGACATCCATTGCACGGTTTTAGCCGCCTCTATAATCAACCCGGAAATAAATTGGTGACCTATCTCAATGCAGGCGATGCGAAACCAACTGAAATTATAGATCCGGAAAAACTGCGGGAGGCAAATTCGTTCGACGAGATCGCACTGGATGGTTGTATCAATTTTTTTAAAAACCCCTTCAAGGGATACTACAATAATGTGTTGAAAATTTATTACCGGGAAGATGATGTATTGCTGGAGGAAGAAGAAGTGTTTGAACTGGATCATCTGCAACAATGGCAATTAAAAAATGAATTGTTGGTGTTGGATGAAGAACCAGCATTGGAACTGAAAGACAAACTGGTGAAGACTGGCCGCCTTCCCCTCAGGCATATGGCCGACGTCGCCATCGCAACGGTAAACACAGCGGTTATGCGGCCCCGTGAGTTACTCCAATCGATCGTACATAATGAGAATGCAACCAGTCTACCGATCGAGATCAAATTCGCTGGTTCAACTTTAAAAGGAACGATAAAGAATATTTACGGAGACAGGCTACTGGCAATTTCATTTTCAGGAAACGAATGCAAATATTTGCTTGAGGCATACATCCGTTACCTCTCTCTTCGTGCGGCCGGTTACGGGCATCGGTTGTTTTATATTTCCGCAAAGAAAGATGAGATCTATCCAGCGGTGGAAATTTCCACAGCCGAAGCCAAAGAAACGCTGGAAGCCCTGCTGAACTTGTATAAAGAGGGACACGAAAACATCCTCTCGTTTTATCCTTCCTTTAAACAAATGCCCGATGACCTTGACGATCTCGATCTTGCGGGTTTTCAAAAAATGGTGGACAAAGAATTGAATAATTACAAGATGCCGAGCAATGACCCATACATTTTGAAAGAATTTGGTAGTGGGTATTTTGAGGAGCTGGATATCCTGGATCGGTACAAATCAAGTTGTGAATTATTACTCAAACCGCTGGCTCGCATATTCCCGGGCTTTTATGATAAATAGATATGGCTCCACAAAATTTTAATGCCGGCATTGTTCCACTCGAAGGTTCCAATCTTATCGAGGCGAGCGCCGGTACGGGCAAAACTTATTCCATCGCAATACTCGTTGTTCGCCTGGTGCTGGAAAAAAAACTGCCGATAAAAGAAATATTGATGGTGACGTTTACGAAGGCCGCTGTTGCGGAACTGGAGGAACGGATCCGGCTTTTTATCCGCAGCGCATATAAGGTAAGTTTAGGAGAACATATCGGTGATGAAACCATCACAAACCTGGTTAATAATTACCCTTACCCGGAAGAAGCCAGCAGGCTTTTGAAAGAAGCGGTGTTGTTCCTGGATGAAACTTCTGTATTAACGATCCATAGTTTTTGTCAGAAGACCTTAAATGAATTCGCGTTTGAAACAAACCAGCTTTTCGGCGCAGAAACCATCCAGGATACCAGCGCCATCCTGCAGCAGGAGATCAATCGCTTTTGGCGAAAAAATGTAACCACCATCACGCCGGGTTTGCTCGGCCCATTGATCGAGGCGGGGTTAAGCCGGAAAAATATAATGGCCGTCGTTCGCGAGCACCTCAGCGGTAAAAAGTATTTCGCCTTCGATCCCGCAGCGCGGTACACCATCAACATGGAGGAACAGGAGGCGATAGCGACATCAATCACCAGGCTTGAAACGGAAGAGGCTGTGCTTAAAGAAGAGCTCATTAAATATATAACCGGGCAGGGAGAGCGCCTGAAAAAAGCGAGTGCAGCTAACCGCTTCGCGAAAAAAGATTTGCTGGGATTGATAGACAGCCCGGTGGATTTTATTGCAGCGATAACCGGGAAACGGAGCAGCAATTATATAGGTGATCTGTATCCAGACATTCTTGAAAAACTTGATGCCTGTTTGGCGCTGGCGGCTGAACGGGATGAAGGGATACAACGGTTCATCCGGCAAATCAATTTTATTGCCATCGAGGAAGTTTCGCTCGGAATTGAGGCTTTTAAAGAAAGGAATAACCAGTTATCTTTTGACGACATGATCGTCAAGCTGCACGAAGCCCTGGTGCTTAAAAACAACCGGCAACTGGTTCAGGAATTGCGGAAAAAATACAAGGCGGTTTTTGTGGATGAGTTCCAGGACACCGATCGGTTACAATATGAAATTTTCCAGGAGGCATTTAAAACTGAAACAATCCTTTTCTACATCGGCGATCCCAAGCAGTCGATCTACGCCTGGCGAAAAGCGGATATTTTTACTTACTTCAAAGCATATGAAGCCGTTGATACGATCTATAACATGAACCTGAACTTTCGGTCTTCGGAACCAATGATTAGCGCCATGAACGCCTTCTTCAAACCGACACCTGATTTTGACACCTTTGCTTTCGGCGAGGCGGAAAATGCCATTAATTACCTCGCTGTTGATTCACCCACCGACAATACTAAAGGAGTGCTGGCAATAAACATAGGGCCAGTTGTTCCAATCACGATCAGTGTCGTACCAAAAAATGAGGCTATTTACGAAGCGGTCGCTGCCCAGGTAATTGATCTTCTCGAGAATAGGGAGTATTCGATGAATGGGATAAAAAAGATAACACCTTCCGACATTGGTATCCTGGTCAGGTCAAACAAACAAGGTCGAAACATAAAGGCCCGGCTGGCGCGCCTGGGTATTCCCGCAGTCACCATCGGGGACGACCGGGTATTACAATCGGACGAAGCGACTTATCTTCTTTACCTGCTTGATGCCATGGTCGACAGCACGCGTTCCAACATCAACAAAGCCTTGCTTTCTCCTTTTACGGGCTTCGGCGTAGCCGAGATCTTAAAGCTCGATGATGAACAAACACTCGGCCTGTTTCGTGGATATAAGGTGCGGTGGGATACCGACGGCGTATATACGGCACTGAGAGACTTTGTTACCGACTTCAATGTGCAACAGGTGTTGTTGCAACACAACAGTGAATTCGGCGAGCGCACAATCACCAATCTTTTTCATTTGATCGAGCTTGTTCATAAAATTCAATCCGGGAAAATATTGTCACCCCCGGAATTGATCAGTTGGTTAAAACGCGGTATCGAAGGAATGGAGACCCAGGGCGACGAGTACGAGCAGCGGGTAGAAAATGATGAGGAGGCGGTGAAGATCGTCACAATCCATAAAAGTAAGGGCCTGCAGTACAACATCGTCTTATCTCCCTTCATGGACTTTGTCGAACCAAAAGATGCCACTATTTATAGCTTCCGCGATGCCGCTACCGGCGACTATGTCACCATTGAAAAAAATGCGATCACGCCCGGGCAAAAAACCATTGCTTTACAGCAAGCCGAACAGGAACACCGGCGGTTGGTGTATGTTGCCATCACCCGGGCGGTTTATAAATGTTTTATTTATCGAAGCGGGTATTACAAATCTTCCACCCTCGCTACATTCACGAATGCCTTGGGAAATGCAGATCCGGGGTTCATTGAATTTGCCGCACCATTGGAATTGCCAACAAAATACCGCTACTCCAGGTCCAACGGCTGGACTGCCCCTCCACCCTTGAAAGCAATAAATTTTGCACTCACGCAAACTAACTGGACGAAGATGAGTTACACGCTGCTCGCAGCGAAGCCCGTTATTGTTCAGCACAAGTCAACAGGATCTGCAAAGGATGCGTATGATGAGTTTGTTTTCCGGCTATTGTCGAAAGGAGAAAAGACAGGAAACCTGCTTCATCTCGTGTTTGAAAATATCCATTACAACAACCCTGAAAAATGGAGCGACCAGGTAACGTCAGCGATTAAACGCTTTGCTCCACAACAAATTACCCTGTACCAGGAATGGCTACCACAAATGATCGCTCATATCCTGCAGGCGGAGATCCAAACCCCGGCAGGTAAATTTTCGATCGGCGACATTGCTTACCACAAACGGCTCCACGAATTTGAGTTTGACTTCCCGGTTTCTTCCTTTTCTGCCCCGCAGCTTGAAAGTCTTTCTGATGATGATACAAGGATCGACATTCAAAGCAGCGGGGAACTGGAGGGCATCATGAATGGAAAGATGGACATGTTCTTTGAACATAACGGTCAGTATTTCGTCCTCGACTGGAAATCAAATTTCCTCGGTGATCAATTAGCCGACTATGAACCCGCCGCACTTGCCGCCGCGATGAGCGATCATAATTATCACCTGCAATACCTGGTATATAGTTTAGCCATAACCAAATACCTCACCACCCGGTTACCGCATTTTAACTACGAACGCGATTTTGGTGGCGTCATTTATGTTTTTATGCGGGGCGTTCGAAAAGATTCCGGCAGTGGGATTTACTTCGTGAAACCTTCGCCAGCGAAACTCGACCTGCTTTCCAGCATCCTGAACATTTCTTCACCTGCATCGATTTCTTAATACGAAAAAGCCGGTCATGGAATTGTGCCCACCTGCCTGTGGTAACTGGCTCGCTGAGTGGGTGAATTGCTTAAGTTTGTGTAAACAAATGCTTCGCTATGCCTGTCCTCTCAAAAGAAATTTTAGCTGCACTCGATCAGCCCTACACATTAACACAAGACCAGCTCGACTTCTTTGATAAGAACCGCTTCATCAAATTGAAACAGGTGTTCGACCGTCCTACCATGGAATATTTTAATGAGGTGATTGCGGACCGTGTGAAGCAAATGAATACGACGACAACGACCTTGGATGAACGCGATACTTATGGAAAAGCCTTCCTGCAATTATTCAATCTCTGGCTTGAAGATGAGGAGGTAAAGAAACTGGTATTCAGCAAACGCATGGCGAAGATCGCTGCAGACCTGATGCAAGTAGAAGGCGTTCGCCTCTATCATGACCAGGCGCTTTTTAAGGAAGGCGGAGGAGGCATCACACCATGGCATGCCGATCAATATTACTGGCCACTCGCTTCAGACAAAACCATCACCGCCTGGATACCATTACAAGCTGTTCCGCTTGAAATGGGCCCGCTGGAATTTAGTGCCGGCAGTCACCAGATAGTCGAAGGCCGCGAACTTTCTATCGGCGATGAAAGCGAAACCATCATCGAACAGAAACTTAAGGTAACCGACTTCGAGCACGTGATTGAGCCTTTCGACATCGGGGAGATCAGCTTTCATTCCGGCTGGGTTTTTCATCGCGCCGGCGCTAATAAAACCACCACCACGCGTAATGTGATGACGGTAATTTATATGGACCGCGACATGATCTTGAAGAATCCTGAAAATAAAAACCAGGTGCACGACTGGGATACCTGGTGCCCGGGTGCGGAGATCGGGAAGATCATCAATAGCCCGATCAACCCAGTCTTGTTCGGATAAAATCTTCATACAATTTTCCCTACTTTCCGGTAAGCGGCTTTGCCGAAATTGCCGGTCGTCCTCTTCAACTTATGAAGCAATCTTTTCTTTTCCAAAACCTCTTAGCGGCGGTGGTTCTTTTGATTTCTTTGGGAGATGTCCATGCGCAGGGCAAGGATCCATTCCGTGTGGTCAAACCACTGAATGAACATTTTCAACCCTTGCGTTTTGGTGAGATAAGACCGACGGGTTGGCTAAAGAAACAGGTGACCGAAAACCTTGATGGCTTCACAGGACGGCTCGATAGCCTCGTACCTGCGCTCATCACGAACGACGATATTTACGGTAAACAGCGCCTCACCCGGAAAGTAAAATCAAAAGATGTTGGTGCCGTGTCGGACCAGGGAGATTGGCAGGTACAGTTTCTTTGGTGGAACAGCGAGACGCAAAGCAATTGGTGGGATGGTTATATCCGAAGTGCAATATTGACCGAAGATGCGCATCACCTTACACGGGTTAAAAATTATATAAACAAGATACTTGCCACGCAGGACGCGGATGGCTATCTCGGTATTTATGATAAGGAATTGCGTTACAAATTCGACAACGAAAATGGAGAGCTGTGGTCAAAGGCAACGCTGTTGCGCGGGCTGCTTGCCTGGTACGAATACACCAAGGAACCCAAGGTATTGCGGGCCGTACAGCGCGCCGTGCAAAATGTAATGGACAATTGGAAGCTCAATGCTTCGCACCCGTTTTATTCTATTAACCCGTATGTCGGCGGCCTATCGCACGGACTTGTATTTACGGATGTGTTGGAAAATTTGTACCGGCTTACAAAGCAACGGGCGTACCTGGACTACACGATTTTTTGTTATAAAGATTTCTCCTTGCAAGTGTTGAATGAAGATGCCCAATACCAAAAATTATTGGATACGAGTTTGCTTTTGAAAGGACATGGAGTACACACGTATGAACATCTTCGCACCGTGGCAGCAGCATACTATGCCTCGGGCAATCCTGCTTTACAAGTTGCGTTAAAAAACTTCCTGCAAAAAATTGTTTACACCACTTCAGGCTCGGGTGGACCGGTGGGAGACGAATGGATCGGGGGCCGCAAAGCCGATGCGACAAAACGCGGTTATGAATATTGTTCCATTCATGAATTGCTCCACAGCTATGGTGAGTTGTTGATCAAAACCGGGGATGACCAATACGGGGATAAAATTGAAAAACTATTTTTTAATGCTGCGCAAGGTGCCCGCCATCCCGAAAAAAGTTGCATCAACTACCTCAAATCCGACAATGCCTATTCCTTAACAGGAAGCCTCAACAACGACACCGCCGATAAAAAACAAACGCGGTATAAATATTCGCCCGTTCACCAGGATGCCGCTGTTTGCTGTGTGCCGAACGCTGGCCGCATTGCCCCATATTACATTCAGCAAATGTGGATGAAGGAAGGTGATGCCATTGTTGCCAGCCTCCTGGGGCCTTGTAATTTGAGCACGACTATCAATGGGAAAAAACTTGTGATCGAGGAAGAAACAGGATATCCTTTCCAAAACAAAATCCGTTTTAAGATGCTGTCTGCCCCCGGCACAGTAACTCTAAAAATTCGTAAACCAGCCTGGGCCAAAAAGTTTAAACTCAGTCATGCCTATCGCCTCGAAAATGACTACCTCGTGCTACGCCAACAATGGAAAGCAAATGAAGTGATTGAACTTGAATTTTTTCCAGAGCCAAGGCTGGAGCAGGATCAACAAAAAGCTTTCTACTGGAGTTACGGGCCGCTGGTACTCGCCCACCCGGTGGAGGCAATCGAAACTAAAGGAAAGGCGTTCCCCCTACCTGGTTTTTATGAACTAACCTACGAACCTGTAAACCTCGTCGTTTATAAATACTCAAACCATCCGCTTAATCCGATTGAAGGAAAGCCTGGTTCTTTCCAGACCTTATTTTTCAACCCCATTACCCAACAGGACGAACCGATTACCCTTCGGCCAATGGGTGAGACCATCCTGCGCCAGGTAAGTTTTGATTCAAAATAAGTGATCAAAATCCACTTGCTTCCCGTGGCCTGCTTTCGCGGGGATCGCGTCAATTGATTGTTGTAGCCTGGCTGTTGCTGCAGTAGTACTTGCAGCCCGACCTTGCGCAGACTTAAGTCGCGGAAACATTCGTCCGGCGATTGAAATTATTTTGTATTTTTCTACGCAAGTGGTTTAGTTCCCACCCGACAACAAATCCATCGTTTCTCATTAACCGTTTTGTATGGCTTCAAATAAAGTTGAGATCGTCTTAGTGGATGACCATGCCTTGCTTCGCACAGGGCTCGCAGGATTGGTCAACAGTTTTAGTAATTACATCGTATCATACGAGGCAAACAATGGGCGGCGCCTCATCGAGCAGATCAATACCAAACCCATACCTTCCGTTGTACTGCTCGATATAAATATGCCGGAAATGGACGGCTATGAAACCTGCAAATGGCTGCGGAATAATCACCCGGAAATTAAAGTGTTGGCGCTGTCCATGTATGACAATGAAAACGCGATCATCAAGATGTTCAAAGCTGGCGCGAGTGGCTATATTCTAAAAGACTGCGAACCGCGTGAGTTGTATACAGCGCTGAATGACCTGGTGGAAAAAGGCTTTCATTATTCAGAAATGGTTACCGGAAAACTTATTCATAACATCAATTCGCTGGACGACAACACGGAGACGAATGCCACCATAAAACTCAACGAACGTGAATTAAACTTTTTGAAATTAGCCTGTACGGAATTAACCTACCGGGAGATCGCAGATAAGATGAATGTGAGTCCGCGTACCATCGACGGTTACCGCGATGATCTCTTTGAAAAATTAAATTTAAAAACCCGTGTGGGGTTGGTTATGTATGCCATCCGGCAGGGTTTTGTTTCTATTTAATATTTATTAATTTTTCATAATTTTTAGGTCTTCGGATCTGCGTCGTAGTTGAAATCCCATTTAGTATTTTATAGCTTCTCCTTTAGTTTTTTTGTTCGATTTACTGACTTGTAATTTTTTCATTTTTGTTTCTGCTATTCTTTGTTCGTTAAATCATTTAACACGTATCAGTCGCCTCTTTCCCGATGCATCGGGACGTCATTGCAACGGTGCTGCTTCGCTTCTTTGAAAAATCTCGCTGACGCTCGATGTTTTCAATGTCGACTTCGTCGTCACCGAACCGAAAGAGGCAGCTTATGCAACGACTGGTGAGGGAGATGCAGCGTCAATTTTATTTCAGCAGGTCCATTAAGTCTTTAGAATTGAAAAACTGTTCTTACAAGTAATGAATGATATAAAATACAGCAACAAAGTCAAAAAGAAGTAACCGGTGAAAGCGGTTGTAGGCAGTTTGGAATCGAGGCAGACTTTTTAACCGAAGCCTGGAGAACAACACCGTTATGTGAAGGAAGGATCTGGAAAATACTGAAGGTCACTGGTACTGGTTGAGAACTTCAACGTGTCAATCAAATGTCATTTGAACTGTAGTGGGCGGGCCGGACAAAAAGGCGGAGCCATTTTTTTGTCCTTGATTTTTTTTGATTCTTTTTTTTATCAAGAAAAAAAAGAATGAGAAAAGAGCTTGTGTATCTCCAGAACGCATCAAGAGAACACATTTTAACAAACAGCATTCGAAAAAATATATGATTTTAAAATGCTTAAGAATAAAGCACTTTAATTCCCCAAACTATCCACCTCCTGCTTATCCTTCTTATACTTATTAAATAGATCCAGTTTAAACGCCACATTCCCATCATCACCGGTGCGCCCACGAATGAAAATACTGCGACCGCCTTTTTTATCGGTACCGATGTTTTCAGGATTGTAATCCGCCTCTCGTTTCTTCAGGTTGCTTAAGGGAACCTGGATGCTGAGGTCAGTATTTCCTTTCAGGCTATACAATCCTTCCAGGAAAAATGAAAATACGCTTGACTGTATCTCCATCCGGTTGATCTTGATGTCGCGGTTATTAATCTCGAGGCGGTTCGTGAGTTCAGCAAAACGAATGTTCTCGAAATCGCGATTCTTAAATAAAATGTTCTGCAGTTTTTTGATCGGCTCGTAATTCGTTAATACGCCATCTTTCAAAGAAAAGTCTACAACACTTTCAATCGTCGCTGGATAAACCTTACCGCTTTCATCCAAACCCATTGAAGCGTTAACCTTTGCCGTTAGTTTGCCATCCAGGTTTTCTGAAGCGATCGCTGTTTGTCCGAAATTGTCAAAAGCCAGCAACAAATTTTTTACATCAACATTTGTTACCGCAGCTTTGATTGCCGCCTGCAGGTAATTTGGTTTCAGGTTTTGAATGGATCCATTCATATTCATTCTTCCACCAGCATGCGCCATACTCACATCATTCAGCACGTAGCGATTAGCGAGTAGGGTTACATCTGCATTCAGGTCAGTCGCCGAAAACTTTTGATACCGCAGACCCGCTGCATTTAATTTAACATGCAGCACGGCTTTTTCCAATACTTCGTCGATGTTCGCGGCGGCAGAGGCCAGCGTGTTTTCGTTATTGGCCGCAACCTTTACTTTTTGTCCGGGCTTTAGGAGAAAATTGAAGGCGCCCAGGTTCAGAGCAGGTGTCGAAATGTTCCAGTCGATCCGTGCTTTTCCCGGTTCGGTGTTGATCAGGGTAAGCAGGTTCTTTGCCTGCCCTTGCATCAAAATTTTATGATCCAACACCACGCAGCGCAGGTTCTCAACAAATACATCGGAGTTTTTAAAAACCATCTCACCATTCAAACTCTTCATGGCGACATTCCGCGGGGCGTACAGGAGATTTCCGTTTTTAAAAGAAACATTTCCATTGATCAGGGAGTTGGTATTGTTGTTCCGGATAATGGGTCCTTTGTATGTCAGGTTGATCAGCCCGTCGCCGGATTGCAACTGAACAAAATTGCTCCCGATCACGTCGTTCAGTTTAGTCAGCGGAAAGTTTGATTGCAGGTCGCAGGTCAGGATAGGTTCAATAAGATCGAGGATCTGTATGCTTTTTGCAACCAGCGGCAATCCACGCCAGTCTGCGGTAAAATTGCTCACCTGTATCACTGAATTAGGATCGAGCCGTGCCGAGTCTTTGTTAAACTGGTTGTTGAAATATCCTTTGAAGGAAGCATTTTCAAAATCGAGGAAGGGCGTTTTCAATTGCGCTTTGTTTACTGCCCATTGGATATTTATCAACGGCTCACCGCCTTTTAACGGGCCATCGAGTGCCACATCTACGTCGATCGATTTATCAATATCTATGATGGACAAAGACTTTACGATGCGCTCCGGCAACAACGACTTGCCTTTTTTGAAATCCAGGTCGCGGGTGTGTCCCCGCAAACTAAATTGTGGCTTCGTGCCTTTTAGATCGAAGCGACCAGAAAGATTAAATGGTTGCCCGGCCAATTCTATATCGATGCTGTCAAACTGAAGCTGGTTCAACTTTTTGTCGTACCGCATTTCAAACTTCCCTTTGAAAGGCGTTTCTTTAAAAAACGTTCCCTTTTCCTGGTTGAACGCCATGCTATGAATCACAATATTTGCCTTTGTATCAAACTCGAACGACACATCATCTTTATCATCCAACTTCATGTCGAGATCATTGATAAAATAGTTGTGCAGTTTGAGTTTAGATCGATCGTCAATGATGATTCCGAGGTTGTTCAATATCACCGATTTCAACTCGTTTCTTTCTGAGCTGGATGCAGGTTGCGCTGCGGCTTTTTTCTTTTGCTTAAACAGGTACGCATTTGTATAACCAAGCGAATCGGTGTACATATAAATCTGGCCGTTGTCAACCCTCAAGCCATTCAGCGGGGCTTGTTTGCGAATCAATTTCCAGATGCTCAACCGGGCGAACACTTTTTTTGCTCCAAAAAAAGGATGTAAATGTTGTTTGTAAAGACTGTCTGTGATCTGAACATTGTTGAGTACCACAGAAATTTTAGGGAACTGCCGAAAAAAATTGAGGTCCATGTCACCAATAGCTACATTCCCGTCGATCTTGTCGCCGATCTCCGTGGTCACTTGTTTCAGGATCTCCGCCTTGTTTCGCGTAACATAAATGTATGCACCCATGTAGGCGATCAACGCGACCGCAAGAATGATG
>JAURWD010000279.1 GCA_030655145.1 Ferruginibacter sp.
CAATGGGTCAATGAAATGTCATTTGAGCTGTCGTGGGCGGGCCGGTCAAAAAAGGCGGAGCCATTTTTTTTGACCTTGAATTTTTTGGTTACTTTTTTTTATCTAAGAAAAAAAAGTAAATAGACTCTTCATGGGTTGAAGTGATTTTGGAAAGGAATCAACCCTATTTTACAATGCACGACCGTAAGCAAGACCAGCTAGAGGTTTATAAAATAATCGTAATTGGCCTGGACTGCCTGATAGACTTTATCTAAGAAAAAAAAGTAAGCAGACTCTTCACGAAGATGCCGTCAAGCAAAACATAAAAAGTAAGAAATTCTTTATCCCCCAATTGGCCCATAGTTTGCTGAAAAAACGGGTCAACCCCAACACAAAAAAGACTACACTTTCCGTTACGTCGATCACCATTGCCATGATGCGAGTGATATCACCTTTTTCATTGCGGATGGGCAAACGAACCAGCTTCTCGCAGGGTAAACGAATAATTGAAAACGCTCTGTTGACGCTTTATGCCATCGGCCTCATCGAAATAGCCAAATGGTTAATGGAAGTCCGCATACCATAATCAATGAAACAGGTAAAAATACAAACCCCCACTAGACCAGAACGTTTCACCTGGGCTGCCGGTTTGCTGGATATTCATCCGGGTGAGAACGTACTTGAAATTGGGTGCGGGGTTGGCCTGCTTGCAGCAGAAGTTGCGGTCAAACTTATTTCAGGTCGCTATTATGCGGTGGATCCCTCTCCTTCGAGACTGGTGCAAGCGAAAAAACGAAACAAGCAATTTGTAGAAGAAGGCATTGTCAATTTCCAGGAGGCGAAATTTGTGGATGCAGACTTACCGGTTACTTTTTTTCACCGCGTAGTAGCCTTCAATGTGAACATTTTCTTCCAGGACCCAGCGCCGGAATTGTGCAAAGTGAAAAACCTGCTTCATCCAGAAGGATCGCTCTTCCTCTTCTACCAGGCACCCTTCGAAATCGACCTGACTGCCGCTGCTCCCGCCATAAAAAATCTGGAAGAAAATGGTTTCAGAATAAAGGATGTACCATTGAAAGCACTACAACCTACCTCCGCATTGTGCATTATCGCTCAGGCAATGTAACGTATAAGGCTATCCGCGGGAAAAGAATCACCCAAATAAATTTCTGAAAATAGAAACGGTTGATGTTGTTGTACAAACAATCAGTTCATTGATGATGCAAAATAAGTTTAGAGCAATTTTAAACCATAATGGCCGACAAGTGTAAATACAATGCAACGCGTGATCACGCCGATACAACACCAGGTAATTAATTTTTGAAGGGGAGCTTTCAAACCGATTCCAACGGCGAGGCTAACGGGAGCGCCAACGGTGAGGGTTCCTAAAAAGCCTAACCCGATGATGCCGTATTTATTCCAGATCCGGTAGATCAAACTCGTTTCAGGCTTGGGTTCTTTGGGCTTCTTATTCCTGTTGAAAAATTTACGGATGGCATCGCCCAGGTAGGCAGCAACAAAAACTCCAACAAGTCCGCCGGTGACGCTGGCAAAAAAAATCACCCAAGGTGAAAGGCCAAATGCGAATCCCGCCGGAATTGCTGCATATATCTCAAAGCTGGCCAGCCCCGCAACAGTAATAACCTTTAGGAACATAATCGGTAGATTGAAAATTTAGGTCTGCGAAGCTACTTGAATTTGGCCGCTGCCGTTGTTAAAATGTGCACTGGGTTTTTACAGAGCCACTGCTCTCAAAATTAAATTTCGGACGCCTGCCCCGATATGAGCACTAAAATAATGGCGTAACAATTGCGGAGAAATTGAATTGTTGCAACGGCCGGCTGAGAAAGGAAGGCGACCACAAGGGAAGTTTCGGAAGCCAGGTTAATGTTTCTAAAAAACAATCAGGATATAAAAGAGAACTCGCAAGAGCCTGCAGCTGTGGCAATACAAGTTCGACCTGCATTGGCCGTCGAACAATCATTTAAACTGTAAGCATTAAAGTTTCAATATGAGAGAAGAAACAATTGATCCCGAACTAACCGCTGATGAGCGAAGATTACTTGAAGATCTGCTCCACGATGAGAACGACGATTTTTCAGCTGCTGGCCTGCAACGCCGCAATTTTCTAAAACAGGTAATGGCCGCCGGTGGTGGTGTATTAGCACTCCAGCTTGCTGGTGAAAACAACTTGCTTGCGCAGGCTGTTCCCGCCTCGCCTTCGGCAGTTCCACCAGGTACCATCAATACTGTAAAACTGAGTTTAAAAGTGAATGGCGTGGTACGCTCCTTAACACTTGATTCGCGGATGACTTTATTGGATGCGCTTCGTGAAAAACTTGCGCTGACGGGCGCAAAAAAAGGGTGCGACCACGGGCAATGCGGTGCCTGCACGGTGCTGGTTGACGGACAGCGGGTTCTTTCTTGTCTTACCCTCGCCGCAGGCTGCGAGGCGAAATCCGTTACAACCATCGAAGGC
Organism: Ferruginibacter sp.; assembly: GCA_030655145.1. Lineage (GTDB taxonomy): Bacteria > Bacteroidota > Bacteroidia > Chitinophagales > Chitinophagaceae > Ferruginibacter. The sequence continues at coordinate 2,459 of JAURWD010000279.1, forward strand.
CTCGCTAAAAGCGGCAAACTCCATCCGGTGCAGGCTTCCTTTCTCAAAAATGATGGGTTTCAATGTGGTTACTGTACGCCCGGGCAGATCTGTTCCGCCGTTGCTTTATTAAAAGAAGCTAAGAATGGCGAAGCGAGTTATGTAACGAAAGACCTGCGCACCAAGGGCCCTGTGCAGCTTTCGCCCGAAGAGATACGCGAGCGCATGTCTGGCAACATTTGTCGGTGCGGAGCCTATCCGAATATTGTCGCGGCTATCCGCGAAGTGCACGAAGGAAAGGACGCGGCCCAGGCCTGGTCATTCGTTGAGCAAACAAACCACTCCAGTTAATATCATCTTCCCCCACCTAAAAAGGTACAATGAGACCATTCAAATATTCCAAAACGAGCGAAGCCTCGAAGGCTGTATCCATCGTATCGGGTAGCCCGAAGGCGCAGTTTCTGGCCGGCGGCACTAACATTCTTGACCTGATGAAGGAAGATGTGGAACGCCCCGATCAATTAGTTGATATCACCCGTCTTCAAATCAACCAGGTAACGACATTGGCAAGTGTAGGCGGAAAAGCCGGGGTAAAGTTGGGTGCACTTGGCAAGAATACTGAAGCCGCCAATCACCCGTTAGTAAGACAACAATTTCCGGTGTTGTCACAAGCAATATTGGCCGGTGCCTCGGCTCAAATACGCAATATGGCTACCAATGGCGGCAACCTGAACCAGCGTACCCGTTGCCCTTACTTTTATGAAGTCTCAATGCCTTGTAATAAGCGGGAGCCTGGCTCTGGCTGCAGTGCGTTGAAGGGGATCAACCGGATGCACGCCATATTTGGCTGGTCAGAAAATTGCGTCGCAGTACATCCTTCCGATATGTGTGTTGCCCTCGCTGCCTTAGATGCAAAAGTCGAGGTGCAAGGTGCCAAAGGAAAACGAAGCATTGATTTCAAGGATTATCATCGTCTTCCCGGCGACCAGCCGGAAAAAGACAACACGCTGGAACATGGCGAGTTGATCACAGCGATTGATCTACCGGGCAACAGTTTCAACAAATCATATTACCTGAAAATACGTGACCGGGCGAGTTATGCTTTTGCACTCGTTTCCGTAGCTGCACTGCTGGAAACGAATGGCAGCACGATACGCCGGGCGAGCATTGCGCTGGGTGGCGTTGCACACAAACCCTGGCGTGCTTACGAAGCAGAAAAATTCCTGGCGGGAAAAAGTGCAACCGCGGAAAATTTTCGCCAGGCCGCTGAACTTGAAATGAAGCAAGCCAAAACATTAGCGCACAACGAATTCAAAATTGAACTGGGCGTGCGTGCCATTGTACAAGCGCTGAACCAGGCGCTGGAAAGTTAACCGGGTTTCAACTTTCGCATTACGAAGTTTAAGACAACTATCATTCACCGAAGTTTTTCGAAGAAATGTTTACATCATGAACGAACCAAAAAATATTGGCCAGGGATTAGACCGCATCGATGGCCTCTTAAAAGTAACCGGCGCGGCCAATTATGCAACTGACTACAAGATCAAAAATGTGGCTTACGGGGTGATCTTTAAAAGCACCATCGCAGCCGGGGAAATTGCGACCATCGATTTGAGTGAGGCGGAAAAACTGCCCGGCATCCTCACCATCATCACGCATAAAAATGCGCCGACACTTAATGTAAAGGGCGGCATTCGTGGCGGTGCGCTCTTACAAGGACCGAAGATTGAATTTTTTGGTCAGCACATTGGAGTCGTGGTGGCAGAAACCTTTGAACAGGCGCGCTATGCCGCACAACTGGTAAAGGTTACTTACAGGAATGGAGAGGGCCGCGTGGATTTTGAAAAGCTGGCAAAAGAAGCTGAGCTTCCCAAGGAAAAGGACAAAGCGGATAAGCGTAGGGGTGATGTGGATGCTGCGATGAGTAGCAGCGAAGTCACCATTGACGCGGTGTATGAAACACCCATTGAACACCACCAGCCCATGGAACCACATTCCACCATCGCGGTTTGGGAAGGGGATAAACTGACCCTGTACAATGGTTCACAAATTGTGAACGGCGCCCAGTCTGCGGCGGCAGCCACCTTAAACATACCACCGGCCAATGTGCGAATCATTACGCCGTATATCGGCGGGGGTTTTGGTTCGAAAGGTGGCCAATGGGCCAACCTGGTCTTAACTGCGGTTGCTGCGAAAATGATAAACCGCCCGGTGAAACTGGCGCTGGCGCGCCAGCAAATGTTTAACTCTGTTGGGCTGCGCCAGAAAAATGTTCAGCGGATGCGGCTCGCTGCAACTAAAGATGGTCAGCTTACGGCTTTGGCGCATGAAACCGTTACACATACGGCCAGCGACGCTGAATTTGTGGAACCTTGCGGCGATTGTTCCAAACTCATGTACGCAACACCGAACTCTCTGATCACTTACCGGGTTTTCCCGATGAATGTGATGCTGCCGACCTACACCCGTGGACCCGGAAAATCAACCGGCAGTTTCGCGTTGGAATCCGCCATGGATGAACTGGCGCATAAATTAAACATGGATCCCATTGAACTAAGGATTAAAAATGAGCCGGCAAAAGATCCATCAAATGATAAGCCCTGGTCTTCCCGTACTACTGTTCAGTGCCTGCAAGACGGCGCGAAGGCGTTTGGGTGGTCGAAACGAAATATGAAACCTGGAGTAACAATGGAAGGCGATTACCTGGTTGGATACGGCGTAGCAGCAGGCACCTATCCCGCCCGCCAGCGGGACACATCAGCACTGGTGAAACTATCCCGGAAAAATAATGAAGTAGAAGCGATCGTTGAACTGGCAGCTTCAGATCTGGGAACAGGTACCTTCACCATTTTAGCACAGACCGCGGCAGATGCGCTCGGCATACCGATGGACAAGGTTGCCATCGTGATCGGTGATTCTCAATTGCCACCCGCCGCCGGTTCGGTTGGTTCTGTTGGAGCGGCGAGTTTTGCAAATGCAGTAAATGACGGGTGTATAAAAATAACCGACGAGCTGATCGCTAAGTCGGGCAAACAATTTTTTAAGCGGCCCACTGCCCGGGAAATGATGCTCACAGAGAAACTGGCCAGCTTCGAATCAAGGGTGGATGCAAAGCCGCCGGCTGAGGCAGAAAATTATTCTGTACACAGCTTCAATGCAAACTTTGCGGAAGTGTGGGTTCATAAAACTACGGGCACGATCAAAGTACAGCGGATGTTGGCCGTAACCGGCGCCGGCAAAATTCTGAACCCGAAAACCGCCCGCTCGCAGATCATTGGCGGAAATGTTTGGGGTTTAGGCATGGCCCTGATGGAAGAGTCGGTGCTGGATCCACGCTATGGAAATTTTGTAACTCGTTCGCTGGCAGATTACCATGTTCCCTCCAACCTTGACATCGGTACCATCGATACCATCTTTATTGACGAGGACGATAAGGTGCCAAATAAGCTCGGTATAAAAGGGATTGGCGAAGTGGGCATCGTTGGTGTTGCTGCTGCCATCGCCAACGCGATCTTTAACGCTACAGGCAAACGTGTCCGGGATCTCCCGATTACGCCTGACAAGCTTATCTAATAATCAAGGAATGGTCAGTTTTTTTTAATCATTCACCCCCCCTGCCTTTTATTTATTTCCCTTTGCAAGTACTGAGGTTAATGCGGTATGCGGACCAGTCGCAATTTGCAACCTTGGTATTTGTGGCCGCTCCTATAAAGCCATATCTCCTGTTCATTGCCGGATTTCAGTATCCGCCATCCATCCAGTTTGTGTCAACTAAGTTGCTGCTTCGTTAGGATTTCAAGAAAATGGAAATTACTTTTAAGACCATGAAGCAACTCATCCTCTTGATGGTTTTTTTAACACTCGGAACAAGCTTATTTGCCCAGGGCGCAAAAACGGAGGTGTATGACCTGGTGAAAAAACTCCTGTACGACAGCACCGGTTACGAAAATGTTGGCGATTGGGCGGTCGGGCAACCAAAGAAATTTCCCGTTGCCTGGAAAGCTGACCGGGTTGAAATGAGCCCGGATACAAGCATAAACTTTTTTCGTCGCGGCTCCGCAACGCTTACGGTCAATGGGCGGACTTACCAGCAGCAGGGCCGACCCATAAAATGGGAGATCATGGTAAAAGGTCCACGCATGGGATATTCATCCTTCAGCCTGCTCAGTTCCGCTTCCTCCGAAATATCTACAAAGTTTACGATCCACAGCCTTTTTGGAAAGCGGCCCTTCAAGGCAACGCTCATAAAAAGCTGCGATGCTAATCCCGTTGCCGGCTTTTATTATTACGAGGTTAAGATCTTAAAAAAGGATCCGGCCTTCATTAAATTGAGCTGGCTTTCTATCAATGGCAATACAGCCTTGCGGCTGGATGTTTTCGACTCCTGGAGCAGGTATGCCGCGAAAACCGATTGCAAATAACAACAACACGTTCACTCTCTCCTTCAGGTATTTTTTTACAACATTCAAATCCGTCGATCATGGCAGAAACCAATGCAACCATTCTCATTCCCGATATCAGCGGGTTTACTGAATTCATGACAACTACAGAACTGGCGCACAGCAGTTTCGCGATCAACATGTTGATCGATGCGATCATCACTGCAGTCGGTGAGGAGTACGAAGTTTCGGAGATTGAGGGCGACGCGGTACTACTCATCAGGAAAGGACCGCCGCCCACGCAGCAGCAGGTAATGGATATTTGTTTGAAGATCTTCAATGCTTTCCATTACCAACGTAAATGGATGCAGCAATATACAGTTTGTCCCTGCGGCGCCTGCCGCGCAGTGAGCAACCTTACACTCAAGTTCGTGGTGCACCATGGCCCGCTTGCGGAGATTCGTGTTGGAAAGTTTACCAAGCAATCAGGTACGGAAATGATCGTTGCTCATCGCTTATTAAAAAACAGCATCGACAACCATGAGTACTTGCTGGTAACAGAAAAACTGTTAGACCATCAGGTTGATAAAACAAGTTTGCTCGAAATGGAATGGAACAGTTCTTTCGAGGAATATCCATCCATCGGGAAAGTGCAGTTTCGGTATACCTCGCTGGCGGAGGCCCGAAAACTTGTTCCTGACCCACCCGTGCCCGTTAGTTATGAACCTGATGACACCCGTTTTCTTACCATACCCATCGCGGCAAATTTCCAGGACGTATACATGACAGTTATGAATATCCCGGGTCGCCCGGACTGGGTACCGGGATTGCAAAAGGTGGAGCAGGATCAGCCGGCGGTGTTTATTGGGAGCGTTCACCTCTGTACGTTTGATGACTTGGTTGCAACGGTTTCACCCATACGCATGAACATTGCGGAAGATGGAATTTTGTATGCAGAACGTTGTTCCATTCAAGGCACCGAGTACACACTTATTCATGAATACATCTTCAACAAAAAAGAAGAAAACTCCTGTGTGATTTCCGTTCGTTGTATGAATGCTGGCGTTACGCCACTTCCCGCGTCACTACAGGAGTCGTTGGCAGAAAAATTAAAAGCCTTCGGAGCAAGTGTGAAGGCTTTAATGGAAAAATCCACGGTATAATTAAATTGCGTTGGGAAATCCCGAAGTTGGAATTAGTTCTTTTCTGAGATCTCTTTCACCTTGTCCAGCGCCTTTGGCCAGGCTTCCGAAAAATAGGCCAACATTTCCGGCGGGATGCCACCAAGGCTCATCTCCACTGTAAGTGCAGTTCCCCCATTTTCTGTTCGCAGGTAATAGTTTTCCAGGGCGCCGGCCCAGGCCTTGTTTTCTTCACTTGTCGTGTCTTCAACGCCATCCTTTAGTGTTCCGAGGTGCTCAAATGACATGTACTCATTTGGTTTCATTTCAGCGATCCTGGAAACCATACCAGAGCCCTTTCCATCGGTAAATAAAACTTTGCTTCCTTCTTTCCAGTCAGTTTCAGCACGGGAGCCTACGCAGAAAGGTTCCGTCCACGCGGTGTAAGTGGCATCATCCCAAAGAATATCCCAAACTTTTTCGCGTGGGGCATTGATGTTGATTTTGAATTCTTTCTTTTCCATAATGATTATTTTGAATAACAAAGATGAAAAGATTTTAATCATTGTAAGAGGGCAGGCACGACAAATGAACGGGCTGATCGCGACAAAAAGCCCGAACAAGCTCCGAAAAAATCAGGGCTTTTTGAATGACTTTACCTTGCAAAAACCTGGGTGTAAAAAATTCTCCCTTTCTTGTCTTTAGCGATACCAACACCAACGTAATTAAAATTTCCCAGCATGTTGCGGCGATGCCCGGGTGAGCTTTTCCACATGTTGACCACCCCGCTGCCGGAAGTTGCGCCATAGGCTACATTTTCTGCAAACGTCGACATGGGTTTGATGGATTTCCTTGCCAAGGCATTTCTTTTTTCAAATCCTCCATGCCCAAATCCAACGCGTTTTGCGGCCATATCGATACTGTGTTTTTCCGCAATAGCATTAAGATCAGCACGCAGGGTCAAGGCAGGCAACCCCTTAGAACGCCTGAACTGGTTGGTGAGGCTAAACACATCTTGTACGATACCGAAATTGTTATTTGTTACAAATGAGCAGCAAAGGATAATGCCAACCAGGCAAATAAAACTGGTTAAAATGGATATGGGTTTCATAGGTTTTTTTAAGTGCTTCGCAAGATTTATACCAACAAGAAAGCGGTAAGCTTCCTGGATTGTTAAAAACGAGTTTCGGCCATCCCTATTGTTGGTGCGGGTAAAAGTCGAACCAATAATTCGTAGTTTTATCGCAGAGAATTTTAATTGAATCTTCCTTGCTTATGCACACAATTAATAGAACAGATTCCACCGATCCTGCCTTTGCTACGCTGGTGGAACAGCTTGACGCACACCTGGCAGCGCGGGATGGAGAAGAACATTCGTTTTACGCCCAGTTCAATAAAATTGATCTCATCCGGCACGTGATAGTGTTGGAAGATGATGGGATGCCCACCAGTTGTGGTGCGATGAAAGCTTTCGATGAAGAGACAATGGAAATTAAAAGAATGTACACCGTGCCGGGAAGCAGGGGTTTGGGACTGGCCTCCCAGGTATTGTCTGCACTCGAAAGCTGGGCGGCCGAACTCGGGTATAAAAAATGTGTACTGGAAACTGGGAGAAGACAGCCGGAAGCCATTGCATTGTATGAAAAGCAGGGCTACAAACTTATGGAGAATTATGGCCAGTACGCCGGGGTTGAAAACAGTGTTTGTTTCGGGAAGTCACTCAAGACGTAATGGTATTCATCTAATTAAACATGCATTCAAATAAATCATAACCGATGCAGGATTCAGCAAGAACCGTCGAAGCCCAAATGTTGATCAGGAAGCCGGCGGCTACCGTTTTCCAGGCGTTTATTGACCCGGCACTCACCAAAAACTTTTGGTTCACAAATGCCAGTGGGTCTTTGGAAGAAGGAAAAACAGTTACCTGGGAATGGGAAATGTATGGTGTGTCAACAATGGTCAGCGTACAACAAATTGTTCCTTCCGAAAAGATCGTCATTCATTGGGGTGAGCCATCTACGACGGTCGAATTTATTTTTAAACCGGTCACGGAAAACAGCACTTACGTCATCATAAAAAATTATGGCTTCGACCAACCGGCCGAAGAACTACTTCCTTTATTTAAAGACCTCACCGGCGGGTTTACCACCGTGCTTGATGGGCTTAAAGCTTTCCTGGAACACAACATCAATTTAAACCTGATCGCTGATAAATTTTCTGCCGGTGAGGCAGACCACAAGCAACCCTAGTTGGCTCCCTAGCAATTTACTTTAATCGTCCTGCACAACGAAAGTTCGTCCTGAACTTTTTTCCAGATTTGGCATTATGAGGACATGCAAACCATCTCTTCAACCGACATCGACGGCATGGAACGATTTTACCGCGCCAACCTCGTCAACAGTTTAACCGGGTTTAAATCAGTCAGCCTCATTGGTACTGCCAACGCCGCCGGAAAAACCAACCTCGGAATTTTTAGCAGCATTGTGCACATTGGCTCAAACCCTGCCCTGGTGGGCTACATCAATCGACCCATCAAAGCTGCGCCGCATACCTTGGCCAACATTGAAGCTACCGGAACCTATACTATCAACCATATTCATCCAGAATTTCTGCCGCAGGCACAGCAAACAAGTGCGAAGTATGATGAATCCATCAGTGAATTTGAAGCCGTTGGACTAACCCCACAATACCTGGAAGATATTGCAGCACCGTTCGTGCTGGAAAGCAAGGTAAAATATGCCCTCACCCTCCAGCAAATCATACCCATTTCACTGAACGACACTTTTCTCGTTATTGGCAAGATCACCAGTATCCATCTCGAAAAAAATATTTTAAACCAGGACGGTTTCTTAAACCTCGACCAGGTACCCTCCCTTTCCTGCAACGGGACCGGGACGTACTATTTGGCAAATGCCATTGCGGATCTTCCATACGCAAAACCAAATCAATAAATACGGAATTCGATTTCAAATTGCACTGTTTTAGGAGAAGTCATTGAGATCCCGGTAAGAATCGAACGGGTGCTGTTACTTGCACGCGAGCCTGAAAAAATGTAGATTTAATCCTCAAAAAACCACT
>JAURWD010000280.1 GCA_030655145.1 Ferruginibacter sp.
AGTGGTTTCCAAAAAAGGCCTGTACCAGCTCTATAAGTTAACCGAGGCTTTTTACAAATTGCCTGTTGATAAATATGACTTCCAGACAACGCAACTTATTCGGTCCCAGCTAGAAAAAGATTCGAACTGTATCGACATTGGCGCAAACCTTGGGCACATATTAATGGAAATTGTGGCGGCTGCGCCGAAAGGCAAGCATTTTGCATTTGAACCAATCCCGGATTTGTATACCAGCCTCAAAAAACGCTTCTCCAAAAATACTTCGGTATACAATTATGCGCTTTCTTCCAAAAAAGGAACAGCAACATTTAATTACTACCCCGGACGACCTGCAGTGAGTGGATTTCGGGAAAGAAACAACCTGGGAAATGTGGAACCGCAGTTACTGTCCGTGCAAATGGAAAAACTCGATGACATTATCCCTGCTGAACTCCGAATTGACCTGGTAAAAATCGATGTTGAAGGAGCAGAGTACGAAGTGTTGCAAGGCGCTAAAGAAACCTTAAGAAGAAACCAGCCGTTGGTGTTATTTGAATGTGGCATTGGCGGCGCGGACGTGTATGGGACTTCACCTGACCAGATCTTCGAGCTATTCGAGGAGTGCGGCCTGGGTGTTTCCACGATCGAGTATTTTAATGCAGGGAAAAAGCCATTTTCACGCGAAGAATTTAATGGACAGTTTTACAAAAACTACAACTTCTTTTTCATTGCCTATAACCCGAATAATTATTAGGGACCTGGTCCAATAATTCTTTTGTTGGGGCCTCTACCATTTTTCAATTCCCGCAAAACATGACCCGCATCGGCCTTATTTCTGATACGCATCATTTTCTCGACGAAGCTGTATTTGAGCATTTCAAAGCATGTGATGAAGTGTGGCACGGCGGTGATTTCGGTACTATCGAAATCGCAAATAAACTGCAGTCAGGATTGAATCGTTCATCGACCCAACAAGTGATGGTTCGCGGAGTCTATGGTAATATTGATGGCCCGGATGTAAGAAGCGTCTACCCGGAACAGGTAGTCTTCAATTGCGAGGGCGTGAAAGTATTGATCCGCCACATCGGGGGCTATCCTCCGAAATATAACCCGGCTACGAAAAAGGAACTGGCTATTCACCACCCGCAATTATTTATCAGCGGCCATTCGCACATTTTAAAAATAATGTACGATCAACAATTAAGCTGCCTCCACATGAATCCCGGCGCAGCGGGCAAACAAGGCTGGCACAAAGTGAGAACACTTCTTCGTTTTGTAATTGATGGAAATGATATCAGGGATTGTGAAGTGATCGAGTTAGCATAATGCTTAAGCGGCAAAATCGAATATAATATCGGGGTCCGACTAGTTGTCACCGCCTTATTTCACCCAATCAGCAATAAAAATATTTGTATCCCTAGTGCCGCCGTTGTTTCGGTTGCTGCAGAAAACAATCTTTTTACCATCAGGGCTAAAAGTTGGAAACGCATCGAAACCTTTGTCCCGGCTGATCTTTTCTTTCCCTTTTCCTTCCAGGTCGGTGAGGTACATATTGAATGGGAAGCCGCGTTTGTATTCATGGTTACTGCAAAAAATTACCTGCTTCCCGTCAGGGGTAAAATTCGGCGCCCAGTTGGCCTGTTCGAGGAAAGTTATCTGCTTTGCATTGGACCCATCCGCATCGGCGATCCATACTTCCATATGCGTAGGAGCTACCAGGTTTTCAGCCAGGAGTTCCCGGTACTCTTTAATTTGTTCCGGGCTAACAGGACGGCTTGCCCGCCAGATGATCTTTTTTCCATCCGGGCTAAACCAGGCACCGCCATCGTAGCCTAATACATTTGTAATTTGTTGCACGTTTGACCCATCGAGATTCATGGTATAGAGGTCAAGATCACCATTCCGCATTGACGTGAAAATCATCTTGTCGCCCTTGGGGGAAATGGTGGCTTCTGCATCGTAACCTCTTGTATTGGTTAGTTGCTTTGTGATTTTACCGTTCAGGTCGGCCTGGAAAATGTCAAAGCTTTCGTACACCGGCCAGATGTAACGGTTACCATACTTTGTACGATCAGGCACAGGTGGACAATCCTTGCTTCCGAGATGAGTGGATCCGTAGAGAATGTGATTGTTATCCGGATAGAAATAAGCGCAGGTTGTGCGGCCCGTACCTGTGCTAACCAATGTAGGTTCAAATTTTTCCGCGTCAGTGGTGGGGATCTTTCCCATCCAGATCTGGTCACAGGCAATACCTTCTTTGGAATTACTTTTCTGAAATACCAGGTACTTGCCATCAAAACTGAAATAGGCCTCCGCATTATCACCACCAAAAGTCAGTTGCCGCACATTTGCGAAGTGCTCCTCTCCGGGAAACAGTATCGTGTCAGCAACCTGGTTAACACGCGGAGTTCGATCAGCTATTTCCAAGGAACTAATGGTTGGTTTTCCAGTAATAGCGCTCATAAACATCAGCACGAAGACACTAGTTTTTATAGTCATGCGGCGAATATCGTTTAGTCGTGAATTAGGACGCTAAAGGTAGGTAGGCACTGTTAGTTTAGCATAAAATTATAAGGCAGCTAAAGATGAACACTTATTTTTGCTGCCAACTTGAAAAATATGCTTCGGTATTTATCGATTATTTTGACGGCTCTTGTCTTCCTGGGTTGTAATGATTCAGAAGAAAAGGCAGTAGATAGCACTCCTACAGGATCTGCCTCAACTGAAAATGAATTGAGGGAACTGGTGAAAAAATATCCTGATTCCATTTCCATAAGATCAAAACTCGTAGACTATTTTGCTGAGAGCGGCAACTACGAAAACGCCATCAGGGAAACCGATATCATGCTGCAAAAAGACAGCAGCAATCCCCAGTGGTGGGACGTGAAAGGCAGGCTGTTATTCCTGGATGGCGATACCCTTTCCGCCATTAATGCTTATGAAAGGGCCATCGTTTTATTTCCTAACCCCGAATACGTAATTTCCATCGGTACGCTATATGCCCAAACACGAAATCCGCTTGCGCTGGAAGCTGCAAACGCTCTTTTGCAAGAACCAAGGGCCAATGCGGGTCTGCAGGCGCAATTCATAAAAGGCCTCTTTTATACGCATACCGGGGATAAATTGAAAGCGATCTCATTTTTCGACCAGTGCATCAAAATGGACTACACCTTTATGGATGCTTACCGGGAAAAAGCCATTGCATTGTACGACCAGGCCAATTACAATCTCGCCATACAGGTGCTGGACCAGGCAACTACCGTAAAAAGATCGTATGATGAGGCCTGGTATTGGATGGGACGATGTTACCAGAAACTAAATAAGAATAAAGAGGCAGCGGAAAGCTACCGGCTCGCGTTGCAAATTGATCCTGATTTCATCGAGGCCAAAGATGCACTCGCGAAAATGGGCGTAACACAATAATGCATTAAATAAGACATTTACAAAACACACAATCACTTAATCATAGCACCTGCTTTCAAATCAACCCGCAACATGCCCATCATTGCTCCTTCGTTACTTGCCGCAAATTTTTTACAATTACAGGATGAATGTGATATGCTGAACAACAGCGAGGCCGACTGGTATCATCTTGACATTATGGATGGCCGGTTTGTTCCGAATATTAGTTACGGGCCGATGCTGGTTGAATTTTTCCGGAAGGCTTCTACCAAATTTTTCGATGTGCACCTGATGATCGAGGAGCCGGGAAACTATGCCGAAATATTTAAAAAAGCAGGGGCAGGTATGCTGACCGTACATTATGAAGCCTGTCCACATCTGCACCGCAATATCCAGCAAATTAAAAGCCTCGGTATGCAAGCCGGCGTTGCGTTGAATCCGCACACGCCAGTAGAAGTGCTCAAGGACATTCTTCATGACGTTGACATGGTGTTGATCATGAGTGTGAACCCTGGATTTGGCGGCCAGAAATTTATTCAAAACACTTTCAATAAAATTCGGGAAGTGAAAGCAATGATCGACGCCAAATCACTTGATATTAAGATTGAAGTTGACGGTGGCGTAACACTGGAAAATGCCGGGGAACTTCTCCAGGCAGGCGCGAGTGTCCTGGTTGCTGGGAACACAGTGTTCAAAGCGCCAAATCCTACAGAAATGATCGCCCGGTTAAAGGCGCTGTAAAGTATCTTTCATTTGCCGCAGGATATCCGCCGATTGTTTCACCCAATTGGTTTCTTTTTTATTCCATTTATATTTTTTGGAGATGATGTCTTCCAACATCTGGCGGGCTGCTAACGCCTGTTCCTTGTTATAAAAACAATTGATCCATTTTTCCCCCAACTTACTTTCAGAACTGATCGAAATTCCTCCGTTGTACCATTTAAAACATCCCGGGAAGCCTACAAAAGAAACAAGGTTACCCTCCCTCGCTGCGTTATCCGTTAAAAACTTCGCATAAAAATCCAACGCTCCAAGTGACCTGGTTTTCAATTCATCGGCGGATTCTTTTCGAAGAGGCTTTATTCGCCACTCGTTGTTAGCTGGATAAAATGGATTTATGATCGGGTCGGGTGAAAACTTTCCATCTGCTCTATAAGTTGTTTTTGTTTTATCATTCAAATTTTGCAGCACCAACTCCCGGGGACCAATAGCACCTATCTTATAATGAAGTGCGGGACCGGTACTAAACTCCAGGTGCACCAATTTTTTTTCTTCATCAAACGTCCATTTTCCTAACCGGATCTTATCCCGCGGATTTTGTGTAACCTTTCCGTTAACAAAAAACGCCATTCCCCGATACGGTTGTTCAATACCTCCCTCACCACCACTTGCAGCCGCATCTTCAGCGTCTTCCTGGTGTTCCCAGTTCTGACACAATAATTTCCTCAGATCTGTTGTTTGTGTAAGATCTGTAAAGGGTGATGTTTCTGTTTGAGTCCGCGTTGTATCCGCTGCGGCGGAAGCAGAAGAAGCGGGCGGATTATCTGAACAACCAATATTGGTAAGCATGACAAGCAGCAACAAAACGGTAAGCTTTCTCAAGGTGTACATTTTTCAAATGTATTGAGAAGCGCTCAAATATTTTGCACCATCATTTCAACTCTTAAAATATTTATCTTCATTACATGAGACTACTGATCTGGCTGGTGTTGTCGCTGTTTAGTGTTGATGGGTTTGCTCAAAATAAGGCGGCATTTGTCAGTGGCACAGTGGTTGACGAAAATGACAAGCCCCTTCCGCTGGTATCAATCGTAATCCTCGGTAAGGAAGCTGGATTGACTTCCAACGACAGTGGTTACTTCAGGATAAAAGTTTCAGCTGGCAAAGCCATTGCGTTAATTTTTTCCCATACCGCCTACGCACAAACGCAAAAAAATTTCTACCTGAGTGACAATGAAGAAGAAAAAATTACAGTGCGACTTCAGCGCAGCGGTCAATTGCTGGAAACTGTAATTGTAACTGAAGAAAGAGATCGGAAAGAAGCCGGCATCACGAAGATCAATCCAAAAAATGCATTGGTTTTACCCAGCGCAACGGGTGGAATTGAAGGGCTCATAAAAATACTGGTCGGGAGTAATAACGAACTCACTTCGCAATACGCGGTACGGGGTGGTAATTATGATGAGAATTTGATATACATCAACGATTTCGAGATCTTTCGGCCCTACCTGGTACGCAGCGGGCAGCAAGAGGGCTTAAGTTTTATCAATCCTGAGTTAGCAAGAAACATTAGTTTTTACAACGGCGGCTTCCAGGCAAAATATGGCGATAAAATGAGCAGTGTGCTCGACGTGCAATACAAGAAGCCAACTGCCGTCGGCGGCTCCGCGTATGTAAGCCTGCTGGAACAGGGGTTTCACCTGGAAGGCACGGCCAGGAACAACCGCCTGACCTACCTCGTTGGAGTACGCAACCGAAGCAATCGGAACCTATTAAGCAGCCAGGAAACAAAGGGCGCCTACATCCCATCATCTTCGGATATCCAGGCAAATGTTTCCTACAGGCTTTCAAACAAGGTGCAGCTGGAAATGCTGGCAAATTATTCCTCCACCAGTTTTACCCTGGTACCTGAAACAGCAGAAAAAACTACTTCGGTGTTTTCCCCCTTGTTCAGCGCAAATCTTGGGCTGGACATTTTCTTTGAAGGAAGGGAAAGAAGCACCTACAATACAGGTATGATCGGGTTGAGCACGGTGTATCAACCGAACAAAAGGTTTCGGATAAAAGGGATGTTAAGCAGGTTTCAAAATAAAGAAACTGAAAATTTTGACATAGCCGGATCCTATCTTTTCGGCGACCGGGATTTCGATAACACCAGTTCAACTTTCGGCCAGATCATTAACCCACTGGGAGCCGGCTATTACCAAAACTATGGGCGGAACCAGCTAAGCATAACCGTGCTGAACGCCGCGATAAAAGGAAGCATTGACCAGGGGAAACACTTCATCCAGTTTGGTAACAGTATCGAACAAACGAATATTGAGGATCAATTGTACGAGTGGGAATACCAGGATAGCGCCGGCTATTCCTTACCGGTAAACACTGGCAATCTGAGCAAAATTGTTTCTTCTTCAGCCGATCTTTCGATTCAAAAATTTAGCGGCTATGTGCAAGACAATATCAGTTTCACGAATTCCAAAAGAGAGATCACTATCCAGGGTGGCATTCGCTACAATTACAACTCCTTAAACAAAGAATTCTTTATAAGCCCGAGAATGCAAGCCAGCATAAAACCAAACTGGAAAAAGGATGTCATTTTTAAAATTGCGTTGGGCGCCTATAACCAACCCCCTTTCTACCGAGAGTTGAGGAGTTATGATGGTAAAGTGAACCCCGGTGTGAGATCACAGAAAAGTTACCAGGCCATTGCCGGGCTTGATTATAATTTCGCGGCCGCAGCCCGGCCTTTCAGGATAACAATGGAGGCGTATTACAAGGCCTTACGCGATGTGATCCCTTACGACTTAGACAATGTACGGGTTCGCTATTTTGGCAGCAATAACGCCAAGGCATATGCGTACGGCCTGGAGAGCCGCTTGTACACCGAACTTGTTACAGGAGCTGAAAGCTGGCTGAGCATCGGGTTAATGCGGACCAAAGAAAATATTGAAGGCGATCAATTTCATCAGTATCAAAATGCTGCGGGCGAAACCATAAGTTCGGGCACGGTCGATAAGGTACCGACCGACAGCATCAGCACAGAGGTGGGCTGGGTGCGGCGTCCGAGTGACCGCCTGATCACAATGGGATTGTTCCTACAGGATTATTTATCCTCCAACAAAAATTTTAAGGTTCACGTAAGTATCCTATATGGAACTAACATGCCTTATAATATTCCCAATAGTGTGAAGTATAGAAACGCCTTGGTCATTGATCCATACATCCGCGTTGACCTTGGTTTCAGTGCGTTGCTACTCGGCGATAAAGCAAACCGCCGCAGTCATAGCCCGTTCAAAAATTTTGAAAATATCTGGGCAAGCCTCGAAGTGTTTAATTTGATCGATCGCCGCAACACCATCTCTTACCAATTGGTTAAAGATTTCTCCAACGCTGTGTACACCATCCCGAACCGGTTGACTCCCCGCCTGGTGAATTTAAAAATCGTAGCCAGGTTTTAAGCTGTTCGAATCCAATCTCAAGATGATAAATTAAAAATAACTCAGGTTGGTTTTTGGCGTGAGTGTCAACAGGGTTTCATACATCAGTTTGATGGTATTCTCTATGTCGGACTTATGCAACATTTCGACCGTTGTATGCATGTAGCGCAAAGGGATAGATATGAGCACCGACGGACAACCGTCATTTGCATAGGCAAAAGAATCGGTGTCGGTACCGGTACTGCGACTCACAGTATGTAGTTGAACAGGTATCTTATTTTTCTCCGCAACATTCTGCACGAGATCGAGCAACTTATTATGCACTGCCGGTCCAAAGGTGAGTGATGGCCCTTTACCACAAGCCGTGTCGCCCTGCACAATTTTATTGATCATCGGGGTCGTCGTGTCATGCGTAACATCGGTAATGATGGCCACATTCGGTTTGATCCTGCGAGCGATCATTTCTGCTCCACGTAAACCTATCTCTTCCTGCACAGCATTTACAATGTATAAAGCGAATGGCAATTTCTTTTTGTTTTGCTGAAGCATACGGGCCACCTCTGCGATC
>JAURWD010000281.1 GCA_030655145.1 Ferruginibacter sp.
TTCGGTTGTTGCGTTAAAAGCTGGTCCACCAGCGACACTATAAATGTTTCGGAAAGTGCAATGTGTTCCATGCAATCACGAACACTCCAGCTACCGGCATCAACCTTATAGTTTAACTGGGCTTCGCTTAACCCTTTTACATGGTTCAAAAAATATTCACTGGTTTCATTCAGGTATTTCATAGCAGCATCCCGCTCCTGCCGGGTTAGTTCTGTCCCTGCAATGGTGAATGATTGCAGTGTTATGAAACCGACCGCGAGTAAACATAGAAACTTTGTCATAGTGTTTATTTTGTGGTCAAGTTACTAAGGATTCAAACTTGAAACAATCTTTATTCCCGCGAATTCCGTAGGTGATTGGAGTTGCTTATAGCGGCGAACCGCAAGAACAAGGATATCAACAATTCAGGAGTCAATTTTCTCAATTAATACCATTTAGGGTATAACCGTTGTGCTATTTGTTGCAGTTTCGTATTCGAAAACGAGGTTGAAGTGAGTGATTGAGCCGTTCACTATTTGAAAGGTGCCGCAGGCTAAGAGGCTCTTGCAAGCGATTTTTTGGAATGTTAGTTTTGACTTGTAATTGTTAATCGGGGGATTGACAATCACAATAAAGATATTACGAGATAGATTATCTCAAAGTCGGTTTTTCATAGGATATTGGAAATTATACGGAGCCGGATTTCTATCTGGCTCCCTTATTTTATTCCTATGAAAATATTTAGATTAAAATTTCTTATGAAGTTGTTGCCACGAGGCTAAATTGTGCGACTGCATTAAATAAGTCGTCCGGTACAAATGGTTTGAGTACCATGCAGTCAATTCCAAGACCTTTTACTTCTTCTTCAATTTCGTTGGGTAAACTCGCCGTGAGTGCAATGATGGGAATGCCGTTACCTTTTGAGCGGATGGTCCTGGTAGCTTCATATCCATCCATAACGGGCATATGAAGATCCATCAGTACCAGCCTGAAGTTTTCGGTGTCGACCAGGTTTACTGCTTCCAGTCCGTTTTGAGCAACGGTGATCTTGGCACCCCAGCTTTCCAGGAAACTTTTAGCAACGAACACGTTCATTGGATTGTCCTCAACCAACAGGATCGGAATATCCTTCAATGAATGTCCATCCCGGAACGGCACAATTTCCGGCGCTGCTTCAACTGGTTGTCCTCCACTAACGCAAACGGGGAAACGCTGTGTAAAATAAAAAGCGGCTCCTGCTCCTTCTTCACTTTCGAGGCAAAGTTCGGCGCCTTGTAATTCCAGTATTTTTTTAGAGATCGCCAGGCCCAGGCCAGTTCCACCATAACTACGGGAGGTGGAAGAATCCGCCTGGGTAAACTGTTCAAAAATAAGTTGCTGTTTTTCTTTTGAAATACCAATCCCTGTGTCACTTATTTTCACCGTTAACGTGATGGCATCGGGCGACGTTGATGCTACGAACATCTGAACACTCACTTCTCCCTCCCGCGTAAATTTGATGGCATTTCCAATGAGGTTGCTGATCACCTGGGCGAACCTGGTGGGATCACCTACTACACAACAGACTTTCTCCGGAAGTGTAGATTTCAATTCGATTCCTTTGTCAGATGCTGAATTAGCGAACCCGGAAACGATTTTCTGCATGATCTGCACAGGGTTCATTTCTATCTGTTCGAAAGAAATTCTACCCGCTTCGATCTTGCAATAATCAAGAATATTGTTAACGATCGATAAAAGATTTCCAGCTGCAAAAAGCAAGACATCGAGTTGCTCCCGCTGGTCTTTACGCGGACTATTTTTTAACATCAGGTGACTCATACCGATCACGGAATTGAGTGGTGTCCTGATCTCGTGGCTCATGGTCGCGAGAAATTCACTTTTTGCTTTTAAACCTTCTTCTGCCTGTTTCTTTGCCCGTTGCAAAGTGAACGCAAACCGAAATGAAAGTATGAGCGATTGAAGAAAAAAGAAGGCAATGTAGCCACCAAAAATGATCTTACGCGAAGGCATCACGATACCGAAATATTGCAAATTGATCAACAACATCACGAGCATCAATACGGCAATACTGATGAGCGCAAATTCCGCGGCAGGACGCTTGCGAAAAAAAGCCCTGGTAAAAACAATGAGCACATAAACGATGCAGAAAAACATCAGTATCAGGAACGGGGTGATAATACTCGTAAACACAACTGTGGGTAACACAAACGGCGTAACAGCGAAAGCAAGACAAATACCAGCGAGTGTCTTTACAACAAATTTATCAACGTCAAGTGGGTACAATTCCCGGACGTACTGTATGAATAAAAAGATACTGCCAAAAAGTGTAAAATATTCCAGGCGTAAGGTGATCTGCCAGCTTAGTGTTGGGAAGATGGAATGCAGCGCATACATGGAAGTACCCACAATGCGATAACTGTACAGCATGCAAAACAAAGAGAAATAAAGCGTGGCCTTATCTTTTTTTCCAAAGCTGAATAATCCCAAAAGGAATAAGCCACCCATAAACAAACAACCGCTGAGGAGAAAATCCATCGCGATGATTGTCTGGCGACCCGACATCAGCATTTCATTGTCACCGATCCTGATTGATTTATACGGCCCGCCCTTGGCATGAGAGAAATTGGCAACGTGCAGCAGCAATCGAAGCGTATCCGCCGGATCGATGATCGTGATTGTTTGATTATTCCATTGCGCCCGGTAACGTGACTTGATCGAATCCGGGTTTCCGCTGGAAGCGAACACCTTGTCATTTACAAAGAGGCGATAGGAAGAGTAAAAATCTGGCAGGTTAAATGCCAGTTGACCATGATTTTTAGGAAGTATCAGGGTAAGGCCATAGGTTGCGTAGCCCTGGCCATTGATGGCTTCTCCATTGACAATGGTTCCGTTCCAGGTATGAGGAAAAGCGGTATAATCCTTAAATGTTTTTCCCTCCCCGGGAGCACATAATTCTTTCCATGCGAATGCCCATTCTCCATCGAGGGATACAGCATTATTTTTAAGATCCAGTTTTCGTAGGTCGGCAATTCCGGCTTTGGCGACGAGGGTACTGTCCTGTCCGGAAACATTCGTAAGGAAAGCAGTTAACAGGATTGATAATGAAAATCTCAAAAACAATCTCACCATATTTATCGAAGCAGAACACATGGAGAAGGAACGAAATTGGAGTGGGTTTTTCTAAACATGGAGCGCCGGTTATGCCGAAACTTATTTCATTCGGCGTGCTGAAAAAAAGAAAGTATAGGTCACTTAATTGCCGACTTATACTTTCTTAATTAAAGCGATAATAACTTTCAATTGAGGATTAAGCTAAATCGATAACCAGTTTGTAAACACTGACGCACAGTACTAACATACTTGAAGCGACGATCAGCTTTACTGCAATTTTCTCCATGGATAAATGGGTTTTTGGGTAAACGGAATGGGGTTTCTAAAAGTTTCAGTGGTATTAGGACAAATAACGCCTTAAGTTTTAATTTATTTCACCTTGAAAGGAGTTTAATGAAAGAGACAAAGCAAACAGGCCCAAAAGATCAATAATCGTCACAGGAACAGGTCAATATGAGCGTTTCGATACCTTAAAATCCTGTATTGCGTTGCACAGGTTGCGCATGCATTAGATTTAAATTTTATATCGTGACAAGAGGGTGTCGTGGGCGGCTCCCAAAATTGAAATTCGTTCGATTTTTAGGAGAATAGTATGATTATTGCTATTAATTTTGCAACTCAAAACACCCCCAGATGCAATTTAAATTCACCAAGAATATACAGTTCACCAAGCTTATCAAAGCAAATGGCCGCCTGAAAGAATTTAACTTTCGAAAATTAAATGACAACAAGGAAGGCATGTTTACTGTCGACGTCGTGGACGAGCGAGATAACCGGATCTTCTTTTCTGTGCAAAGAGTTGACAATAGCTGGAGACTTGTACTGGTACCAAATCTCCCAAAATGGGTGATTGAAAATGAGGCTATGTACGGAGAAGTGATTGAAGAAGAATTAAAACAATCGTGAGAATTACAATCCTTTCTCTACCTTTTACAGACAACCATTAATATTGGCTAACTTAGGTACTTATAAATGCACTTGTCAATGTTAAAAAGATCTATTGTTTGCCTCATTCTTATCGCCGCCGGCTTCGTTGAAATAACATATGCACAACAAGCTGCCCCCGTTGCCCAGAAACCCACGCTGAACCACATTGCCATGTACGTGGTCAACCTTCAAAAAAGTACGGACTTTTACACAAACATTGTGCACCTTGATACGATTCCA
>JAURWD010000289.1 GCA_030655145.1 Ferruginibacter sp.
TGATATTTTTCGCGTATTGAAGAATTTCCCGCGTTACCAGTGATACGGGTGTTGCCGAGCCGGAAGGCATTTTTGTTTTGGCGGCATTGATGGTCACCGTCAATCCTTTTTCATTCATGCCGGAGACCGCGCCGATGAATCCACCCCAGGTAACCGTCATAAACTTATAGCCTTTATCCGGTGCCATAAAGGCAACGATCTTGTCTTCTGCAAACTTATCACCAACGTAGAAATCAAAATTTCGACCGATGATCATAGTGCTGTCTGCCGACTTTGCATCCCAGGTACCAAAAGAAGTGCATCCCACCAATGCAAGATTTTGCAAGGCATGACCAATATCATGCGCTGCATGGTAATTCAGAATACGTTGATAGTTGGTCCCCAGGTATTGATACTTTGGAGAGGCTGCCTGCGATACTCCAAAGATCTCCTGCTTGTAATCGTCTGTTACGTGCTTGTCAAGATCGCGGTTGAACCAACCGATGAAGTATTTTAAAAATTGCCGGTACGACTCGGAGGGGATCATCTTACTGATCTGCTCGCTGAAATGATCTTCCTGCCGCATGACCAACTCCTTAGTGAGCCGACCATTAAAAACGCCAAGGCGGGAAGGATCGCCAGACACGTATAACTCGTATAACCCACTATTGCTTTTGCGGAACCAATTGTTCCCAATGGTATAGAATCCCGGTGAGGGTTCTTTTCGTTGTGTATCTAAACCTGGTTCCCGGGCGAGTTCAGGCGATTTGATGTTTGACACATACACGACATAACAAACGAGGGCGATGAGTAGCGTTAAGAGACCGACGAAAAAGTACAAAATACCGCGCAGGATCTTGTTTCGCTTCTTAGTCTTTTTGATCGCGGGCGCCGCGGTTGAAAATTCCGTCGTTCCACTCCCAGATATTTTTTGATTGAGGTCCATCTCCACAGTGCTAAGCTTTTTTTATTTTTTCTACGATTGATTCGTTTCCCATGATTTCGATACAGGTGACTACGCCACTCATCGCCGAGCCAAGTATGCCGTGCAAATTAAGATTTTGGCCTGTGAAATAAAGATTTGGAACCTTGGTGCGTGCTGAGATGAAAGTTTTCAGCGGGTCTCTGTAATCTTTGACGATACCGTACATGGAGCCGTCATCGTTTCCAATGTAGTCGCGGTATGACAAGGGTGTTGCCGTATAGAAAGATTTGATATATGACCGCAATGCGGGAAATTTCTCTTCCACCTTATCCAGCAAGATCCCAGCTTTGTATTTTTTAAACGCTGCATAATTGCTGCCGCGGTCGCCTTGTTCAGAAATGGTGTTGAAGGAATCTTCCCAGTGCTTTACTTCATCGTAGCGCATGTAAGCAAGAATGGTCAGAGACTCTGCATACTCTTTCGACGCGGGATCAGCCACAGAGAAAAGTGCATATCCAAGCGGCCAGTCGTCTTCGGTATAGGCTGCCATGTTCCAGACCTGCCCTCCTTTAAAATGATAATAGTTTTGTTTCAGGTGATGAAAGCTTTTTTTCTTAAACACAATGTTTATGATAAAAACTGAAATGGAATTTTCCAGTTCGCTGATTCGTTTCCGGAAAATGGGTTTCAGCACTTGTGTATCCGTAAGCTCCAGGGTTTTAGCGGGGTGAATGTTCGAGATAATGCACTTACCAAAAACTTTTGATTCATCAGCAAGCACCACGTGCGTGACGCGACCGTCTTCGACAACAATTTGTTTTACTTCCGCATGACGTTTAACAACCCCACCCTGCTGCCGAATATTTTTCGCCATAAACTTTCCGATCTGCGACCCGCCATGGATACATTTCCAGGAGCTTTCGATGTAACTGTTTATGATCATGGCATGCACATAAAAGGGCGTTTTTCCCGGCTGACCGGCGTACAACATATTGTTTCCGGCAAGCACTGCCTGCAACTTTGTATCGCTGGTGATAGACTCAATAAAGGTTTTGGTATCAATATCCATCACATCCGACTTCTCTTTTAATGTTCCGCCGGTGCGGAGATTATATAACGGGAAGGCATTGCAAACCTCTTTTATTTTTTCGCAATAAATACGCAAAGCCTGCTCTTCCCGGGGGAAATAATCGAGCAGGTAATTGATAAAGTTTTCATAACCCTGGGCAAATGGATATTCATTATCATCGCCATCCATAATGATCTTATCAAAAACCGTATCCATTCGTTCCAGCTTTAATTGATCCATTAGTCCGAGGTACTTAAATACCTGGTAAAGATTCTGGCCTTTTGCCAATCCACCCAAATAGTGTACTCCGGAATCGAAGATAACCTTGTCACGCACGTACGTCTGCAGGCAACCTCCGATCTGTTGATTTTTTTCGAGTACGCATACCCGGTATCCTTCGCGGCTGAGTATGTCGCCACACACCAATCCTCCCATGCCGCTCCCGATGATAACGATATCGTAGTTCACTGGCGTCAAAGTGGTTGTTTCTTTAAAATGTAGATCATATTCGAGGTGAAGGTAGACTGGTCTATTTCCTGGTAATCCAGGCCGGTTGTTGTTGCGATTTCCCTGATCAAAGTTGCGGAAAGAAACGATAACCCTGCTGCGGATACTTTGTTGAAACCAAACATCCGGGTGGAAAAGAATTCTGTGAGGCGGGTTCCCCGATGACGTTTTTGCAATTCCGCATTTCCGTCTCGTATGATTAGGCTGCCGCCAGGTTTAAGATGCCGGATGCATTTTTCTACGAGCATTTTTTGTTGGGCGGCTTGCAGGTAGTGAAGCATGTCGGCTATCACAATGCCATCATAATGTTCGTAATTAAAATCGAGGGCATCAGTTGCATAAAAATTGATCATCCCGGTTTTATCGAAACAATGATTCGCTGTGTTGATCTTCTCCTCGTCATAGTCAATTCCTGTTATCTCCCGCGCTGGTGCCGTAAAGTAAAGCATGTACGACATAAAGCCATAGCCACAACCGACATCTAACAATTTTCCTTGCTTTGGTAAAAGGTCGTGAAATACCTGGTAGTTTTTTTCCAGCGAAACTTTCACCTTCAGGTACCATTCGAGTTCTGGTCCTTTGTACAGGTAATTGTACACAAGCCGTTCCTTAAAATACCGCGGTTGTTCAATGCGTTCCGAGGTCTTGGCAAATTCCTGGCGAAAGTGGCGACCGATCATTTTTGACCGGGCGGCATATCCAAGGCCAAACTGCTCATCCTGCGGTTTTACCCTTGGCAAAAGTTCCAACGTAATAGTGCCATTCTTCAATAAAAAATCACCTTTCGTCATCGTATAGCCGGTACCGTGAAGTACGATCGGCAGAATATCGAGGTCCAGTTTTTCGGCAAGAAAAAACGCGCCCTTGTGGAATCGTTTAATATTGCCGTCCACGGAACGGGTGCCTTCGGGAAACACCACCACTGAATATCCATGGCGAACCCGGTCTGCGATCAATTCCAGGCTATTCTCTACGCCTTGTTCTACCGGGTAGTAGTCAGCCATGCGAACGACCGCGCCAAAAACCGGTGAATTCCAAACCCAATTATTTGTGAAGAGGATCAGTTTGGGATGCAGCATCACGAGTGAAAGAATATCAAGAAATGATTGGTGATTCGCCACGATGATCGCGGGGCGGGAAAAGTCTTCGTTTAACGGGTTGACCACCTTCTTGGTAACATTCGCCATGATGTACATCAGCGACCAGCAAAAACCCGAAAGCACTTTATGATAGGCCATCTTCACTCCTTCGCGGCCCAAGGGTTTCAAGAGGGAAAACAACAGGCCAATAACCGTTACCAGTAAAGCGCCCGACACGAAATAGATGAAAGCAAATACCGAGCGCAGGAATCCAATCGCAGTCCAGGGAAAACGTTTTTTTTCAATACGACTCCGGATGATCGGGCGAAAGAAAAACGGGATGAGGATCTGCGACATTAGTACCACGCTCAAAATACCAATGATGGAAATGAGGGCGATGGAACGGAGGGCAGGATGCTGCGCAAAAATCAATACACCCAGTCCGGCGACGGTGGTTATCGCTGAAAGAAAGATGGAAGATTTATACGAGGACAAATTTTTGCGACCGGTCTTATACTCCCGCAGCAAGCCATCCATTACGAACAGGCTGTAATCATCTCCCAAACCGAAGATTAGGGCGGACACAATGATGTTGATGATGTTGAATTTGATGTCGAACAGGCCCATGATGCCTAGGATCCAGATCCAGGAAATGAGCATAGGAATGAAGGATACCAGTGCGAGTTCGATGCGCCCGTAAGTGACCAGCAACACCAGGAAAACAAAGATGGAAGACATCAGGGCGATCTTCGAAAAATCGGCGTTGATGATGGCGACAAATCGCTCGGCCAGGTACTGTTTATCAACGACCGTGACATTGCTGTTGTTTTTGAAAGCCGCGTATACCTGCGCTTTGTTTTCTGCTGCCACTTTTACCAACGTCACAACTGAAGCCTTGCCGTTTGTTTCTGTAATATAATCGTCGAGAAAATTCTTGCGCAGGGCTTTCAATTCATC
>JAURWD010000295.1 GCA_030655145.1 Ferruginibacter sp.
TACACAAAAAATTCCCAAGGTAAAAAGCCGATACCATTTTTGCAGGAAGAGTGCTGTCAGCGTCCCGGTCATCGCAATGGTTGCGACTAAACCGGATAAATAGATCATAATATCGTGGCCTACCCAAGGGATAAAAATAAAAGGTATGAGTACCAGCATCCCACTCAAATGGACGGCTGCTCGGGGCACAAAGCCGGTTGAGATCAACCTGGGCAAACTGAACCAGAAGAGTCCAAGAGAAAAACTTAAAACGATCATTGCCGCTAACGCGAAAGGCTGTCCTGGATTCAGGTGCCCGTTCATGCCGGTTTCGTTCAAAAGGTTGCACCAATAATTGTATCGCCAGCTAAATCCCAGGGCCTTGGTATCATGTTGCGATCCGCCTGGGTAAAGCAGAGCTGCAACAGCATACAAGCCGAAAAAACAACCAATGCCGGCAATGGGCAAAAGTATCAGGTATCTTTTTTGCATAGACACTTATAATAATGGGTTTCCCATTGGGGATACTTGCAGATAAGCAATGGCCATTTCAGTAAACGCGATTTCATTTTATCAACGATTTCAGTCTACATTTGTATGGTATTGTATAAATATAAAAGATCCAATTCCTTAAAAGCGTTTATTCTCCTCACTTAAAAGAGTGTAAGTGTCAAAACAAGTCAATAAAGTCACCGCTGCAGGTTTGCTGGTAGCTTTAGGAATTATATATGGTGATATTGGTACCTCGCCCTTATACGTTTTCAACTCCATCATCAAAGACCGGGTAATTACAGAAGACCTTATTTTAGGGACTTTGTCCCTGATCATCTGGACCCTTACGTTGTTGACCACCATTAAGTATGTCATCATGGTGCTACGCGCCGATAACCGGGGTGAAGGCGGCATTTTCGCCTTGTTCGCCTTAGTGCGGCGCCGGAGGAAATGGCTCGTGATCCCGGCTATGCTCGGTGGTGCAGCGCTGTTGTCAGATGGCATTATTACCCCACCGATTTCCATTACTTCTGCCATTGAAGGGTTGAAAGAACTTCCGAAGTTTCGTGAGCTGAGCCAGGATACCATCGTATATATCGTGCTTGGTATCATCAGTGCCTTCTTCTTTATGCAGCAGTTTGGAACAGCCAGCATCGGCCGCATGTTTGGTCCCATCATGTCGCTTTGGTTCAGCATGCTGGCCATTTTAGGGATCATTCATATTTCTGATGATTTCGGAATTTTCCAGGCGCTCAATCCTTACCATGCCATCCATTTCCTGGTTACCTATCCTGAGGGTTTTTGGTTGCTGGGTGCGGTTTTTTTATGTACCACGGGTGCGGAAGCATTGTACAGCGATCTTGGCCATTGTGGTAGGGGCAATATCCGCATGTCCTGGATATTCGTGAAGGCCTGTTTGCTGATCAACTATTTCGGCCAGGGAGCAAGTCTTTTAAAGCATCATAATCTAAAGCACCTCACTCCTGACACCATCAGGCTCGAAGGTATCAACGCCTTTTACGACCTGATGCCAAACTGGTTTATTGTGCCGGGCGTTATCGTGGCAACTACTGCTGCCATCATTGCCAGCCAGGCCATGGTTACGGGTTCTTTCACCTTGATCAATGAGGCCATCCGTTTGAACCTATGGCCAAAATTTAAGATCAATTATCCGACAGAAGCAAGGGGACAAATATTTATTCCCGGCATCAACATGATGTTGTTTGTAGGGTGCGTAGGTGTCGTATTATATTTCCGCGAGTCGTCAAGTATGGAAGCAGCCTACGGACTGGCGATTATCACCACGATGATTATGACGACCATTCTTTTTGCAAACTACCTGGTGCTTCATCGCGTTAAGCCCGGTCTCATTTATCTCTTCTTGATCGGTTACCTGCTTATTGAGGCCAGTTTTTTAATTGCCCTCATGGATAAGTTTGTCCATGGCGGCTACATTACGGTAATGATCGGGTTCCTGATGTTTTCCGTGATGTACATCTGGTTCCGGGCAAGAAAGATCAAGAATCGCTATGTTGAATTTGTGCGCATGGAAGAATACATTCCCAAACTTGAAGAGTTAAGCAATGATTCTACCGTACCTAAATATGCTACGCATCTTGTTTATCTCACGAGTGCCAACAACCCGAAAGAAATCGAGCATAAGATCATTTATTCAATTCTAAGTGGTAAGCCGAAGCGGGCCGATATCTATTGGTTTGTGCATGTTGATACCATGGATGATCCGTATACGAGTGAATATTCGGTTGAACACATCATTCCAAATGACATCATACGGGTGGAGTTTCGCCTCGGTTTCAGGGTAGCCCCAAGGCTAAACCTGATGTTTAAAAAAGTAGTGGAAGACCTTGTTGCCAATCGTGAGGTAAATGTTACGAGCCGGTACGAAAGTCAGCAGCGGAACAATGTTGTTGGTGACTTCCAGTTTGTTGTGATGGAAAAATTTCTTTCCCAGGATAATGAGCTTCCTTTCTTTGAACGCATCATCATGAAGCTATATTTCTACGTGAAGGAAATCTCCCTTTCTGAAGAAAAAGGTTTTGGTTTAGAACAAAGTAAAGTTGCTGTAGAAAAATTCCCCCTCATTGTTGCCCCAGTCAGCAAATTGAAACTAAATCGCATTTACACAGAAGAAGAGGAAGCTTCATTCTAAGACGCAGCACATGCTGACGCTGCTGTTTTTTCAATCAATAATTTCCTGGTAAGACCAACCCAGTATGCAACACATCACCGTACAAGAACTTGACGCCTTGTTAAAAGCCGGGAGTCAATTGAAGTTGATCGATGTTCGGCAACCACATGAACATGAAGCCTTCAATATTGGTGGTGAACTGATTCCCCTGGATCAGGTGATAGCAAATCGACAACTGTTACTCACCGATGTTCCTGTAGTTTTTTACTGTCGTGTTGGTGTTCGAAGCCAGCTTGCCATTCAACGCCTCGAGGGAAAATTTCCTTTTCAAAATCTCTTTAACCTCACCGGCGGCGTAGAAGCCTGGAAGAAATATTTTCAGCCCGATCATTCCGCATTTTAATGTAATTTTTGCCGGGGATCCACCAGGAGGAAAAAATTAAACCACGGCTGTTGTCGCAAACCATTATCTATATCATTCTCGGGTATTTCGTTTTGATGCTTGCGGTTTACCTGCTGCAGGAACGCTTCATTTTTAAGCCCGAGAAACTAACGCAAAATTTCCAGTACAAATATGACGCTCCCTTCCGCGAATTATTTTTTGATGTAGAAGAAGGTGTGCGCATCAACGGACTTCATTTTTTTGTAGACAAACCTTTAGGACTGGTATTGTATTTTCACGGCAACAGTCGCAGCATAAAAGGGTGGGCTAAGTATGCTACAGATTTCTTTCGATATAACTACGATGTTGTATTGGTTGACTACCGCGGGTTCGGAAAAAGTACGGGTAAAAGAAGTGAAAAAGATATGCTGAGTGACATGCAGTTCGTGTACAATAAACTCATTGAACGCTACCAGGAAAATCACATGATCGTTTATGGCAGAAGCCTTGGTAGTGGCTTCGCTGCACACCTCGCAAGTGAAAATAAACCACGCTATCTCATTCTCGATGCTCCCTATTACAGTTTTACAAAAGTGGTGCAACGTTTTTTGCCAATTCTCCCGCTGAGCATTGTGTTGCGATTTCATATGCGTACCGACAAATGGTTGCCCAAGGTGAATTGCCACACCTATATCCTTCATGGCACCAGCGACTGGCTCATTCCCATTCGCAACAGCGAGAAACTACAGGAACTCAATCCCCGGAAAATTACGTTGATACGAATAGAAGGCGGCGGGCATAATAACCTGCCTACATTTCCGGAGTATCATAATTTCATCCGGGATATTTTGAAGTATTGAAATGGGGTACGAGATGTTAAAAAGGCTGCATTATTAACCCTGTTTCTCAAACCATCATCCCAAATACGTATTAAATTTATCAATTACAGTTTCATCGGGCAAGCATTTATTTTTGTGGGAGTAACTTGCACACATGAATAGGAAAATATTTCGCGGAGTTAAAATTGTCGTCCTGGTTTATTGCGTCCTGGGAATAGCGCTGTTTTACCTGCAGAATGTTTTTCTCTTTCATCCGGAAGCGCTACCACGGACTTATAAATACAAATTTGACGTGCCCTTCGAAGAGACAGAAATTGCGCTGAATAAGACAGACACGTTTAGTTTGGTCAAATTTTTCCCTGTGGGAAAAATGCCGAAAGGTGTTGTGCTCTATTTTCATGGGAACCGGACTAACATCAATCGATATGTGCAATTTATGTCTGTATTCACTTCCCGAAACTACGAGGTCTGGATGGGTGATTACCCGGGTTTTGGCAAATCAACCGGCGAACGGACCGAGGAGAATATGTATGCGCAGGCAGATCAACTTTATCGGTTAGCGCTGTCCGCCTACGGTAAGGACAGCATTATCTTTTACGGAAAATCCCTGGGTACCGGGGTTGCCACCTACCTGGCCTCGCGGGAACAGGGTAAACAATTGATCCTGGAAACACCGTATTATAGCATCCCCGGCATTTTCGCCTGTTATGCTCCCATTTATCCGGTATCCCGGATGATTCATTTTAAACTGCCGAGCAATGAATACCTGCCGGATGTTGCGGCACCGGTTACGATCTTTCACGGTACCGACGATGGAGTGATACCTTACAGATGTGCGGAGAGATTAAAACAGTTTCTCAAGCCTGGCGACCGTTTTATAACCATTGAAGATGGCTCGCATCATGACCTGGGAAACTTTCCTCAATACCGGCAAACCATGGACTCACTATTACGAATACCCTAAGATCAGGGATCACCCGGTAATTGTGCTTTCAAATAATTGAACTGCTCTTGGGCTGACCTTCAAATCGTAGGATACGCCGACCTTTAACGCATAGTTTTCGCGTTCATGACTTACCGGGAAATCAAAGCAAACAGGATAATCATATTCCTTCACAATGTCAAGGATCAATTCGTTTATCGTTTTTCCGAAAGGGCGTTCCGTATCGCTGGTATCAGTGAATTTTCCAATTACCAGGCCGGCTAAGTTTTCAAATTTTCCGCTTCGTTTTAATTGGTAAAACAGCCTGTCTAAACTATACAGTTGTTCCCCGATATCTTCCAGGAACAGGATTTTATTTTGCGTGTCCATATCTGAAGGAGTGCCGATTGCATGAGCGATCAAAGAGAGATTGCCACCCACCAATTCCGCTGTAGCCGCTCCTGTTCTGTTTAACTCATGAGGGGCGCATTTGTACCTGGCCGTTTTTCCAATCAGCGCATTGCGTAAAGATTTGATGTACTCATTTTTATATTCCTCTCCATTGAACGCAGCAGCCATCGGGGAATGAAGACAGGCTATTTTAAGCCTTCGGTTTAAATGGCAATGAAGCAGCGTAATATCACTGTAACCAACAACCCATTTTGGATTCTTTTTAAATTTTGTGAAATCAAGCTGGTCGATGATCCTGCTAACGCCATAGCCCCCACGCCCAAACAAAATTGCATGAATGCTGTCATCGTCCAACATTGCCTGTAGTTCATTTCTTCTTTCTTCATCCGTCCCTGAAAAATAGGTCGCAGAATTGCTTCCCAGTGTTTTTCCAACCATCACATCAAAACCCCAGGCCTGCAGTGTTTCTATGCAAACTTGTGCTTTCTCTTTCATCATATATCCGGCAGGACAAGTAAGACCAATTGTGTCGCCTTTCTTTAAATACGGTGGTATTTTTATCATCTTGATTCTTTTAATGAACAGGAATTGGTTGTTATTTGCAGCGTATGCTTTACTCCACACTTAAGGGCAAAATTATTTTTTTGATGACCAACCGGGAAATCAAAACATACAGGATAATTATATTCAGCTACCTTTTCCAGGACAATGTCTTGAAGGCTTTTTCCAAATTCTTCGCCTTCATCATCTTTCTTAATTTTAAAACCTCCTATGATCAAACCTTTCAGCTTCGACAATTTCCCGGTACGTTTTAAGTTCCAGAACATCCTATCAATGCTATAAAGGTATTCACCCGTATCCTCCACAAAGAGAAGTGCATCTTTCGTAAGTAGATCGCTTTTACTACCTGCGAGCGACTCCAGGGTTTTTAAATTGCCTCCCATCAACAAGCCCGTGGCTTCGCCGTTTTTATTTCTCGCTGAGGGTGAGAAGGGATAGCTCATGTGTTCTCCCTTCAAACATTTCCGGATACTTTCGATGGTTTCTTTTTGAACTGGTTCAGCTTTTTCCCAATCGTCCGGGAAACTGTTGCACATTTTGGAATGAAGCGAAGCAATGCCAAAGTTTGCCTGTAAATGGCTATGCATCACCGTAATGTCGCTAAAGCCAATGATCCATTTTGGATTACGCTTGAACTTTGTAAAATCAAGTTGGTCTAAGATCCGCACCATGCCGTATCCACCCCGGGCACAAAGAATGCCCTTGATAGTATCATCATCAAGTAATTGCTGAAAATCGGATGCCCGCTCTGCATCGGTGCCACCAAAGGTAAAGTCACGCTTACCAACGGTTGCGCCTATCCGATATTGAAAACCCCATTCCGTTAGTTTCTTTAACGCAGGCGTTATTTCATCATGTGTAATAAATCCTGCGGGGCAGGTGATGCCAATAATGTCTCCATTGGAAAGATAGGGTGGTATGCGGGACCCATTGTCCGCAGGTACAAAGGACGGGACTGCCGTAAACGTCGCCGCAAGTGGAACAACGGAAGAAAGAAAGTTTTTTCGATTCATGGTTTCGATGAGGTATTGGTTGAACATTCAGGATTCAAAACCCATTCCACCTTTTAAAGCCCGCTGGTATTTTTTTAAATCAAACTTATAATAGAATGGAGCTTTGTGCCTGACGCCTGGCTTCGTTTCTTTCAGTTTCTTTAGTATTCCTGTTCCAATAATTTTTCTCTGGAAATTACGCCGGTCGAGTTTTCGATCCAGGATGGTTTCATACAATCTTTGCAATTCCGGCATTGTAAATTTTTCGGGAAGTAGGTTAAACCCGATCGGGTGGTAATTAATTTGCGTGCGAAGGCTTTCAAGTGCCTTATCCAATATTTCGCGGTGGTCTAATATCAACTCTGGAATTGCATGTATGTTAAACCATTCGCAGGCTGAAGAAAATACATCTGCTACCGGCTGCACTTTTGAGAAATTAACCAGCGCCGTGTAACCGATGCTGATAAAGCGTTCGAACATCCAGCTCTCATCATAACTGATACCCACGTTTTGCAGAAATTGCTGGTTTACTTTTCGCGTTGAACGGGTCGGTTCACTAAACACATAGAATTGCTGCATATAGATTTTCTCGAGCCCGGTACGTTCCGCGAGAATCCGGTTTGCCGCCGCATCCATATGTTCTTCTTTTAAAATAAAACCACCGGGCAATGCCCAGTGGCCAGCATACTTTGCATGTAGCAGAAGCACCCGCAACTCGTTATTAAAAAAGCCAAAAACTACACAGTCAATTGAAATATGGCGAAGGAATTTTTCATGTCCCCTGAGGTAGTGTTCCCTTATCTCCCGGTCGAAATCCATGATTTAAAATTAGTGATAGTCGGAGTAACAAAGACAAATTAATCTACCCAAAACCTGCATTTAAAGCTTTGCAATCGAATTAATTAACAGGAGGCTGTACAGGCTGATGGATGGCAATTGTTTTTTATAATGAAGTTTGTTTAGGTAATTTTGCACACGATGGAAAATCCCAAAAGATATTTAATTACTTCAGCGCTGCCTTATGCGAACGGACCTAAGCACATCGGGCATCTTGCAGGTGCCTATTTGCCGGCAGACATTTATGTCCGCTATTTAAGGGCCCAGGGAAAGGACGTGGTGTACGTATGCGGAAGCGATGAACACGGTGCCGCAATCACCATTCAGGCGATGAAGGAAAAAACCACTCCGAAAGCGATCGTCGATAAATATCACGCGATGCTGAAGAGTAACATGGCCGACCTGGGTATTTCATTTGACATCTATCACCGTACATCAGCGCCCATCCATCATGAAACTGCACAGGAGTTTTTTACCGCGTTGAATAATCATGGCGATCTTGAAATAAAAGAGACAGATCAATATTTTGATGAAGCTGCCAATACTTTTTTGGCAGACAGGTACATCATCGGTACTTGCCCGGTATGTGGCAATGAAAATGCTTATGGTGATCAATGTGAGCGATGTGGTACATCGTTGAGCCCCGAAGAGTTGATCAATCCCCGGAGTACCCTTAGCGGAAATGCTCCCATAAAAAAACAAACAAAACATTGGTACCTGCCATTAAACCGGCATGAGGCCTTCCTGCGCAAATGGATCCTTGAAGATCATAAGTCGGATTGGAAATCAAATGTATTGGGACAATGCAAAAGCTGGATAGAAGCCGGCTTACTACCGCGGGCGGTTACCCGCGACCTGGATTGGGGAATTTCATTGCCTGCCGGAATCGAAGGCGGAGAAGGAAAAGTACTCTACGTTTGGTTTGATGCACCCATCGGTTACATAAGTGCAACGCGACAATGGGCGCTTGATAATAACAAAGACTGGAAGCCATACTGGTATGATGCAGATACGAAACTTGTTCACTTCATCGGAAAGGATAATATTGTTTTTCATGCGATCATTTTTCCAGTGATGCTCCAGTTGCACGGGAACACCTTGCCCGACAATGTGCCAAGCAATGAGTTCATGAATCTCGAAGGAGATAAAATGAGCACCAGCCGTGGGTGGAGCATCGAGATGGAAGATTACATCAATGATTTTGTGAAGAAGGAAAATGGTGGTGACATGATGGTTGATGCGCTTCGTTATTATCTCACCGCAATCGCCCCGGAAACAAAAGACAGCGAGTTTACCTGGAAAGGTTTCCAGGAGACGGTTAAGGGTGAGTTGGTAGATGTCTTTGGCAATTTTGTAAACAGGGCCTTTGTGTTGATGCATAAATTGAACAAAGGAAAAGTACCACCGTTGCATGCTGCTGTGCTCGATGATGCAGATAGAAAGTTGTTTGAGGAGATCGCGTCAGCCAAGGTTCGCATTGAAGGTTTAATTGAGACGTATAAATTCCGCGATGCCCAGTACGAGGTCATCGATCTTGCAAGAAAAGGAAATAAATACATGCAGGATAAGCAACCCTGGATCGTGGCCAAATCGTTGGAAGCGGAGCCGGCCAATCAACAGCTTATTGATAACTGCATGCATGTATGCCTTCAACTAACTGCTAACCTTGCAGTATTTATAAATCCATTTTTGCCTTTCGCGGCGAAGAAGATGTGTTACATGATGAAGGTGGTTGATAAAATGCTGGAGTGGCACAACGGCGGTTCAACAAAATTACTCAGTGTTGGATATTCTTTGCGGGAACCACAACTGCTGTTTCGCAAAATTGAAGATGCGGAAGTCGCTGAACAGGTAGCAAAATTAAAAACTAAAAGTTCAAAGTTGAAAGAAGAAAAAGATCCGGTTGCCCCTGGTCCAGTTGAAGTGGCAGCAACGCCTGCAGAAGATAAAGTAGAGCCGCTTATCAAACAGGAAATTGTTTTTGACGACTTCGCGAAAATTGATTTGAAAGTCGGGACGATCCTGGCTGCCGAGAAAGTAGCGAAGGCTGATAAACTGCTGAAGCTGGAAATCGACCTGGGCTTCGAAGTTCGTACGATCGTTAGCGGAATTGCCTTGCATTTCGACCCGGATGCCATAATTGGCAAACAAGTAGTTGTTGTAGCAAATCTTGCTCCGCGGAAAATGAGGGGAATAGAAAGTAATGGGATGATCCTGATGGCCGAAGACGCAGCTGGAAAACTACATTTTGTTCGACCGGAAGATGCAGTCAACAATGGTAGCGGCGTTAGCTAGCGGGCAAAAATACTGTGATGAAGAGCCATACGAAAGTGTGGCTTTTTTATGTTATGTTTTCAGTGGTTACCGGGAAGGTTATTAGTAGCGTGCATCCGTTACCGGGAGCTGTAACAATTTCTGCCTTGCCGTTGTAAGCGTCCACGCGGTTGAAGATATTTATGAAGCCTATTCCATTCGCTTTTTCTTCATTCTTATCGAAACCTTGCCCGTTGTCACTAATGATCAACTCGAAATTATTGTTAACCTGGTTCAGGGAAATGATCGCCTCGGTGCTCTCCGCATATTTTAAAATATTATTGCTCTGCTCCTGTAAAATGCGATATACCATCATTTGTTGATCAGTCGACATTTTAGCAACCGTTTCTTCAGATATATAGGTGTGTAGCTGGATATTTTTTAGCAGCATCATCGTGGAACCGATCTCTGAAATACTTTTCAGCAAGCCCACTTGCGTGATCGCGGTTGTGTTTAATTTTTTTGAAAGGCCGCGAATTTCTTCTACCGCCATCAATAAGTATTGATTCGCTTTATCCAGCAATTCTGTATCACCATCAGTTTTAGTCTTGGCGACGCAAATGTGAAGTTTAGCACTCATCAGCAACTGGTTCACATTATCATGCAGTTCCCCGCTGATGCGGTTTCTTTCTTTTTCCTGTGCGTGAATAATAGCCTGGTTGATCACCTTCTGTTTTTGCACTTGCTCGTGCAGCAATTGCGCCTCGAGTTTTTTGCGGTCCGTCATGTCCAGCATAGAACCGATAACGCGGGATAATTGCCCATTTTCGTAGATCGCGTAAGCTTTGTCCAGCACGTGCCGGTAGCTTCCATCGGCAATCTGGAAACGATATTCGATTTCCCAGTTGATCGCGTTCGTGGAAAAACGCTCTTCAATATTGGTCTGAATGCGGGTTCTATCCGCAGGATGAATTTTTTCAAGAAACCAATCTAATGAATTACCGATAGCGGCTGGCTCGTACCCCGAAAATGTAGAGAAGGTTTCGCTGCGGAAGATGGTGTTTGTCGCCAGGTCCATATCCCAGATGGCGTCGGAACTTGCATTGATCGCAAACGTGTACCGTTCGAACATTTGATCAATTTCTTTTCGGGATCTTTTGCTGTCAGTGATCTCAACCGCATGTCCACCGATCAACTGGTTGTTGTTTGAAACCGGGAGCAGGAAACAGTAGGAAAGATAGTGCCGCATGATCCCAGCTTTGTCTGCGAACTCGTCTTCAGTAATAATAGGTTGACCAGTCGATAAAACCTGCTTGTTCCTGCTCAGTATTTTATCCAGCACTTCTGGTGAACTGGTAAATTCAATGATATTCTTCCTGGCCGTTTCCGGCGGAAGGCCGAGGATGTCGAGGAAGGTGGGATTGCCATAGATCAGTGTTCCCTCAGCGTCATAGATCCAACCAAGGGTGGGACTATTCTTCATAAACGACCTGAACAACATTGTTTCTGAAAAAGAACCTAAGAGAGTCTTCAACTTATTTTCAGCAACAGCCAACTGTTTTTCCTGCCGGAGTTTCTCGGAGATCGTCCGGGTAGAAATTACGATCATGACTGGTATGCTTTTCTCATCCCTGATAAGCGTGCATACAGTATTGTACACAAGTTTCCGTTTCTTATGAAAATATACCAGGTCGCCTCTCCAATGCCCATTTGTAAATAAAGCCTCGATGGCATCGTTGCGACTAAACCCAACCAGTTCAAAGTCGAGTAAGTCTAATAGGTATTTGCCCGAAACGTCGGCAGAACTAAATCCATACATGGCTTCAGCCGCGTCATTTAAGCCGGTGATGTTAAAGTGAATATCTGTAATGATTACTGCCTCCAGACCGGGATGGTCTGGTTCACCCGATAAGTCAGCACTGCGGTAGCTAACAGAGAGGGAAGACGGTGAAGTTGCGCTAGTTGTGGCAGCCAGGTGATTCATTCAATGATTGGATTTAAGGTAGACTCCGGTATTATTTGTTCGGATTCCAGCGTCTTTCTTTCTCTTTTACCGGCAAATCAACTGTGAAGTTGAGGGCCAGGTAAATAGCTCATTTCTTCCTGAGCTATATCTCAAACGTATTTTTACTGTATTTAGTGTGTAAAACCCCGGGCTAACGTTTGGGAGTTTTGGCGCTTAAAAAGGGTGGGGAAGGGGATAATGCTTGAATAAATATAGTAAAATTTTATAAAGTAGATCACTTTCGAAAAAAAAAGTGTAATTGTTTGCATTTTCTTTAGGCGATTAAACAAGATGCACCGGTCCAAATAATTAAAGAACACATTAGATTAATATAGATATGAAACGTCTTTTTTGATTTGCACTGCCGGAAAAGATATAATTAAACTTTGTCCTGCGCTTTTCGAAAATGTCTTAATTTCGACTAATATAGTTGTTTAACTAACTAATTTTTAGCCATGTCAAAAAGAGTCATTAAAAAGGTTGCGGTACTTGGAAGTGGGGTGATGGGAAGCCGGATCGCTTGTCATTTTGCAGGGATAGGATTGCAAGTGTTGTTGTTAGATATCGCACCAAAGGATCTCACCGAGACAGAACATAAGAAGGGCGTTTCGCTGGAACATCCGTCAGTTAAAAATCGAATTGTAAATGAAGCGCTCGCGGCTGCGCTGAAATCAAATCCGTCTCCGGTGTATACCAGTGAAGTTGTCAACAGGATCAAAACAGGAAATTTCACCGATAACATGAAAGATATGGCCAGCTATGACTGGGTAATAGAAGTTGTCGTGGAGCGGCTCGACATCAAACAATCCGTTTTTACAGAGGTTGAAAAGTATCGCAAACCCGGAACACTGATTACTTCAAACACGTCGGGCATTCCGATCCATATGATGACGGCAGGAAGGTCGGACGATTTTAAAAAGCATTTTTGTGGCACTCACTTCTTCAATCCTCCGAGGTACCTCCGCTTATTGGAGATCATTCCAACACCTGACACAGATCCGGAAGTCGTTGATTTTTTAATGCATTACGGCGACTTGTACCTGGGTAAAACAACGGTTTTAGCAAAAGACACACCGGCCTTCATCGCAAACCGGGTTGGTGTTTTTGGTATGATGGCCATTATGAATGCCATGGACAAATTGCAGTTGAACATTGATGAAGTTGAAGCTTTAACGGGACCGATCATTGGCCGACCAAAATCAGCCACCTTTCGTACCGCTGATGTAGTTGGCATTGATACGTTGGTTAAAGTGGCCAACGGGGTGCATGACAATTGCCCAACCGATGAAGCCCGGGAACAATTTATAATCCCTGAATGGCTTACAAAAATGCTGAGTAATAAATGGCTTGGTGATAAAACCGGGCAAGGTTTCTTCAAAAAGACAAAAAGTTCCGGTGGAGAAAAAGAGATTCTAACACTAGACCTCGAAACACTGGAGTATGGCCCGCGCAAAAAAGCGCGGTTCGCAACCCTGGAAACAGCGAAGCCAATTGATGACCTTAAAACCAGGATCAAGGCGCTGAATGCGGGAACTGACAAAGCAGGAGAATTTTACCGGCTGTTTCACTATAACCTGTTTTCTTACATCTCGCATCGCATTCCAGAGATTACCGACGATATCTACCGGGTAGATGATGCTATGATGGCAGGATTCGGATGGGAGATCGGCGCTTTCGAAACATGGGATGTTCTTGGCGTCGCAAAAACTTCAGAGGCCATGAAGGCTGCAGGGTTTAAGGTAGCGCCCTGGGTGGACGATATGATTGCCGCTGGTGCCAAAACATTTTATAAAGTCGAGAACGGTAAGCGGCTTTACTACGACATTGCCAGCAAATCATACAAGGCATTGCCCGGTGGCGAAGCCTTTATCGTAATGAGAAATTTCGAAGGGAGCACAGTTTATAAAAACAGCGCTTGTCGTGCCTATCACCTGGGTGATGATGTGCTTGGCCTGGAATGGTACACAAAAATTGGTAGCATTGGTGGCGAGGTACTGGAAGGAATCCAAAAATCCATTGGCCTGGCTGAGGAAAAATATAAGGGACTGGTGATAGCGAACGAAGGCGCAAATTTTAGTGCAGGCGCGAATGTGGGGATGATTTTTATGCTGGCCATTGAACAGGACTACGACGAAATCGACATGGCGATCCGTATGTTTCAAAATACGATTATGCGTTGCCGTTATTCAGCAATTCCGGTGGTTGTGGCACCTCACGGACTCGCATTGGGAGGCGCCTGTGAAATGAGCCTACATGCTGATAAAGTTATTGCGGCTGCGGAAACATATACAGGCTTGGTAGAAGTTGGCATCGGGGTAATTCCAGGTGGCGCGGGTACAAAAGAATTTGTTCTTCGTGCTGCGGATGAAATGCATATCGGGGAAGTGGATACGATTACCCTGCAGAACCGTTTTCTAACAATCGCCACAGCTAAGGTGGCCACCTCGGCTCAGGAGGCATTTAACCTCGGCATCTACCGCAAAGGAAGAGACCTGGTGAGTGTTAATCCTGCGAGAAGAATTGCAGAAGGCAAGCAAGCCGTCATAGAATTGTATGAAGATGGGTATGTGACGCCTGTTCAGCGAAATGACATCAAGGTATTAGGTCGTGGTGCGCTGGGCGCAATGCTTGCTGGTATCAACGGGATGCATAAAGGCAACTACGCTACCGACCATGATGTGACGGTTGCACGAAAGCTCGCTTACGTGATGTGTGGTGGCGATCTTAGCGAACCGACACTGGTAAGTGAACAATATATGCTTGACCTGGAAAGGGAGGCATTTTTAAGTCTTACCGGCGAGAAAAAAACATTGGAAAGGATTCAAAGTGTCCTTAAAACCGGGAAGCCTTTGCGCAACTAGAGCGATGAGAAACAGTAGAAAGATTGGTAGCATATTTGTCAGGACTCATAAGGTTTATCTGCCAGTTTAAAATCAGCAAATGAATAAATTTATGGGCGGGCTTACGCTCGGCATCATCGCTACCACTTGTTTTTTTATCTTTTTCAAACCATTTCAAAAAACGATATCCGATTCTGGATCTGCTGATTCACGGCAGGATACTATCGTGGTTGCACCAGGCGTATCAAGCGACTCTCCCCAGGTTGTTTTGCCGGTCCAGCCGCAAGTTCAAGCACAATCCAGGGACCGCGCTAGCCGTGATAGCCTGGTAACTTTTGCAAAGACATTGTTAGGTACACCATATTTATATGGGAGTGTTGATCCGGCAAAAGGCTTTGACTGTTCAGGGTTTATCACCCACGTTTTCAATCATTTTAATATCGCGGTACCGCGATCATCTTTCGAGTTTGGTCCGATCGGGAAAAAAAGAACACTTCAAACCTGCAAACGTGGAGACCTTATTTTATTCACGGGTACCAATCCCTTAGAACGCGATATTGGTCATATTGGAATTGTGTGCGACTTTGTAAATGGTCAGCCGTCTTTTATTCATAGCAGTAGCGGTAAAGCTCACGGAGTTACCATCACCTCGATGGGAAATAAATTTTACCAGGAGCGTTTTATGAGTGTGATCGATTTGTTGGAATCAAACTGAGGTTAAAGATTAAGTTTCGGTGCTCGGTCAGGGGCTCCGTCGGAAAATCTTAGAATATAAATAATGAATTGATTCCTGCCATGGGTTGCACAACTATGGATGATTCATACTGTCAGCTAACATTCGGTGGAAATGATGAGTTCCTGTTTCTCGTGTAACGGAATATCGGCCATGTTTGTAAAACCTTGAAACAACTCCCCGCTGCACATTCTCAACGATCTCTTCATCTTCGGCTTCCACTTTATCCAGGTCGCCCCCAGCGCCTTTGTCATACTTTTCTTCCTTCCACATAAACACGATGAACTCCACTTTTGTTTTTTGTGTGCTCACCGGGCGGATCACATTTACGGATAGGCCCCAGGGATAAAAATTAAACATCATATTCGGGTAAACCCAAAAATAATATGCAGCAATATTGGCCCCGAAGTCGACGGAACTTGCGGGCAGATCGAAGCAATCGGTTTCGTCTTTTCCAACTCCAAGTTGCAAACTTGATTTAGGATATAACTCTGTCGTGTATTCGCTAAAGTTGAGCGAAGCGTTTAGGCCTGCATGCACGAAAGGGATATGAAACCCCTCCAGGTAATTTTCGCAGTAGAGTGCCCAATGCGCATCTACTTCAAATGTCTTGCTCAGATCAGGGCGATGAATAAATTCTTCAATTGGGAGCCAATTCAACCGCTGCATCATTTCCTTGAAGTAGGAAGATGCCTCCTCTTTTTTATGTAGCGTCGTAAATAATAAATTACCCCAGTTGAAGATTGGAAGTGCATGCAGGTGATCCGCTTCCGTCGGGAAATTTTCCACTTCACTAAACTCCGGCATCGAAACAAATTTCCCCGCCAGGTCAAAAAGTTTTCCATGATACTTACAACGTAACGAGCCTGCTTTGCTACAAGCCTTAGTGGCGATAATATTCCCGCGATGCGTGCAAACGTTTGACAGGCAATTTATTTCACCCGCTTTATCTTTTGTGAGCACAAGCGGCTCGTCAAGATATTCCTGTAACAAAGTAAAAGGTTGAACGTCGCCCGTAAATTTGACAAGTTCTTTGCTGCCAATGAACTGCCACGAAGAAGCAAATATTTTTTCTTTTGCTGCCTGGTGAAGTTCGGGAGACGTGTAAAAATCAGTTGAAATTGTCAAGGCCTTTGCAATATTCGCATGGATTAGAAAACTGCTCATAAAAAACGTTTCCCCAATTTACCCTGATTTTCCGATACTGCGTGGCACAGCCAACTATCGACTGCTCCATTCAGCCGCTGTATTGGTTCGTGCTTAATGATTATTTTTAAAGGCAAGAACCTTTAGCATTATGGGAGAGGTAGAAATTAATACCAACACACGCCAGGTTATCATCCATTCCGCATTCTTTTTTTACGGTACAGCTGCTGATGAAATTATCAGCAGGCAGGTTTCGTTGGATATCGCAACTCATTGGAACGAGGCGATGGGTACAGTCATTATTAAAGGAACCACTTATGGGGTTCATTTCAATATTGAAGGAAACTGGGTGCCCGGCCTGGTGCCAGAAACAATTTTTGAAAACATCAATCCACGATATAACTATTTCAGGATAGAAGCTTTCGCCGAAACCGATATTTCCTTTGTGGATGCGATAGGCAGCAATACCGGTTATTTTAAATTGGATAACCTGCTTAATAATTCTACTACCGCCGCTCACGAATACGGCCATACGCTGGGCCTGAAGCACCCGCGAATTCTTGACACCCGGGGCCAGGGAGTTCCTGGCATCATGTACCCGCGGGGCACCATTTGCGATCCTGCTTTTCAATATAATCCGCTTGCCGCTCCACTCGAAGCTGGCGGTACCATCAATCCATTTTGCCGGCGCGTACTGCAGGCAGACATTGATCGCCTGCGTTTGACAAAACTAAATTTCGATCGAAGGGGTTTTGCAACGATCGGTGAGTTTACTTCCATCTGGCATGAACGGCACCTGCGGTGAACTCACCACTTATAATATTTCTGCAATTCCTAAAATCCAAAATCACTTATCTTCAAAGCCTAAATACCAAACAGGCTTATGTCTATTTTATCTATAGAGAATCTACGGAAAGATTATGGTAAAGTGCAGGCGTTGAAAGGCGTTAGTTTTGATGTGCCAAAAGGAACCGTCTTTGGTATTCTTGGACCTAACGGTAGCGGTAAAACGACAATGCTCGGCATCATTACTGACATCCTTCGTCCCACTTCGGGTAGCTACCGGCTTTTTGATGAAGATCCCACTGAAAAACATCGCAACCAGATTGGCACTTTTCTCGAAACCCCGAATTTTTATCATTATTTGTCCGGGGAAAGAAACCTGCGTATTGCCGCGGCGATCAAGGGGCGTGGCGCAGAAGATATTCCGCGGGTTTTAGAAATGGTCAATCTCACTCAAAGAAAAGATTCACGGTTCAGCACGTATTCACTCGGGATGAAACAGCGCCTGGCCATTGCTTCCTGCTTGCTCGGCAACCCCGAAGTAATGATCCTCGACGAACCAACAAACGGTCTTGATCCCGTCGGGATCGCCGAGATCCGCGAGCTGATCAAACGCCTCCACCGCGAAGGAAAAACCATCATCATGGCCAGCCATTTACTGGATGAAGTTGAAAAGGTTTGTTCGCACGTGGCCATCCTTAAAAAAGGAACCTTAGTTGCGACAGGCGATGTAAATGAAATTCTTGTTTCAGAAGATGTTGTCGAAGTAGGCGCAGCAGATGTGCCGGCCTTGCGTGCAGCTATAGAAAAATTTGATGGCCCCAGCCAGTACAAAGACAATGGGAACCTGGTACAGTTGTTTTTTCCCGTGGGCACTGCGGACCTGGAAAGAATTAATCAATACTGTTTTTCGCAAGGCGTGGTATTGAACAACCTGAGCCTGAAGAAGAAAAGTCTCGAATCAAAATTCATGGAATTAACCAACTAACTGATACACCCGTTATGATCAATTTATTAAGGATAGAATGGATGAAGGTAAAGAACTACAATGCCTTTATCATCCTCAGCAGTTTTTTCGCACTTGGAGTAATTACTGTTAACTACGTCATCTTTCTTGTAAATAAAAATATTGTGAGCCAGGCGAGTGCGGCCAATATTGTCGGTAAGTTTTCGCCATACGATTTTGATAAAACCTGGCAAACAACCAGCTACGCTTCGGGTTTAATTTTACTGTTGCCCGCGCTGTTGCTGATCATGTTGATCACCAATGAATTTGCATATCGCACGCATCGGCAGAATATCATCGATGGCTGGTCACGCCTGCAATTCATTCATGTAAAATTAGTGATCGCGTTAATTGTTGCTGTTCTATCGACCCTGCTTGTTTTCGCGACCGCGCTTACCTTTGGTTTTGCTTCTGGTACTTCCTTTTCAACTTACGGAATCTCGCATGTGGGCTTTTTCTTTTTGAAAGCGCTTTCTTACAACATGATCGCGGTGCTTATTTCTGTATTGATCCGCCGCACCGGCTTCGCCATTGGTGTGTTCT
The DNA here is from genome assembly GCA_030655145.1 of Ferruginibacter sp. Taxonomy (GTDB): domain Bacteria; phylum Bacteroidota; class Bacteroidia; order Chitinophagales; family Chitinophagaceae; genus Ferruginibacter. The sequence goes on from JAURWD010000295.1 coordinate 18,874, forward strand.
TTATCTATATGGGTTTGGAAAATTTTATCTCGCAATTACTGGATGTATGGAGCATAAAGCTTAGAACTGAGCGCGGGATAGATCTTGGAAGCATGGGAGATTATCTTCCG